>DOPS01000018.1:0-32812 GCA_003512645.1 Desulfosporosinus sp.
GCGAGTAATCGCCCCTACTCTATATTTGTTGAGAGACAAGGGGAAGATTGTAAGGAGTATACGATACATTACAAAATGCAAAAAAGCTTACGGAATACAAGGGATTCTTACCTAAAAGGTGAGAATCCCTTGCTTATTAAAAGCATATGGAGTTTTTGATTACTTGATTAAAATGGTGTGTTCCTAAACTCGCGCGGCGTTACTCCAACATTATTGCGGAAATTGACCACAAAATTTGATTCTGCAGAAAATCCGCATTCGACGGCGATTTCCTTGATCTGAAGGGTTGTTTTCTTTAGTAGCATCTTTGCATGGTTTAATCGGGTTTTTACTACATACTCATATGGGGAATAACCGGTATCCTTTTTAAAGTTTCTGGCAAAATGGAAAGGACTTATATTCACATAGGAAGCAATAACTTTAAGATTGAGCTTTTCTTTAAAGTTAGTCTCGATAAATGCCATAGCTTCTAAAACAGGGTCAAATTTATCAGGTTTCGGTACAATGAAATCATAAGAGAGCATGAGTAATTCCGAAAGCATCCTCTGGATATAACATGACATTAAGGGCTCGGAAAGGGGGCTACATGCCCTTGCATCTTCGAGGATCATATTCAGATACTTGGGTATTATTAGACAATTACTCAAAGGGATGACACATCCGAAACGATCATAAATCAGTTCAAATAGTTCCTTGCTAATGTTACCGTCATAATGAAGCCACAACGTCGTCCATCCGGTATTCGTATAATATCGATGTGGCCTATAACAGTTGACAATTACTAAATCATTTTCTTTGGCTGTATATACTCTGTCATTATAACAGACCGTTCCTTGACCTTTTACTATAAACATAAGAAGGTAACTGTGGTATTTGTCCCTTTCTACATAGTAGTTATGATCACAGGAGAATTTGCCTGTACATATTAGATGAAAGAAAAGAGATTTTGCCAGGTTACTGGGCGTGAAAAAGTAATATTCCGATTCTTCAAGTACTCCTTTTTCATGCACCCTCATAATGAAGCCCCCTCACGATAATTCAATAGCAAGATTTCGAAATACATCAGCAACATAAAGTAATGAAAGGTTATGAAATCAGTATATAATATGAATTAAGACCAAGCAAGATTTACCCCATAAAATTTGATGATGCCATTAGGCGCTCGGGAATGGGAGAAGAGGGGTGGGTATTAAGTAATTATCGTTTGTTACAGAGTTGGATTAGAGCCTGTTAAGAAATGGTAGTCTGTTTATCTAAGGTCAGAAGGTAGGGAAGAACATGTTAATTGTAGGCGAACTTATTAATACTAGTCGAAAAGCAATTAGTGAGTCGGTTGATAACGGTGACGCACAGTATATTAAGAAGATAGCGATCGAACAAGTAGAAGCCGGGGCGGATTATTTGGATGTAAATTGCGGAACTAAGGTCTTTCGTGAAAAGGAAACAATGGAATGGCTCATAAACACAATCCAAGAAGTGGTTCAGGTCCCGCTATGCATAGATAGCCCGAATTCTGAGGTTCTAGAAGCGGGTCTAGCGTTATGTAAGTATGGACAGCCCATGATTAACTCGATTACTGATGAGAAGGAACGTTTTCAAAAAGTCATCCCCTTAGTATCTAAGTATAAAGCTAAAATTATTGCACTATGCATGGACGATACGGGAATTCCAGAAACGGCTGATGGCCGTATGAGGATACTTAAAAGTTTATATGTGAATCTTCAGGCTAGTGGGGTTCCGGATTATGATATGTATGTTGATCCACTTGTAATGCCGATCAGTAGTGTTGAAACAGCGGGAATGGAGGTCCTGGATACTATTAAGGCGATAAAGACAGAATATCCGAATGTACATTTTATGTGTGGGTTGAGTAATGTTTCTTATGGGCTGCCGAACCGGAAAACATTGAACCGACTATTCGTGGTTCAAACTATGACATTGGGCATGGATGGTTATATATTAAATCCTACTGACAGGGGAATGATGGGAACAATTTTTGCTACCCAAGCTTTAATGGGGCAAGATTCATATTGTATGCGTTACTTGAGTGCGCATAGGACGGGTTTATATGAGGAGCAGCAAAAAAGTTAATTATGACAATCACTGTTATAAAGCTAAATGTAAACTATTTTTTAATTACGAGAGGAGTTAAACACTATGAATCATCGTGAAAGGGTATTAGCGGTTTTAAATAAGAAGCTACCGGATCGAGTACCTATGGATTTATGTAACTCTGCGAGCTTTATTAATGACCCGGCTTATTTTGCCTTAAAAAAATATTTAAATATTGAGGGTGATATTGAGCAGTTTCGCAAAAATTTCACAGCAAACTATTATGATCAGCGTGTGTTAGAAGCCCTAGACATTGATTTTCGCCACGTTGGGCTAAAACCACCTACGGGTTACCAAAATAAAACCTACGTTGATGGCTCTTTCTCTGATGAATGGGGTGTTGTATATAGGTTATTAGGAAACGAAAGAGCTATCGTAAAATATCCTTTAATGGAAGCAGACGAGAGTGATCTTGATAAATATTCATGGCTTGATCCATATGCTCCCGGACGTACTGAGGGTTTAGCCGAACGTGCACGAGATTTGTACGAAAATACAGATTATGCTGTTGCTGCACATGCTGCACATAATTATGGTTTTTTCGATACGGCTTGGATTATGAGGGGATTTGATAACTTCCTAGTTGACCTTATGATTAATAAGCCATTTGCCAAGCATTTATTAGGGAAAATTCTCGATATATTTTTAGGATTACATGAGGTGTATCTAAATGCAGTGGGCCCAAATATTCATACGATAATATTTTGTGAAGACTATGGGATGCAGAATGCTCCATTTATCTCTCCTGCGTTATATAAAGAAATGTTACAACCGTTCCATAAAGAACTTTTCGCCTTTATTAAAAAGAAGGCACCTCAGGTTAAAATAATATTCCATAGTTGTGGGGCTGTTTATCCATTGATTCCTTTGTTAATTGAAGCAGGAATTGATGTTTTGAATCCTATCCAGCATACGGCTCAGGGAATGGATCCGCTCAAAATAAAGAAGGAATTTGGATCTGAAGTTATATTTCATGGTGGGATAGATGTTCAGCATGCTCTATCTGGAAGCGTAGAGGGTGTGGAAAAAGAAGTTAAAAATATGATTGACGTATTAGGACAAAACGGTGGTTATATCGTGGCGCCTGCCAATGTCGTTTCGGGAGAAACTCCTCCTGAAAACATCGCGAGTCTATACAGGATGGCAGCAAACTATGGCACGTATGATTTGAAATAATAGGTTAGGCTATGGTTATATATTTTAAAATAGAAAAGGAGTCGAAGAAATGCAAATCCTAGATGAAATTAAAGAAGCACTTATGAGCGGAGATGCCAATCAAGTTCGGGAGCGAGCCACTAAAGCACTGGAAGCAGGCCTAGATCCGGTTACGATTATCAATGAGGGGTTTATTATGGCTATGAATGTTATCGGAACTAAGTTTAGAAATAATGAAATTTATGTGCCTGAAGTATTAATTGCCGCTAGGGCAATGCATGCTGGACTGGATATAGTTAAACCCCTTTTGACTGGCGATGCCCAGCAAGGGAAAGGAACTGTATTAATTGGTACTGTGAAGGGGGATCTTCACGATATCGGGAAAAACTTGGTTATTATGATGTTGCAGGGTGGCGGTTTTGAAGTGGTTGATTTGGGAATAGATGTTTCGGCAGAAAAGTTTGTGGAGGCTGTTGAACAAAACAAGCCGGATGTCGTAGCAATTTCTGCCTTATTAACCTCAACAATGACAAATATGAAGACTGTTATTGATGAGTTAGCCGCTTATCGCGATAAGGTGAAAATAATTGTGGGCGGTGCCCCGGTTACGCAGAATTTCGCTGATCAGATTGGTGCCGACGCTTATGCTCCGGATGGTGCCTCGGCGGTAGAGAAGGTTCGTGAACTTATAGGTATAGTCTAAAATAGTGTTTTACCTCTATGCAGTAGGGAATTTCCCATAACAGAGCAACTCGTTAGATGCCATAAACGCCTGTCAACGTTGATTGAAACGTGGATGGGCGTTTTTACATGTGTTGGTTGGTTGCGCACACAATTGGGATCTTTATCTGAGAGGTGCGCATTTTACTTCTCGACCCACGTGTGGAAGGGCAAGATTGGGAAGCTGAATTTCACCTGAAGATCGTGGAGGCGGCAGGTAATCGGGTCCTGATGAGACTAATGATTAACCTAGAGGAAGTAACCGACCTCAACTCAACCATTAGGACGCAAGGGCAAGAATCCTCCCCATTTCAATGAGGAGGATTCTTGCCCGTTACTATTTGTCGGTCGATATTTCTGATAATAATGGTATTTAATAGGGATTTATGTTATGTCAACAGTCTTCCTCAGTGCTTGGCTATCCGTGGTGGCCTCGATGATCCGGATGATATTGCTTGCTGCTTCCGGTTTGACCATTAGTTCAGCACCGTTGACAATAACATATTCGCCTCCCGTCTGAAAATTGGAATTCTCGGGGACTTATAATTTAAAAAACTTGATGTTTTCTTCAAGGTCTTCAGCCATTTTCGCTAACATGGTTGCTGCATCGCGAATATCCTCCATCGAAGCATCTTGCTCCTCAGTCATCGAGACAATACTTTCCATACTATAGGCGATTTCCTGAGGGATGTCGGCTACTACCTTGATTGCAGTTACCATGCCATTAAGTTGAAGGCCTATTTCCCTGACCGCAGCAGCAGCTTGTCTAGCTAAGGCGGTAAAGTCATTAACCCCTTGAGAGATATCTTGAAAGGCTTGACCAGCTGCATTGGCCATTGCTAGTCCTTCATGAACCGTTGACTTACCTTCCTCAGCCACTTTAACGGCTATGGTGGTTTCGTGTTTGACTTGACCGATTAAATTACTTATTTGGCCGGCAGCTACGCTTGATTGCTCAGCAAGTTTCCGAACCTCGTCGGCAACCACGGCAAACCCCCGTCCTTGCTCACCGGCTCGCGCGGCTTCGATGGCAGCATTAAGAGCAAGCAAATTGGTTTGCGCGGCAATATTCGTGATCAGAGTCAGGATTTGGTCAATTGCTACTGTCTTCTTGCCCAAACTATTGGTTACATCGGCGATGTGGTTAACTTTTTGCTCAATTGACAGCATTTGTTTGACAGCCTTTTGAACGACCAAATCTCCGTTGGCAGCTTTAGCTACGGTGGCCCGGGAGCCATCCGCGACTTTGTCAATATGCCTGATGATCTCAGTAATCTGGTCGGTAACATGTGTGGAGGCCTTATTTGTTGCTTCAAGGCTGGCAAGCCTTTCCTTAATTCCGTTCGTCACGTCCTGAATTGAAGAAGCGATATGTCCGGTAGCCTGACGTCCCTCGTCGGCACTGGCTGTGAGTTCCTCCGAGGATGCTGCAAGTTGTTCGGAAGAACTCACAAGGCCTTGAATGATTGATTTTAGTTGTGTTGTCATGGTATTAAGATTTCTTGTCATTGCCCCGAACTCGTCCTTGGATCTGGCGTTCAGAGTGGTACTGAGATCTCCGGAGGTAATTAATTCAGCCATCCCATTAACTCGCTGAATGTTTTTAACGATGTAATAGCTGTACCAATAGAAGATTACCCCGCACACCAGGGCAGCGCAAATGATGAGGGCAAGCATACGGTATAAGAGGGCCTGGAGTGGAGAGAGAAGCTCTGCTTCGGAAATATCGGCAGCCAAGATCCACCCCAAGTTAGGGACTTGGGCATGATAAACCCGACGCGCTCCATTATTAGTATAAGAAAAACTGCCATCCTTGTTCAAAAGCATGGTCTTCGCGCCAACCTGCAGACTTAGGTTTGAATCTTCAGTGATTATTTCTTTGAGAATTTTGTTTTGGTCAGGACCTGCTAAGTAGGTTCCGTCGGTGTCGAGAAGATAAAAATTGGCTTTGACCTCCATCTGCATGCCTTTGATGATCTGTTGTAAAGTGACAAAATCAAGATCCCCTGTGGCGACACCTTGAAATTTACCCTGGGCATCAAAGAAAGGCGCGCTGACTGTCATCATTGGGCCCTTTGTGACTTTACTGTAAAAGGGGCCGGTCCACACCGACTTGTTTTTGCTCTCGCTGGCAGCTCTATACCATTGTTGAGACGGGTAATCATATTGGTCAGTCGAATATTCCTCCGTGTAAGTGGGCAGGCCTTGATTCTTATAGACATATGGCCCGAAGTATTTCAGATCGGCCTTGAAAGCATAAGGTTCGAACCAGATACCTGTACCAAAAGTAACGTCGCTGACTGTCACTACGCGTTGGAGCAGATCCTCATACCCTTTGGCATCGAATTTATGACTGCTTGCTTCGACTGTCCTGGCGAGGCTCTGCACCAGCGTGTCATGGGCAGTAAGGTTTTTACTCATATCTTCAATGGTTTTGTCAAGCTGGGCGTGGATGCTGTTTTCAATTTCCCGATTCAATAACGTTTTAGAGAACTGGTAGCTGACACCTGCTATAACAACTAATGTCAGAATGATTAAAGGCAAAACAGTCATTAAAGTCTTGAACTGAATACCAGCAAAACGGGAATTCCGGCTTCTCCAGTTTCCTCGACCGGCAATCCCGAGAATTTTGCCTTTGAAAGCAGTTGATATACTGCTAAAACGGGAATTCTTGACTCTCAAATTAGTTATTTTTCATCACACCTTAACCACGTTCTTAAATAAAATAATCCTTTAGATTAAAAGGATTATTTTATTTCGCAGGGCAGCTGTTTGCAATTTCATTAAATTATATGAAAACTATGCTTTGCCGTTAGACCCGCATAAGCTGATTTTATGCTCAACTACTTGTCCTACTGCTTCGCGTACCTTGAGAACGGCTTTCCAGGGTTCCTGTTCCGTAATCAATGTTTCAGCCATGGATTTGGCCCAAGCTACTTTTAATTCTGTGCCGACATTGACCTTGGCAATACCTTTCTTGATCGCCTCTCGGATCATGTCATCAGGAATTCCCGAACCGCCGTGGAGAACCAGCGGTACCTTAACCAGGGAGCAAATTTTCTCAATCAGAGAGAAATTGATGTTCGGTGGGAATTTATACAAGCCGTGGGCGGTGCCTACAGCAGGAGCAAAAGTATCTATTCCGCTCTCAGTTACCAGCTTTAAAGCTTCGACAGGGTCAGCTAGGCCCATGTCCGGATTACCGGTTTCTTGTGCATCTTCAATTCCCCCGATATGTCCCAATTCCGCTTCGCTCGTAGCACCTTGCGCACGTGCCAACTCAACAGTTTTCCGGGCAAGGGCAATATTTTCATCTAAAGGGAGCGCGGAGGCATCAATCATTACTGAGGTAAAACCATGAGCCAGTGCCCATTCAATCCACTGCAGGCTGTTGCTATGGTCGAGGTGCAAAGCGACGGGCACTTTAGCTGCTTTGGCAGCTTCTTGAGCCATAGCCGCCGCAGCAATATCCCCGATTTTCTCCAGATAGATGGGACTAATCTGGAGAATTACCGGAGAATGCTGTTTTTCAGCAGTTTCAATTATGGCCTGCAATATCTCTAAGTTATGGAAGTTGAAGGCTGGTACAGCGTAATGTCCTTGCCTAGCCTTATTGAGCAAATGAATAGATGGTTCTAACATTGGATTTCCTCCCTAAAAATTTAATGTAGGAATTTTCTTAAAACTCCCTCTTGACAGAGCAATACTAACATACTAGAATTATACTTATAAATATGCAATATTGCAATATTTAAAATAACAATATTGCAATATTACTTCTTGAAACCCTTCCCTGCCTTTCCACTTTAGAAACGTAATATTACACTCGATGACTTAGCATCAATTACATATAGTTATACTATTAATCCCGCATACATGAGAAACATCGGAATACTTGTTCTTAATTTCATTCACTCTTGACGATAAACTTTGTTTAATATAATCTGGATCATATATGTAATATTGCAATATTGTGTGGTAAGGAAGTTGATGAAATGGAATTAAACAAAACGGAGTCTATACCTTTACATTATCAATTAACAACGACTTTACGGGATGCCATCAGGGATGGAGTCTGGAATTTGGGAGATGTTTTTCCTACCGACAAGGATTTAATGGTTCAGTATGGCGTTAGTAGTACAACTGTCAGGCGCTCCGTGGGGCAATTAGTTCAAGAAGGATTGCTCGATCGCAAAGCTGGAAAAGGAACATTTGTCAAGAATAAGCCTGTAGAAGAAACGTTGGGACTACTGACGGGTTTCTTTGAAGAAATGGCCATCCGTGGGTTTTCGCCGAGCGCCGACTTGATCAATCTCTGTCCCATAGAGGTAACTGCTAAAGAATTGGAAAGAGTCCCTGAGTTAGGCATCTTTAATAAGCAAAAGCTGTTTCTGATCGAAAAGGTACAAAAACTAAATAACGAGCCTATTGCTTACCTGCAAAGCTACTGGCCATATGAATATGGCTCTCGGATGGCCGCCTCTGACCTAACGGAAACTGGTCTGTACGCTATCGCTGCCAAAGAATTGGGCCTGGTCTTAACCAAGGCGGAACAAACTATTGGCGCGGGAATTGCCCACAAAAAGGTGGCGCAGTATCTAGGAGTTAGAACTGGTTTCCCCATCCTCACTATGAATCGTATTGGCTACTGTGGCGAACAACCTGTAGAACTCTCGCTTAACTCATATCGCGCAGATAGATACAAGTACAAGGTCTTGCTACAGCAGAACACCGGCAGAAACATAGAAGGTCTTTTCTTCTCATGATGGATAACCTATGTTGGTAAATCTGTGTAAATTTGACCAGAGTGAAGGTTACAGCGACTGCTATTTTCTGAAATTTTTATAAATTATGAGTACTTAGATCAGGACATAACACCTAATTCATGCTTTTTCTCACAATCACACTTTGTTACCGCACTGAGCTATACTGTGCTGGTAAGGATCGTCAGTCGTTTAAATCAAAACAAAGTTGCTTTAGGGGGGTGATTATGCGGTTCCTATGAGTACGTCACGAACTCAGCAATACTTAGGAGACCGGAGAGGGTGGTATCCGGTGAAAATTGCTCGTAATCAAATGTCATGGGGATTTTGCGAGGATCCGCGGCGTAGGTGGGACCTAGAAGGGGAAATATCGTAACTATATCAGCAAAGAAGGTGTATACAAAGGATGTAGTCAATTGTCTAGAGGCAATCGGCTACAAAGTAGGTCGAACGCCCATAGTAAAAGCGGTGGAATTGAACCAGCGCGGGTGGATCCCGGCTGTTTTGAACAGAAAGCAGCCGGGCATGGTACCACCGAGATGTTTTTGCCCCCTGCATAAAGAACTCTTTCGTTTTATTAAGAAGAAAGCTGATTCCTTAGCAAGTTGCTTTAGAAATTATATCACGAAATTGATAACAAATCATATGTCGGATAGGTTAAACTAAAACAATGAGAATTCGGAAGGGGTTAAGAGTATGTTATTCAAAAAGTTAATTAGCTTGACCATGATATGCTCACTGTTAATTTTAGGCACTGTTGCTTGCGGAAAAAGCAATACCACTCCCACTACTGGTCAAGGCGATAGTAAGAGCCAAGAACCGGTAACCATCACGTTTGTGAACTGGGCCTCTGCTGAAGAAGCGACCAAACAAATGACACTAAATAACATCAGTGAATTCGAGAAACAAAATCCGACTATTAAAATCAAGAATGTGCCAATGCCTTTTAGCGATATTTTAAATCAGTTAACGATCATGAATAACGCGGGAAACGCGCCGGATATTGCCCAAATTACTAATGGCGACGGCATGAGCTTAGCTTACATGGGGGCATTGGAGCCGACTGATAACCTTCTGTCGTCAGCATTCAAGGCCGACCTGAATAAGACGGTCTACGACTTGGGTATAAAGGATGGTCAGCACTATCCAATTCCTTGGGCAGGACAGCCAATGGGTTTTTGGTATAACAAAAAGTTGATGAAAGATGCTGGCTTGGATCCAAACAACCCACCCAAAACATTGGACGAACTAAACAAAGCCATGGAGATAGCCAAGCAAAAGTTGCCTAGCAGCGTCGTGATGCTGCAAATTGATACAACGATCCGAACTATGGGGTTAGAGCAAGAATGGCCACTGATGAACGCCTATGGGGCAATTAGTGAGAATAAGGTCCAAGCGAGCAAAATGGGACCTTATGCTGAATGGTTACGAAATTTACTGCAAAAAGGCTATACTCTGCCGGGTAAAAAATTAGGGGAATTCAGAGCTTTAGCCGCCCAAAACAACTTGCTTTTTGGCATTGATCAGCCTTGTTTTAAAGGGATTGTCCAAGCTTATGACAAGTCCAACAAAATGAGTGATGAGGCGTTCAATGAAATGTGGGCAGTGACAACTATGCCTGTCGGTGCAGATAAGAAGAGTTATTCCGTTCCGGGTGACCACAACTTAGTCATCTTAAAGTCCTCCAAGCATAAGGAAGCGGCGGCGAAATTCGCAGAGTTCTTAGCTGGCGATAACTATTCACTTAAAAACTACGTGCTTCCTACAGGATTCGTACCAGTAGTTAATAGTTCTAGCCAACGCTTCCCAGACGCATTTAAGGACCCGTCACTTAAAGCCTTTAGCGAAAAGATACTGCAAACTGAAGTTCGACCACCCTGGGGACCTGACTACAGTAAGTATGCTACTGATGTAATGACTAGCATGCAGGAGATAATTACCACAAAAAAACCCATTCCAGATATTCTTAATAGTTTGCAAACAAAGCTGCAGAACTATAAGTGATCCTAGCTAGACATAGCCTTTTCCGGGGACCGGCAAGCGGGTTATCCCGCTGCCCTCCCCCCGTCATTCCCTAAGCTCTAGTGCGATTACAAAAGATTTACATTGAAGACTTTTGCTGCTGCTTGACATTCAAGCCCAGCATTAATAGTTACTTTTAATCCCTTAGGGTTTAATAAGAAAGGAATGAAAGGTGTAAAATATGACTAAGAGTAATTCAAAGATCGGTCTAGCCTTCTTTGTCAGACCCCAATTTGATGTGGATCTGGCTAAGGATTTCTTCCACAATGTTCAAGTGGCCCTAGAACGGGCAAGTATTGCCACTCAAGTGTTTGAGCAGCCTGTTTCCACAGATGCCGAAGCATTATCTCTCGCGGAATCGATCAACAACTGTCAGGATTTGCATGCTCTAATTATAGTGCAGGGAACTTTCTGCGATGCCTCTTTGATCCTTAATCTGTCTAGTAATATCAACTTACCTATTTTGATTTGGGCGACCAAGGAGGAAGCTACGGGTGGGCGCTTGAGCCTTAATTCTTTCTGCGGTCTCAACTTGGGAGCACACGCGCTCGTAAATGCCGGTATCAAATTTAAAGGAGTTTATGGTAGTCCTGATTCCCCAACGATTATGAAGAAAGTCACGGCTTTTGCCCGGGCTGCCGGAGCTGTCAAGTGGCTGAAAGGAAAACGCATAGGGCTGTTCGGGCACCGGCCCTCAGGTTACTATCCATCAAATTTTAATGAAATATTGTTGCGTAAACAATTTGGAATTGCCGTCGAGTATATACCGCTCAGTGAAATATTCTCTCGGGCTCAAGAGATTGAAATCAAAGACATCCAGCCATTTACCGGTAATTTGTCCGGAGTGGAAAACTTAGAAATGAGCGCTACTACTAAATCGGTTCAGGCCTATCTGGCGCTTAAAGAACTAGTTGCCCAGAAAGCTCTTGACGCAGTCGCTGTGGAATGTTGGCCGGAATTTATGGCGAATTTTGGAGGAGCCGTGTGTTATGCTCTCAGTCGTCTGAACGATGAGGGTATCGTAGCTGCCTGTGAGGCAGATGTTAATGGAGCAGTGACAATGCTCATCGGGTCCTACTTCTCTTCCGAAGCTAACTTTATTGCCGATTTAGTCGGTGCCGAAGAGGAACAAAACCAGTTGATTTTTTGGCATTGCGGTAATGGACCTCTCTCACTGATTGCCCCAGGTACAAACCCTATAGCCGGGATTCATCCGAACCGTAAGATTCCTTTAGGAGTACATTTCCCCTTAAAAGGCGGCCCGGTGACAGTAAGTCGGTTAAGTAGTGATCGTAATGGAGACCTGAGACTTTTGCTTGGATCCGGAAATGGTATTGAAACAAATCTGCTGTACAGCGGCAACAGCTTGCCTGTTCAAATTTCCGGCTCTGTGCAGGATACTTTGGACACAATCTTGTACGAAGGAGTCGAACATCACTATATTGTGACTTATGGAGATTTTACTAGTGAATTTAGAGAACTAGCAGAGCTTCTCGGGTTGCGAATGATTAATTTCTAACGGAGGAACACAATGTCTAAAAAGCGGGAAGAAATTGCTATTAAGGAACAGAGACTGCAAAGTCTGTTAAAAGAAAATCAGCTTGATGGTATTTGTCTCTCCCGAGCAGCCAATTTTGCCTGGTTGACCGCTGGGGGCAATAACCGGGTTGTTTGGAGTCAAGAAACAGGAGCTGCTGCTTTGGTGGTTGTTGAGGGCCGTAAGTTCCTCGTCGCCCCCAAAAATGAAATCGAAAGGTTAATGAAGGAACAGGCCGCAGATGCAGGTTTTGAGCCTTGGACTTATGAATGGTATGAGGATCGGCAACAGGCAATTCAAAAATTAGTGGGTAGTAAGAAAATTGGTTCTGATATTCCTATGGGCAATTGGCCGGTGATCGAGGCTGAGCTCAAGAGGCTCCGCTTCAGCTTGACCGTCCATGAGGTGGAGAGGGCTGAGAAGCTGGCGGCGATCTGTTCAGTCGAACTGGCTGCTACCTGCGAGGCAATTGTTCCTGGCTGTTCGGAATGGAATATTCAGGCTGAACTGTCCAGCCGGTTACTCAACCAAGGAGTACGAGCCAATGTGCTGTTGGTAGGAGCAGATGAGCGAACAAATTTCCGGCATCCGGTACCTGAACCAAACAGAGTGTGCCACTATGTTATTATTGGTCTGGTTGGTGAACAAGGTGGTCTGCATCTGGCCTTATCTAGGTCGGTTTATTTCGGAACGGTTCCGGAAGCTTTGCGACAGAACTATGAAAGTTGCTTGGCTGTAGAAAGGGCATTTTGGGAAAACAGTATTGTGGGTGCCGACAGTCAGCAGATATATCAGCAGAGCATTAAGACTTACACAGATGTCGGACATCACGAGGAGTGGAAATGTCATCACCAAGGGGGTGCCATTGGCTATGCTCCACGTGAGTTCAGGGCAGGTGAAGGTGGGCAGGAGGTCATTCAAGCCGATCAGATGATGGCCTGGAATCCCACAGTAGAGAACACCAAGTGCGAGGATACTTGCTTAGTTACGCCAACCGGACTCAAACTGTTAACAACAGTACCCTCATGGTGGCCAACCATAACGGTCAAAGTGGGTAACAGCAATATTCAACGCCCACTCATTCTCGAAAAGAACATTACTATTCATGCATAAAGGGATACCCATAATTTAGACTAGTTGTAACCTGATCCATCAGCATTGGGATGAATGGAACTACACCCCGGATAAAATACAGTTTGTTACTAATACTATATTTTTAAATATTGTAATATTACAATATTTAAAAATATTTGCCTGGCGTGCAACCCTATCCGCTCCGAAAGAAAAAGAAGACTTAATCCGTAATCGTTTGGGCATAAGTTTTAGTAAGATATTTTAAACCTTCTGACCCAATTCATTAAATTTAGATTAACTTGGGAGGGAAAATAATTGGCAGGAGTTAAGTTGCAAGGTGTCTCGAAAGTCTACGGCACTACAACAGCTGTAGAGCCGACAGATCTCGAAATTAAGGATGGAGAGTTTCTGGTCCTCGTCGGACCTTCCGGATGTGGAAAGACGACAACTTTGCGGATGATCTGCGGGTTGGAGCTACCATCCGCGGGTAACATTTTCATCGGTGAACGCAATGTTACGAAGCTTGAACCAAAAGATCGGGATATAGCTATGGTTTTCCAGAGCTATGCCTTATATCCTCATAAAAATGTTTATGACAACATGGCTTTCGGTTTACGTATCAGAAAAAGGCCCAAGCAGGAGATTGATGCAGCAGTTAGAGAGACTGCCGAGATGCTGGGCATATCGCAGTACCTTGATCGTTTCCCCAAAGAATTATCCGGCGGACAACGGCAAAGGGTTGCTTTAGGACGGGCCATTGTCAGGCATCCCCAGGTTTTCTTAATGGACGAGCCTCTAAGTAATCTTGATGCCAAACTGCGCGTCCAGACTAGGGCGGAACTGATTAAGCTTCACCAAAAGCTCAAAACTACGGTCATTTATGTAACTCATGATCAGATCGAAGCCATGACGATGGGCTCACGCCTCGTAGTGATGAAGGACGGATTAGTCCAACAAGTTGGTTCCCCCAAAGAAATCTATGGTTACCCGGCCAGCAAATTTGTCGCGGGTTTTGTCGGGTCACCACCGATGAATTTCATCAAGGGTACAGTGGAAGTTATCGGCAATAACCTGAATTTTCAGGCTCCAGATCTTACAATCGAGCTGCCTCTTCAAGAGAAATCGACATGGAACGGGAAATCTGAGGCCTTCTTGGGAATTCGTCCGGAAGGGCTTACCCAAGTCGACCCGACTGAGACCAAGAACTGCCTGTTGTGCAAGGTCGAGGTTGTGGAACATATCGGAGCAGAGATTATTATCCATGCTAGGCTAGGTGACGGTGAGGAAATTGTGATCAAGCAAAATGGATATGAAGAGGAACCTCAGGTAGGATCCATAGTTAAAGTGAAACCTCATCAGGGAAATATTCACTTGTTTGATGCGCTTAGCCAACAGAGGATCATGACTACGACGGTTGTCGACGGTAAGATGTTTTAGTTAGAAAAGCTAGATATGCGGATGGCATAGGAGGGGAGTTGCAATGGCGAATCGACTGAAAAGCCAGGATAAACCCAGGGGGATGAGAAAGATACTGATACCGCTTCATGTAAAATTAATCTTTCCTTCAGTTTTTGTCCTTGGGCTTGTCATACTTTATCCTTTGGTAAGTTCTTTAGTACTGTCCTTATTTAATTATGAGTTAACAAGACCTGATGAGATGAAGCTCAGTGTTCTCAAGAATTACGGCATGATGATCGACGATGATGTCTTTTGGTTGTCCTTAAAAAACACTTTGGTATTTACGGGTGTTTCTGTTGGAGTCAGTCTGATTGTAGGCTTAATCGGGGCAATCACCCTGGATCAGTTACCGAAACGTTTAGCCGGGTTACGGGGAGTAATCTTGGTTCCCTGGCTTATTCCCGGCGTAATAGTAGGTTTCTTGTTTATGCTGATTTTTGATGTCCAAGTAGGGGTAGCTAATGTGATCTTAGAACGTGCCGGAATTATCAAGACATTCTTGCCCTGGCTGATGGATGATCAGTTAGCCGAGATTGCGGTAATTATTGCCAATATATGGAATCAAGTTCCGTTCTACATTTTGATGTTTACGGCCGGTCTCAAGGCAATTCCAGCAGAGACTAAAGAAGCTGCGATCGTTGAAGGGGCAGGGCGGTGGCAGGAATTCGTTCACGTCACATTACCACACTTGCGCGGGATTCTAATCATCACCAGCTTATTAATGGTTATCCGTAATTTCAATAACTTTCCTTTAATCTACACCATGACTGGTGGTGGCCCGGTCTACTCCACGACGACTTTTGTCATCTATATTTACCGTCTCGCCTTTGAACAGTTCAATATCGGTTATGCCTCTGCTGTTGGTGTTGTCTGGTGTCTGGTGTTATTGGGGCTTTCAAGTCTCTATATAAAAGTTCTTACTAAGCAGGATTCATTGTAATCATTTTTAGCGGAAGAATAGTGTAAGAGGGGGTTAATGGATGTTTCGACGGCGATTATCATTGGGCTGGGCTGCATTTGTGTGGGGCTCAGTGGCAATTATCATGATTTGGACCTTGTTTCCGATCTTCTGGATGTTATCGACTTCCTTTAAAACGAACTTGGATGTCTTTAAGATGCCTCCGGAAATATGGCCTTCGCACCCGACTTTGGAGAATTACATTGGCTTAGCTTCGGGAATCAACCCAATTCCTCGCTTTTTCTTTAATAGTTTTCTCACTGCTTTATTAACAGTTGTCTTGACCATTGTGCTAGCCACCTTTGCGGGATATGCCTTATCCCGTCTAAAGTTCCGGTTCCGCGACCAAATACTCGTGAGTGTGCTGGTGACGCAGATGTTTCCTTTAGTTGTCATGCTGGCTCCACTTTACCTCCTTTATGTAAAAGCTCATTTACTGAACACTTACTTGGGCATGGTCATCGCTTTCACCTCCTTTGCACTACCCTTCGGGATTTGGATGATCAAAGGATTTATCGATTCAGTTCCGGTAGAAGTCGAACAAGCTGCGATGGTCGACGGATGCAGTCGTATGCAAGCAATGCGGCTTGTAGTGTTGCCTCTGATAACTCCCGGGATTGTGGCTACAGGTATCTTTGCCTTCCTCGATGCTTGGAATAACTTACTCTTTCCCTTAACACTTACTAATGAAATCGCCATGAAAACCCTGCCAGCCGGGATGGTTATGGCCTTCTCCGGACAGTTCAAAAGTGACTGGAGCGGGATGATGGCGGCATCCTTCATTACCACACTTCCTGTGCTCATCATTTTCATCCTCCTGCAACGCTATCTCGTCGAAGGTCTGACCGGGGGCGCTGTGAAAGGCTAGTATTATGCTTGAAGGTATTTTGTCAGCGGTTTTGGTAGGTGTCCTGCTCAGCTTGGCAAAGGTTTGTTTATCCGAAGTACCAGTTATCTTTTTTAGTATGGCTCTGATGGGCGGAACTCATCTTATCTTTCTCGTTGTGTTAATAATACGGCGCCAAGGCAGTATGATCTGGGCAGCTGGTAAACGTTGTCCGGAGCTGATTTTGGTAGGCTTTCTGGCTGCCGTCCTGAACCTGATGCAGAACTGGGGGCTAAAGCTTAGTTCACCAGCCAATGTTTCCATTCTGCTACGAGGAGATTTGTTCTTTAGCCTCATCATTGGGTATGTTATCTGGAAGCAGAAATTGCATCGCCTGGAGTGGGCAGGGATGGGTGCTATGCTTATCGGTGTCAGCCTGGTTCTGCAAATCTCTTGGCGGGAAGTCCGCATAGGCTCTGGAGGCGATATTTTAATCCTAGGAAGTGCTCTTTTGTTGGCAGTAAATGCCGAGATTATCAAACATAGGCTGGGCCAGGTCGAAGGTATTTTGGTGGCTTATTTTAATTCCGGGATGTGTTTTATCGTTTTCTTGGGAGGATCAGCTTGGATGGAAGAGCTAAGAGCTTTGCCCAAGGTCAATATGGGGATATGGTTGTTGGTTTTGATAAGCATTCTCTTGCAAGTAGCTCAGTACTTGGTCTATTATCGCTCATTAAGGAAACTGACAACCTGTCTAGTTCGCGTAGTCCATCTGATTACTCCGATTGTTGCTATCGTCACAAGCTCCTGGTGGATGCACGAAGACATCAGTTTAACTCAAATTGGAGGAATGCTGTTGGTAGCCGGTGGAATTATGCTTGTTTTCCGGGTACATGCCAAAAAGTCTCCCGTAGGCCTTTGACCTTATGAAGAAAGAACTCCTCAGGAGACAGGAGTCAGCATGAGAATGGCATGTTGTCTTATTCTGAATTCTGACTACTGAATTCAAAATATTACTCAAAAATTATAAAAGCAAGCGAATATTTCGGAGGTGATATTTTTCGTGAAAGCAAATGTAGCTATTGTTCAAGCCGGCGGTCCCACCTCTGTGTTGAATGCGAGCTTGGCGGGTTTTTTGGAGGCGGCAGCCTCTTCAAGCCAATATAATCAGATCCTGGGATTTTGTAACGGGATCGAAGGTTTGATTAAAAATCGAGCCATGTGTTTAGGCGGACTTGACAAAGCTCAGTTGGAAGCTCTTAAGAATCAGCCAGGGGCTGTTCTGGGGTCAGGACGATACCCACTGACTCCAGAAGGCTTGTCAACTATACGCAGCAATCTGCAGCTGCGAGAAATAAGTCAGTTGGTTTTAGTCGGCGGTAACGGAACAATGTGGGCTGCTGACCAAGTTGCAGCAGCTTGTCCAGATGTTCAAGTTGTCGGAATTCCGAAAACAGTGGACAATGATCTTTGGGGAACAGATCATTCTCCAGGGTATCTGAGTGCTGCCAAATTTATCGGAGAAGCCGTCAGATCGTTAGCTCTGGATCTCTGGGCGATGCGCAATTTTGAACGAGTCCGGGTTGTAGAGGTGATGGGGCGAAATGTCGGGTGGTTGGCAGCGGCAGCGAGCCTAGCGCAAATTTCTTTACCGGATTACCCGCCGATCCATTATTATCTGCCGGAACACTCCTTTGACTTAGAAAGTTTTTTCACTAAAGTAAATGAACATTTGAACAACTATCCTTGCATGTTGGTAGTTGTCAGTGAAGGAATTCGCTCGGCTGCAGGAAACCCGATTGCTGAATTTGAGATAGGCGGGAGCAAGGTACCGGGAGGGGCCGCGCAAATGTTATCTTCCGAATTGCGTAACCGGGGAATTCCGTCCCGAAGCGAGGTTTTAGGTATTTTGCAGCGGGCGAATACTTGGTCCGTGTGTGAGCGTGACCGCCAGGAAGCTATATTTTTAGGGAGGCAGGCTGTCGAAGTCTTAGGCCAGGGTAAGAGCAAAGTCATGCTGGGCTTGCCGACGGAGGCTATTGATTTTGTCGAAGGCGGTAAGGCGCAATTGGCCGAGCTGAAAGGTATTGCAGGGTTGGAACGCCCTGTCGATCCTTGTTATTTGACAGAGAGTGGAATTGATCCCTCTTTTACTACTTGGTTACAAAATAAAATGGGAGAACCTTTGGCGGACGCCAACAGTGCTCGTCAAGTATGGGAGCTGGCGGCGGAACAGTTTGTCAATAAGATGGGTTAAAAGTGGAGAATTTCTGCGAAGGAGTGATGAAGCCAGTGCGTAGAATAAATGTGCACTCGGAACGATGTATCGGGTGCCGGGTTTGTGAACAATGGTGTACCTGGCAGCATAACGGTTCAGAGGAGGAGCAAAGCCGAATTTATGTGCAGAGAATGCATTCGGAATACAGCAACCTGCCTCAGATTTGCCACCAGTGTGTCGATACACCATGTATTGAAGCCTGCCGTTTCGATGCCCTGTGTAAGAACGAAACGACCGGCTCCATTCAGGTGGATCGAAAACTATGCACAGGGTGCCGAGCCTGTGTCAGGAAATGCCCCTACCAGGCGATCAGCTTTGATTCGACCCAGAAGAAAGTGCGGATTTGTGACCTTTGCGCCGGAGAGCCTCAATGTGTCAGGCATTGTCCGGAAAGAGTGCTGGAGTATAACGGTGATGCCCAGGAGGGGATGCCAGAATATCCGCTCGGACTTAGTGTAGGATTGTGGTCCTGGCGTGGAGGTGAGGCCAAGTGAGTAAGACCATGTATGGCTTGGCTGGGAAACTCCTCAGGGTTAATCTAAGTACAGGGACTTGTGTCGCTGAGCCCACACCCGTAGAGATCTATACCGCTTACCTGGGCGGCAGGGGTGTTGGCGCATATCTTCTGACTAAGGAAGTGACCGCAGGCGCGGACCCCCTGGGTCCAGACAATAAACTAATCTTTACTACGGGCCCTTTGACCGGGACGTTGACCCCAGGAGCAGGCAGGATGAATGTGGCATTTCGGTCACCATTGACGTGCGCCTACTCGTATTCACTCTGTGGTGGTCACCTAGCTGCTGAATTCAAATTTGCCGGTTATGATGTTGTGATCATTGAAGGTCAGGCCTCTAAGCCAGTATACCTATGGATCAATGATGCCAAGGTTGAATTGCGTGACGCTGCACACCTCTGGGGATTGGATACACATGCGACAGAAGATGCTATTAGGGTTGAGTGCCGAGATACCCGAATTCACACTGCTTGCATCGGCCCGACCGGGGAGAAACTGGTTCGCTATGCGATGATCCAGTCTGATTATCATCGCGAGTTCGGCCGAGGCGGTGCCGGTGCGGTGATGGGCAGCAAGAATTTGAAGGCGATAGTCGTGCGTGGAACAGGACAAGTGAGCGTGTCTGACCGACAACACCTCGGGCGTCTGACTGAAGACGCATACCTCGACTTAGCGGCCAGTCCTAAAGCTAAGCTTCGCCGTTCGGTTGGAACACCTGAAATGATCGATGGAACTAACAAGTTGGGCTATTGGGGTACACGTAACTTCAGCACAGGCTATTTTGCCGAAGCCAGCGCGATTAATGCTGCTAGCCTGCAAAAGGATTATTATGAGGGCAGCATGTCCTGTTATGGATGTCCGATAGCTTGTGGTAAAGTAAGCAAAATTAAAGCCGGAAAATATATTGACACTAAGATCGAAGGCCCGGAGTTCGAGACGGTGGGCCTGCTGGGGGCCAATTGTGGCATTGTTGACCAAGCAGTGATCATCAAGGCTACGGAGCTATGTGATCAGTATGGTATGGACACGATGTCCGCTGGAGCTACTGTCTCTTTGGCGATGGAATGTTTTGAGCAGGGGATTATTACTACGAAAGATACAGGGGGTATGGATCTTTCTTTTGGTAGTGCTGAAGGACTGCTGCTAATGTTGGAACAGATAGTGAAACGCCAGGGTTTGGGAGACATCTTGGCTGAAGGGTCCAAGCGAGCCGCTGAGCATTTTGGCGTTCCGGAACTGGCAATGCAGGTCAAAGGACAGGAATTTGCGACCTATGAGCCCAGGGGCTGTGTCGGAATGGGTCTGTCCTATGCGGTGTCGACCCGGGGGGGGCACCATATGTTTGCTCCAACGATGGGTGCGGAAACGACGGGAGACGGTTCTAGGCGCCTGCTTACCGAGGGTAAGGCCGCCATGGTGGTGGATACCCAAGCACAGATGGTAGTCGTGGATTCCTTGGTTCTTTGCGCATCGATGCGTTTTGCTATGAGTTTGGACAATCAAATGGAGTTTTATCGGGCGGTAACGGGGCGCACCCTGAAACCTGTTGAAGCTAGGTATGCCGCGGAGAAGATTATTGCGATTGAGCGCTTGTTCAACCTGCGTGAAGGGTTCACACGCCGAGATGATACTCTACCGAAGCGTGCACTACAGGAGCCGGTGCCGGATGGACCCAGCCAGGGAAGCAAAGTCGACTTGGAACCCATGTTGGAGGAATATTATAGTCTGATGGGCTATGATACGGAAGGTTGGCCGACTGCCGACACCCTGAAACGGTTGGAGCTGGAAGAATTCGCATCGATTCTTCAACAAAAACTGTAGAACTATGGTGCCAAGAGACCAGAAGTTAGAGGTCTAACAGCTAGTTACTTTTTTAGAGGTGACGGGCGAAGAGCGATCAGTCGACTCGACTAATCGCTCTCAGCTCTCGGGTGCAGTAACTACTGCATCCTTTTTTGCTTATGAGCTAAGCTTTTAAGGCTAGAATCAGGATAAAATTTTATAAAGTGAGGCAAAATTGGATGTCTAAACTGGAAAATGAATTTGTATCGGTTGCAGTTAAATCAAAGGGTGCCGAAATGCATAGCCTTATATCAAAACATGACGGAACGGAATATATCTGGCAAGCGGATTCTAAATATTGGGCTTGGCATGCTCCGGTGTGTTTTCCGATTGTTGGCAAACTAGTTAATAACCAATATCAAGTAGGTGACAACGCGTATTGTCTTACCGTGCACGGATTTGCCAGAGACATGGAGTTCCAGGAAATTGAGTCGGCAACCGACCGAGTTGTATACCGTCTTAATTATGACAAAACCACCCTTGCTAAGTTTCCTTTTAAATTCCAACTTGATATCAGTTACACGCTAGTTGGAAGCGGTGTCACCATAGAATACGTTGTTAAAAATGTGGACGACAAACCCATATATTTCTCTATTGGGGCTCACACAGGCTTTAATTGCCCACTATTAACCGATGAAATGCTTGATGACTACGACCTGGTCTTTGAAAAAGCCGAAACAGCTAAACGCTATTTTACTGACGAGGGCTTAGTATCAGGGCAGACGGAATTGTTATTGCAGGGAGACAACATCCTACCGCTATCACAAGAACTGTTTAGAGACGTTTTGATTTTCAAGAATTTACAATCCCAATATGTCACTCTTAGAGGCCGGAAATCTGGTAAATCCGTAACCGTTCATTTTGAGGGTTTTCCTTATATTGGCATCTGGACCAAACCGGAGGGCGCGCCTTTTGTTTGTATTGAGCCTTGGTACGGAATACCTGATAGTGCTGGAGAAAGTAAGCAGATTTCAGAGAAAGAAGGTATACATTTTTTGGCACAGGAACAGGAATTTAGATGTGCTTACCAGATTGTTATTGGATAAGAAAAATTAATGGAGGAATTATGATGAATAAGCATGTTCGGAATGTGATGCTCGAAGCGCGTGAAAAAAGTTATGGGCTAGCAGCTTTTACTGTTCAAAATGCAGAAATGATCAAAACAGTTCTTAATGTATCAAAGGAACTAGCTGTTCCGGTACTCTTGATGTTTGGTCAAAAGCCCCTTCAGCATCTCGACATGAAAGTCCTGGTTAACATTGCCAGAACTTATGAAGACATATATGAGATTCCGGTATATCTGCATCTAGATCACAGCCGGAACCTAGATCAAATCCAAAAGGCTATTGAAGAAGGGTTTGATTCAGTTATGTATGACGGATCTGCTTTATCATGGGAAGATAATATCGCAAATACAAGAAGAGTTGTTGCCATGGCCCAAGTAAAGGATGTGGTTGTTGAAGCAGAAATAGGAAAGATTGCTGGTGTAGAGGATGACATTCAAGTACGTGAGAACGAAGCTTATTTGACAACTCCGGAAGAAGCGAAGGAATTTACGGAGTTGACAGGAACTGATTGGTTAGCGGTGTCAATCGGAACAGCTCATGGTTGGTATCATGAAACTCCAAAGCTTGATTATACACGCATTGAGGCTATCCGGGCTGCTGTAAATATACCGCTGGTTATGCATGGTGGCTCTGGGCTATCGGATGACGCTATCAGGCAGGCAATTAAAGCAGGTATTACAAAGATAAATGTTGATACAGAATTGCGCAGGGCATTTATGAGTGGAGTGGCAGACTCACTATCTTTAAATCAGGTGTTAGAGGATTTTGTTAGCCATATTAAGGTTGGTGAGGAGAAACTAGCTCAGACTGTGCGGGAAAAGCTCATGTTATTCGGAACAGGTGTTAATTTTGCGCGATGAATTTAGAGGTAGGTCTTTATTGAGGAATAGAACTTAGAGGAGGTAACTATGAAACAAATATTCATCAATTTTAAACGTTTTGATGTCCCTAAAAGTTTGGGAGGAGTTTGTCCCTATGAAAAAGGAGATGAATGGATTGAATGGATTCTAGACGAGTGTATAAACTATGAAATTGGTAAACTTGAAGGTGTATTGATATCGTTCATGTTTCCAGAGTCTTTGATTGTTAGTGCCGTAAAACGTCTGCAAACCTACCCTGAAGCGGATAGGAAAGCCATAGCAGTAGGGTGTCAGGGGGTTTACAGGGAAGATGTCGTAGTAGGTGGTAACTTCGGGGCTTTTAGTACCAACAGGCCTGCTGTTATAGCCAAAAGTCTAAACTGCAGTTGGACGATGATAGGGCATTCTGAAGAGAGAAAAGATAAGATGGGGATAATAATCACCTATGATCCTAAGAGTTTAGATAGCAACCTTGGGCGACAAACTGTCAAGGCTGCAGTTGATACAATACTAAATCAAGAACTGAAGTGTGCCATAAACAGGGGATTAAAAGTCTTGTTTTGCATCGGTGAAACTGCTGAGGATAAAGGTGACGGAGATTTCGTTCAGCAAAAGCCTCGAATCAAGGCAGTCCTGAAAGAGCAGTTGCTAAACGTATTAACAGGGTTTGATAAAGCTCAACTGGATGGTAACCTGGTTATCGGCTATGAGCCAATCTGGGCCATTGGACCGGGAAAAACACCCCCGGGAAGTGAATATATTGCCTTTGTGTCAGCTTATATTAAAGAGATTATTGCAAAAGAATTTAATTTTGTGCCTCCAGTTGTATATGGTGGTGGCTTAAAAGAAGAGAACGCCGGGCTTATCTCTAAGATAGACACTATTGACGGCGGTTTAGTTGCTCTTACAAGATTTACGGGTGAGATAGGATTTTATCCTGAAGAGTTAAAGAAAATAATCTCCAAATACCTTGAATAAGCAATGAGTAAAAAAAGTTTCTTGAGGGAGGTCAAATCACAGTGAAAATTGCATTTGAATACGGACAAGGTTTGATGGAAGCCAATTTACCGGATAATACGGACGTGTTTATACCTGGGGAAACAGTTGCAGACCCACAATACCTTAAGAACATTGAGGAAGAAACAATAAAATCGATACTTAATCCGATAGGGGTTCCATCCATTTCCCGACAAGTACAAAAAGGGTCAAAGGTTACAATCGTATTTCCGGATAGGGTCAAGGGAGGTGTCCAAGAAACCTCTCACAGAAAGATATCAATCCCTATAATCATTGAGGAATTTCTCAAGGCCGGAGTTGAAAAAAAAGATATAAAACTTATTTGCAGTAACGGCTTACATCGGAAAAATACCAGGGAGGAAATCAAAAGCCTCTTAGGTGAAACGGTATTCAATGAGTTTTGGTGGACTAATCAGATCGTCAATCATGACAGTGAGGACTGGAGTAAGCTAGTTGACCTTGGTCATGACGAAATGGGTAACCCGGTAATCATGAATAGAGAGGTTTTTGAATCTGACCTAGCCGTGCTGATTGGGCACGTTCTGGGTAACCCATATGGCGGTTACTCTGGTGGATATAAGCACTGTGCTACCGGTATTACACATTGGAAGTCTATTGCTTCACACCATGTCCCTCATGTGATGCATAGGTCTGACTTTACTCCAGTAAACAACCATAGCTTGATGCGCAGAAAGTTTGATTCCATTGGACGATATATGGAAAAATGTATGGAAAAAAATTCTTTACTTGTGATGCTGTGCTGGATACATACCAGAGACAAATTGCGGTTTTTACGGGGTATGCTGGTGAAATACAGCCCTTGTCATGGGAAATTGCCGACAAAAGGACTTATGTACCTTGGGCTGAGAAGAAATATGATATGATGATTTTGGGTATGCCTCAGGCCTTCCATTATGGAAACGGAATGGGGACCAACCCGATTTTCATGATGCAGGCCATATCAGCACAAATAATCAGACATAAGAGGATATTGAAGGATAACTGTGTGGTAATCTGCTCATCAATCTGCAATGGTTATTTTCATGATGAGGAATTTCCGTCCTACAGGGCGGTGTATGACCTTTTCCAAAAAAACTACCACAATACACTTCCTGACCTTGAAAAGTACGGTGAGTATTTTGCAAATAATCAAGAATATATTGATAAATATCGTTTCAATTATGGCTACCACCCTTATCATGCCTTCTCAATGATATCCTGCGGACATATAGTAGAACAACATTGTTCCGCTCTCTATATCGTTGGCGCTTATGAACCAGGCTATGCCCGCAGTATGGGAATGAAAACGAGAGCTACTTTTGAAGAAGCATTAATGGATGCCAACAAATATGTAGGAAGCAACCCTAATATCCTAGCCCTTCCAAAAGCCTTTAAACTTGCCAGCGTACATCTCGGAATGAAAGACAGCATCGAGAGGTAAAACCTATCGGAAGGGATGTTCTTGAGACACTGCTGTTTGGCTGATTGTGGCGGCGGTCATGATGAGTCTAGGCTTTAAAAGGATATTCGTCTGGAAAAAGGGGTATTGTAAAAGGGTTTAGGACGTTGCGGAATTGTAGGAAAAGAAGTATCATTATACGAATCTATTTGGCCGGATATTAGAAACTAGAGGTGTAGTCAATGATCACCGATCCCTTAAAAATCTTTATTTCAGTCGTGGAGCTCAAGAATTTCTCCCGTGCTGCTGAAGAACTATATATATCCCAACCCAGTGTGAGTTTACAAATTCGGAATTTAGAAAATGAACTTGGCACAAAACTTATTAATCGTTCGCCAAAACATTTGGAACTTACTCAATCAGGCGAGATTTTCTATGGATATGCTAAGAACATCTTGCTTTTATATGATAAGGCCAAAGAGGAAATTGATTTGTTATCGAATGTGGTCACAGGGGGATTGAAAGTTGGGGCAAGCAATACGATTGGAGAGTATATTTTACCCTTTGTATTGACTGAATTCGCGGCTCAATTTCCGAAAGTAGGGATTGAAACGTTAATCGCCAATACGGAAGAGATTAGTCATGCAGTTCGAGCTAACCATTTGGACCTTGCCCTTGTGGAAGGAGAAGTCAGTCATTCAGACCTTATTATCCGTCCGTTAATGGAGGATGAGATTATTTTAGTGGTGCCTAATCAACATGCCTTGGCTAGACTGCCAATCGTTACCGCGGATCATCTGCAGGATCAAGTATGGATTTTGAGAGAAAGCGGCTCCGGAACTCGTGCCTTCAGCGACAAGCTAATTAAAGATCGAGGAATTCAGGTTAAAAAATCATATATTTTGGGAAGCGGTCAAGCTGTCAAGCAAGCAGTGATAGCTGGGCTAGGAATTGCCCTTGTCTCCAATTGGATCGTCCGCAAAGAATTAAAGGCTAGAGAACTTACGGCTATTCGGATAAAAGGGAAGCGTTTAACACGTTATTTTTCGTTAATAACATCAAAGAACCATGAACAGTCTAAGGCAGTGGAAGTTTTCACGGAACAACTTTTTACTCATGAGCTACTAACTTCGGCGAGTGAATCAGCCCGCAAGGGAATAGATGTTTAAGTTAAAACAAGAGAGTCTAACTGATTACCTTTTGAGGGTAGCAGCCAGACCTTTGTATATTTTAAGGCGTTTTGACAGGAATAATAGCGTAACCCAAACGTGGAGTGTTGAATTTTTGCCTTGAGTACCTAGTACCAAACATATGTTGACTGGGTATGATATAATACCATTGTATTAAAAGTAAGGTCGGTGGACGCTTATGTTTGAACCCGTTAAATTTTATGGTAACCTATCCGAAAGCATTGTAAATCAGATTATGCAAGTAATTAATAACGGCGAACTTAAGCCGGGTGATAAGTTACCTCCCGAACGCGAAATGTGCATCATGTTTTCTGTGAGTCGGACAGTGATCCGGGACGCTCTAAAAATGCTGGTTGGGTTAGGTGTAGTAACGATCCGGCATGGTATGGGGGCTTATATTAACGAAGTGGATGGAGAGGAAGATGTCTCACGATTAGCTTCCCTACTTCAAATCTCACGGGGGACCGTTGAAGAGCTATTTCAGGTCCGGGAAGTTATAGAAAGCCAAGCAGTGATTTGGTGTACTCAGAACGCGAGCGAACAGGATATTCAGCAACTAGAGCATATTGTTCGTAAAGGAAAAGAATTAGGGGATACGAGTGAGTCGAAACTCGCTTTACTTGATGCAGAATTTCACTTGAAGATCGTGGAGGCTGCAGGTAATCGGGTCCTGATGAGACTGATGGTAAACCTATTAGATTTACTCGGAGAAAATAGAGCCAGAGTGCTAATGGTTCCAGGGCGACAACGTTTATCCGTTCTGGATCATGAATCAATTGTTGAAGCCATTAATCAAAGAGATTCGGAATTAGCACATCAAAGAATGCTGAGTCATTTAGCGAATGTTAAAGAAGCTATTCAATCTGTTGCTCATGCTCCGCAGGACTGGGAATAGGTTAGAAAAATACTTAAGAAAAAGATTTACTTATTTCTATTGGATGGATTGAAATAGGTAAATCTTTTTTTATGTCCTGTTGACAAAAGGAAAGAAAAGAGTTAGTATTTATTCATGGTAATACCACATACAACATACCACTATTGCATTGAAAAAATGGGGAAACAATGCGTGAGGAGTGGTTAAATCTTAAAAGAGGAGGGTTATCATGAGCAGCCACAAATTTTTAGTTCACAATGATGGCGACTACGTAGGCGTTGCTATCCAAGACATTCAAGCTGGCGAAGAAGTACTAGGGGTTGAACTCCATAGTGGTAAAGAATATCACGTGAAGTCAAACCACGATATTCCGCTCGGTCACAAAATCGCACTTCAAGGGATTACGAAGGGTGAAACTATCCTTAAATATGGTGAGAACATAGGCGTTGCAACCGCAGATGTTAAAATCGGCGATTGGGTACACACACATAACTTAAGAACTGCGAGGTGGGATTATGGAAACTAAGATTTTAGGATATAAGAGAGATAATGGTCGTATCGGCATCCGCAACCATGTGCTAATTATCCCAGTGGATGATTTATCCAATTCTTCTTGTTTGGCAGTGGAACACAATATAGCTGGAACATTGGCAATTCCCCATCCTTATGGACGCCTTCAATTTGGTGCTGATCTAGAGTTGCACTTCAAAACCTTAATTGGTGCTGGACGCAACCCGAACGTTGCAGCTGTCGTGATCATCGGAATCGAACCGAACTGGGCTAAGCTAATTGCTGATGGAATTGCTGAGACGGGTAAACCTGTAGCGTATTTCGGTATCGAAGGGTATGGCGATCTGAAAACGATCGAAAGAGCTTCCCGCAAAGCTCATGAGTTTGTCCAATATGCTACTTCCTTAGAAAAAGTAGAGTGTGAGCTCAAAGATCTGGTCGTCAGCTTCAAATGCGGTGAGTCTGATACGACTACTGGCTTGGCTAGTAACCCAACAGCGGGAGTTGTTGGAGACCGCTTAGTTGAAATGGGTGGCACTGTAATCTTTGGTGAAACTCCGGAAACAACGGGCGCTGAGCACATTCTTGCCAAACACTTCGCAACTCCTGAACTCGGAGCGAAATTTCTTAAGATTCATAAAGACTATATGGATCTCATCGAGTCCAAGGGTGCTGATCTTTTGGGAACTCAGCCGACTCAAGGTAATATTGCTGGTGGTTTAACGACTATCGAGGAAAAAGCACTTGGCAATATCACAAAAGCAGGAAAGACCCCGATCATCGGAGTGCTTGCTCCCTGTGAAGAGCCGACCGTACCAGGACGCTACTTCATGGATACTTCCTCAGCGGCAGCTGAGTGTGTTACGAGTATGATGGCTGCTGGCGCAACTTTACACATCTTTATCACAGGACAAGGTAATATCGTTGGGAATCCCATCGAGCCCGTGGTCAAGATGTCCGCTAATCCGAATACTTGCATCAATATGTCTGAGCATATCGATGTGAACATTAGTGGAGTACTGTCCCGTGAAATAAACATGGAACAAGCAGCTGATAAAGTGATGGAGTGTATCGTGAAAACTGCACGCGGTCGCTTGACGGATGCAGAAGCCTTGAACCATAAAGAATTTGTTCTGACACGACTCTATCCAAGCGCGTAATTAATACTTTCCTAAAATGAGGGTTATTCTATGAGGTGAGGATTAAATGTACGCTGTTTGAGTCCTGGGGTTTAAGATTTAATTGAGTGACTATTAAATCTTAAACCCCTTTCTAATCTCTGTCATGTACTAAAAAAAACAATCAATAGTAATGATCGCCTTTTTTGGAAGGGGAAAAGTATGGAAATTGAGGTTCCTTATGGACGAGAAAAACAGTCTTGTAATGTACCCGAATCAGTACAATGCATGTATGGAAAACTACGTCAGGTTGTACCAGAGCTAGACCCATCATCGCAGATCCGTTTAGCTATAGAAAATTTAATCGGAGATATTAATCAAGATAAACTGCTCAAGGCTCATAAAATTGCTATCGCTGTAAGTGATCTTACACGTCCGGTGCCAAGCCGATTGATTTTAGAAGAACTTTTTGCGTGGTTAAATCAATTGGGAATAACTGAAGACCGGATAATTATTCTTGTAGGTGGAGGATTACATCGCCCAGCTACACCTGAGGATTTAAAGTATATTTTAGGAGAAGAATTATTAGGACGGATTAAAAATATTGTTGCCCATGATGCGGATAATGAGGAAATGTTAACATTTTTAGGGACTTCTGCACAGGGAACTCCAGTACATGTCAATAAATATTTTAACCAAGCCGATTACCGTATTGTAACTGGAATGATTGATGCTCATCAGTTTATGGGCTTTACAGCAGGAGTTAAAGGAGCTGTTATTGGTTTAGGAGGCCGTCCTACAATCACCGGTAATCACGCTCGGTTATTTAGCCCTGGGGCAGAATTAGGTCGTTTAGAAGATAATCCGGCTCGTCTGGACTTAGAAGATATCGGGACAATAGTTGGCGTTGATATGGTTGTCAATGTTATTCTTAATGATAAGAAACAGGTGGTGAATGCAGTTGCCGGACATCCGGTTGAGGCTCATCGTCAAGGAGCGGAATATGCCAAAGGGATTTTCGGAGTGCCTATGAATCCAGCCGATGTAGTGATTGCCTCACCGGGAGGGTTTCCAAAAGACTTAAATCTTTACCAAGCGCAGAAGGCACTAACTCCTGCCTCTCAGATCGTTAAAGAAGGCGGAACCATTATTCTAGTTGCACAGTGTATCGAAGGGTCAGGGGAAGAAAGCTTTGAACAGGAAATGGCGTTGCATAAAACCCCTCGTGAAGTGGTGGAATCAATTTCATCCAAAGAGTTTGTGATAGGGCCTCATAAAGCTTACCTTTGGGCACGAACATTAGTAAAAGCTAGAACAATTATTGTTTCCGATCAGATTTCTCCTACACTTGCTAAAACTTTGATGGTAGAAGTTGCTTCTTCATTGCAAGAAGCATTAGATATGGCTCTGCCTAATTATACTTCTCCGGAGGTAGCCGTCTTGCCATATGCATCTTCAATGATACCTATTATTAATAATATTTGAATGCAAGACCTTAAACGAGGGATCCAGGAGGAACGTAAATGTTAACCTTATATCTATCTTACATAGAGGTGTTTATCTACTGAAGGTAGGTATAAAACAATAGGATTAGAAAAAATTATAAAAAAAGGGGAGTTAGAAGTGATGAAGAAAAACAAGATTTTGGTTTCGATTGTAGGCATGGTCTTAGTTTTAGCCCTTATTTTAACAGGATGTGGTCAAAAATCGACAGTTGTTAAAGAAAAGTACCCTACTAAGCCACTAAATATGGTCATTGCCTTTAGTGCCGGCGGTTCCAGTGATATCCAAGCGCGCCTTATGCAAAAGTACTGGAATAAATATGTTCCTGAACAACCATGGGTATTTAACTACAAGGCTGGTGCCGGCGGAGCAATCGGTTTTGGTGCCATCGCTCAGGCTGAACCCGACGGTTATACTCTCGGTGGTTTAAATGTACCCCACATGATTCTTCAACCTATGGCACAAGGGGCCCAATTTAGTATTGATGATTTCGCGTATATTTCTCAGGTAGTGACTGATCCTCAAGTTTTAGCGGTTGAGAAAAGTAGTCAGTTTAAAACCTGGAAAGAAGCCATTGATTTTGCCAAAGCCAATCCTAACAAGCTTAAAGTAGGTATTGTCGGTACGTTTACCGGTCATCATATGATGCTGCTTGACCTTAAAGACAAAACAGGTATTGAAGTTACCCAGGTTGTTTACAAAGGTGCAGCCGATCAAAACGCAGCGCTTCTTGGTAAAGAAATCGATCTTATGATCGGTAACGTCAATGATGTCATGCGCAGTATGGAAAATATGAGTATATTAGGAATCGCATCTGAAAAGCGTAATGATTTCTTACCCGACGTTCCAACTCTCAAAGAAACTGGACTTGATCTAGTATCCGATATTCGACGTGGATTTGCAGTACCAAAAGGTACGGATCCTGAAAAAGTGAAATTCCTCCGCGACTCCTTTAAGAAAATTCAAGAGGATCCAGAATATCTTGCAGACATGAAAAAAGCCGGACAGCCTACTGACAATATGTCAGGGGAAGAGTTTGATAAGTATGTTCATGAACAACAAGAGTACAATAAAAACCTCTTAACCAAGTTTAATTTGCTCAAGTAATAGAACTATCAGTTTAGCAAATTGACAGGGGGACGGGGCAGACTGGTCACCTGCCCCTCCTATTTGTAAAGGGAGGCTGGAAATATGCTCGAACACATTATACAAGGGTTTGTAAACAGTTTTATACCCTTTAATTTCTTACTCATAATCGCCGGTCTTACTGGAGGTATCATCATTGGTGCGCTCCCCGGTCTTACGGCCACCATGGGAGTAGCTTTGATGGTTCCGATTACCTTTGCCATGAATCCAATTAGTGGCTTGGTTATGCTCGGGGCAATCTATTCCGGAGCAATCTATGGGGGTTCTAATTCTGCGATTTTAATTAACACTCCGGGTACCCCTTCTTCAGTGGCAACTACTTTTGACGGTTGGCCAATGACTCAAAAAGGGGACGCTGAAGGTGCTTTAAATGCTTCCTTATTAGCTTCTGCTTTCGGTGGAGTGATAGGGACTTTGTTTCTTTTGTTCCTAGCTGCTCCAATGGCACAATTGGCACTCAAATTCGGAGCACCGGAATTTTTCTGGCTCTGTATCTTCGGACTTAGTACGATTGCCGCCATGTCTCAGGGTAACGTAGTGAAAGGATTAATATCTGGTGCTTTGGGTATGACCATTAGTACCATTGGCCTTGACCCCCTTGAAGGGTTACCTCGTTTTACGTTTGGTTCGTATTCTTTAGTTCAGGGTATTGAAGTGATCCCAGCCATGATTGGTCTTTTCTCCTTTTCTCAGGTTATTATCCTAGTTGGGAGCAAAAAAAAATTTATTGCAGCATATAAAGGCAAAAAAGGTGCAACTCTGCGTACGGCAAAGATACTATGGAAGAAGACAAAGGCTAATTTATTGCGTTCCTCCGTCATTGGTTCATTTGTAGGCATTTTGCCGGGTGCTGGTGGAGAGATTGCATC
>DOPS01000181.1:0-10046 GCA_003512645.1 Desulfosporosinus sp.
ATGATATCCAATACTTTTTCGGCCTTCTGCATTCCGCATACCTCCAAGCGATTGATATCGTAACCACCTGTCTTCCTTCTCCTGATCTCCCGCTTACTTGGTTACCCTTTTGGCGGTATAAGCGATCCAGCGGCACATATTAAAGTCCGCCTGTGCAACCGTCATTACGACCGCCACTTTGGATACTATGAAAACTCCGTTACCATAGGGGTCTCCCCCGTTAGGCAATCCCACGTTTTGCGCAGGAAGAACGTATTAGCTCGACTTAGGTTCCCACTCATGACCTTACTTGAACTCATTGTTCAATGGCTTATCGCCCTAGATTTCTTCGAACAAAACTCGGATTCGAATATGCGATAAGTAGGGAGTATTTAGACGGTGTATCCCTAGATGTGCAGTTCCATCCCTGGTCATTCAGGTTTAGGCAGTGTAGCTTTTAACCATATCGAGCAGAACTTGCGTGACCTGCTTCTACACCATCTTCGATTCATCCACGCTTTACCACCATGCTGTTTTTCCCTCTTCCTTTCAGATTCAGGTTAGGCGTTGTTCTCAACGTAATTCCAAGGACATTGGTCTGGTAACCAGACAATTCTTGCTGCGCACGACATGGCGCACGGTTTCCAAGCATACGGCGTTCCATCAATCTAAAATTACTTCCTTATATCACAATATTTCCTTAGACTGCACCATCCACCTCTGGACATGTTTCCCATTTCTTGCAAAACAGGGCAAAACTCATGCGACTTTACCGTGCTTCAGACATTTCTATACTTATCTATTTCCATACCTGTCGGAGTATTAAAGTGAACCCTTCAAGGCGTTACCCTATCATTTGATTCATTGAGATGTTAGTTCTATCAGTATTTCTACCAATGTCTAGGCTTTTATTGACCTAGAAACGTGTCGCACAACATGTTCCCCCGAATCTCTCTCGCTGCCAGACAAACACATATATAAAAAACCCGCTAAAAGTCCGGCCTCTCTAGGAAGGGATCGAATAAATTTGTTTATTGCAACGATTAATGAGTCCTCATTTCTGTTTCTGAAATAGTCGCAAATATAAAGGCACAGGCAAAATGGCCTTCAGCTTTTATAACAAGTCCACCGGCGAAAGCCTAAGAATGATCATAAAGCCCCTCAACGGGGAAATGGACCGCCAGCAGCGTCAGGACTACATACTGAACTCACCTGTTGAGCAACTCTTTAATTTCTCGAAGCCGACGTTTGAGCTGTCCGAAAAGGCAAGACTATTTACCACAGTAGTTTATGAAATTTGCGGGGAAGGTGCTCCAGAGCATAAGCTTCGAATCAATGACGGGAAAAAAGTATGCCTAGACTGCTTCAAAGATTATTCGAGGGGATGGTAAAGGGATGGACATTCCATATTTTACTCATCTTTGGAGCGAGGGAAAGGCTGCCAAAGCATCCGGTAAGTCGTTTTGGGACAACAGGGCGGATGAGTTTAATAAGTTAGTTTGTCAAGGCAGTCCTGATGAGCGCATTCGCAAAATCGTTGAATTTTTGTCACATAATAACCTTCTTGTCGAGGATAGTAGCGTCTTGGACATAAGACATATCCGATAAAATGTTAGACTATGCGGTGAAGAATGCCAAATCCGAGAACCTCACCAATGTCTTGTTCAGAAACTTGAACTGGGATGAGGTTAGCCTTGAAGAATACGACTGGAGAAAAAAGTATGACCTGGTTACCGCAATCAATAGCCCTGGGATCCATGATCTAATCACATTAGAGAAGATGATCAATGCAAGTAAAGGATACTGCTTTTTGTCCAATTTTGTTGATCGTACCGACTCTGTTCAAGACATTATTCGCGCGGATATTCTTAAGCTTAAAGGCGTAAAATTTTACAGCAATACAATTTACAGCATTTTTAACATCCTTTGGCTAACTGGATATTATCCCAGTATTGCCTATGCTGATACGGATCGAGAACATGTCGAACGGTCGAAGAAGCTTGTATTTATTATGGTACGCTCTTTGAAACGGTGAATAACTTATGCGATGAGAAAAACGCTTTAATAAGGAGCTATCTCGATAAGATCTCTATCAATGGATTTGTGATGGAGAAAGTTCGGACGAAAACTGCCTGGATTTTTTGGAAGGTCTAATCTCAAAAATAAGACAACTGACTCCTTAAAAAAAGAAAACCATGAAGCTGATTCTACTGAGTCAGTTTCATGGTTTTTGCTCTGCCAAAACCCTCCTCACCTTAGGATCACGACAGTTTGTTCGTGACTTGTAAGATAGAATTATCTTTGAGTAGTTCTGATTCCCTTACAATTTTTTCCCTTTAATCGCATACCAGTCTTTATCGCCATGCTTGTCTTTTATTCCCTCAAGAATTATTCCTTGCACTTCCCTAAAACCAGCATTTTCAAGAGCAGCTATGAACATTTCTTTGGGGGCACCTTTTAATGGCAGCATGTCTTCAATTTCCTGGCTGTAGTGGTTGTTGCCATCTATCCCCTCACCTATCGAACAGAAGCACAACAGCACACCTCCTTGTTTTAGTACCCTCCGCCATTCCTTCAAAGCCACATCCGGCTGAAGCAGCGTCCACATCACACTGCGGTTCATAATGACATCCTTACTGTTATCTGGGAATGGCAATTGTTCGACAACGCCTTTACTAAAGTTTATATCCAACCCTTTTTCAGCGGCGTGCTGCTTGGCAATGGTCATCATCCCTTCCGAGATGTCCACTCCCGTACACTTATATCCTAGTTCGGCAGCTTTCAAAATCAAAAAGCCTGTTCCTGTCCCCACGTCTAAGATTTCGATACCCTGATCCTGACCTAGATGTGTTTTTAAAGTACTCTCCCATAGTTTAGCATCTTCTTCACTAAGATGGCCATGATGCCGTTCATCATAACTTTTGGCATGGGTATTCCAGCGCTCTTCAATATTTTCTATAACTTCGCTCATCTTAAACCCCTCCTGAATTATTTCGATTTGATCCATAATTAACAACAGTTTACCGAATAAGATGGCAGGCTAATTTTCTTCCCTCTCCTATCGGGAGAAGTTTAGGATTCTCCACTTCACAAATGGGCTTACATTCTGGACAACGAGGATGAAATCGACATCCCTGAGGCAGGGCAAACGGATTAGGGGGTTCACTAACTGCCAAATTGAGCTTGCTTTTCCGCTTTGACGGGTCAAGGATAGGCAGTGAAGAGATCAATAGCTTGGTGTAAGGGTGTAAGGGATTCTTAAAAATACTCTCCGTCTCTCCCACTTCCATAAACTTACCCAGATACATAACGGCCATCCGCTGGGTCATTACCCGAACAATTCTGAGATTATGTGAGATATACAGTAGCCCGATCCCTTTCCCTTCCTGCATAGTTTTCAGCAAATCAAGCACCTGAGCTTGAACGGACAAGTCCAGCGAGGCCGCTGGTTCATCTGCCACGATAAACTCCGGTTCTAAAGCTAACGCCCTTGCCAAGCCTACTCTTTGCCGTTGTCCTCCTGAGAGCTCATGCGGATGCCTTTCCAGTAATTCTGGGCCCAGATTAACCAGTTCAAGCAACTGACTGATCCTTTGTTCACTGTCACGTTGACTTCCCTGACATCGTTTGAACGGCTCTGCCAGCAGGCGAGATACTGTGTATCTGGGATCTAAAGAATTATCGGCATCTTGAAAGATGGGCTGCAACTTGATACGTAAATTTTTCATTTTTTTATTCGAGAGGGAGTAAAGATCCGTTCCCTTATAATACACGTTTCCCTCTGTCAGTTCTGAAAGGCGCAGAAGTAGCCTACCCACCGTCGATTTGCCGCACCCACTTTCCCCGACTAGTCCAAAACTCTCCCCTTCAGCAATAGAGAAAGAAAGATCATCGACCGCCTTCACAGGCTGGCGTGCCCAAAACATCAAATCACTTTTAGGATAATAGTATTTAGTTAGCCTTTCGGCTTGTATCAAATTGGACAAGATGGCACCTCTCCATCTTATTGTTTATATAACTAGCTTGGGGCCGTATTTCCCTGCACAGGGTGATCGCATCAGGGCATCTGGCATAAAAAGGACACCCCTGTAATCGATCTGTAAGATTGGGAACATTTCCATGAATAGGATTTAGAGAGTTACCTTCTACTACCTTAATTAACGCCCTGGAATAGGGATGTCCTGGGGTAAAGAAGAAATCATGAACATTCGTAATTTCCAATAAATCTCCAGCATACATCACGGCCACTTGATCGCCCATTTCCGCCACAACCCCCAAATCATGGGTGATCAGCAGCAACGACATATCATAGCGTTCTTTTAACTCACGCAGTAATTGGATGATCTGATATTGAACCGTCACATCCAAAGACGTCGTTGGTTCGTCTGCAATGAGCAATCTGGGCTGACAAGCCAAAGCCATGGCAATCATGACCCGCTGCTGCATGCCGCCACTCAGTTCATGGGGATAATCTCTAAAACGTCGTGACGATATGCCCACCTCTTCGATGAGCCGCTTAGCACCGACACGAACTTCCTGCTTGGAACACACTCTATTGACTCCATAAGCTTCCATTATTTGCTCACCGATGCTCATGACTGGATTTAAACATCCCATCGGTTGTTCAAAGATCATGGCTATTTCTCGGCCCCTGACCTGCCTCTGTTCTGGGGCCGAGTAGGGCAAAAGGTTGTTTTCTCTATACCACACCTCACCGCTCACCAAAGCATTAGCCGGCAACAAGCCTAGGAGAGCTAGGGCCACAACACTTTTTCCACACCCTGACTCCCCTACAAGACAAAAGGTTTCTTTAGGCTTGACTTCAAAACTAATAATGTTTGCTGCTCTCACTGGACCCTGCCTGGTCTGGAATTCAACGGCCAAGTCCTTTACTTTCAATAACGGCTTTTCCATTTACAATTCAAATTCCTTCCTAAGACGGGGATCCATAAAATCCCTCAAGCCGTCCCCAAATAAGTTGAAACCTAAAACTGTTATCATAATCATCAACCCCGGAAAGATGAAAAGATGCGGCACCGAACCCATAAAAGAACTGGCCTCATTCAGCATACTGCCCCACTCGGGCGTTGGTGGTTGCGCCCCAAGGCCTATAAAACTCAAGCCACAAATCGCCAAAATAGTATGGCCCGCCTTGAACGTAGTATATACAATCACTGGATGAACAGCATTCGGCAAAATATGGTCTTTCATGATCTCCCAGGTGCTAAAGCCCATGGCCCGGGCAGCCTCGACATAGGGCAAGTTTTTCAGGACCAGAACACTACTACGCACCATTCTGGCATATCCTACCCAAGAAGTAAGGATCAGCGCTAGGATGATATTAGCCAAGGAGGGCCCCAATATCCCGGTAATGGCAATAGGAAGTATAAATGAAGGGAACGCCATCACGACATCCACCAAACGCATCAGCAATTCATCAATAATACCGCCATAATAACCAGCTACTGCGCCAACTACTGTTCCTATGGCCAGGCAAGCCAAGACTACGCTAAAGGAAGCCGTTATGGACGTCCTAGTCGCATAAATGACTCGACTCAACAAGTCCCTGCCTAGTTGATCAGTTCCCATAGGGTGCTGCCAACTGATCCCCTGCAATCTCTCTTTCATATCTACTTGAAACGGGTCCGCGGGCGTTAAAAGTGGTGCAACAGAAGCCAGAAACACGAGCAGTACGATAAACGCAATGCCTAACCAGATCGTTTTTAGCACCTGCTTTAGCCTCCTTTTGTTGTGTAGGTTATCCTAGGATCAAGGAAGACATATAACAGATCCAGCACCAGATTGATACCCACAAAAATAAGCGCACTCATGAAAACAAATCCCTGAATTACCGGTACATCACGGGCATTGGCAGCTTGGACCAAAAAGCGGCCCAAGCCTGGCCAAGCAAATAACATTTCTACAATCACTGCCCCGCCCACCATATGGCTGACACGTAAGCCTAACGCCGTAATCACAGGTATTAACGCATTCCGCAGTACATGTCGGGTAAGTATCACTCCATCCTTCAGTCCTTTGGCCTTAGCAGTTCGCACAAAGTTGCGCCACAACACCTCCATCACACTAGTTCTGGTGAGCCGCATCAATTCCATAGCACCCGTAATCCCCATAGTTAGGGCGGGCAAAATAATATTGGTTGGTTTTTCATACCCTGACGCTGGCAACCAATGAAGCTTAACTGCAAAAATGTAGACCAAAAACATCCCCAACCAAAAGCTGGGTAACGATATACCCGCTAAAGCCACTGCTCTGGAGATATTATCTAATCTAGAATTGGGCTTAAGTGCAACTAAGGTGCCCAGAGGCAATGCTATAGCCAAGGCAATAAGCTGGGCAACGATAAAGAGCTTCGCTGATGCATAAAATTTTTGGTTAAAGATGACTGAAACATTTTCTTTAGTGCTCAAAGAATTACCAAAATCAACTACTGCTGCTTTTTTCAACCAACTCGTATACTGAACCAGCATGGGCTTGTCCAAGCCATGCTCATGATTGAATTGATCAATTTGTACCTGACTAGGTTCGCCTTGCAACTCTCTTTGCAGAATCAAACGAGCAGGTTCACCTGGGCTGAGATAGACTAGAGAAAAGGAGATAAATGAAATCACTAGCAACACTGGAACTAAAAGCAAGACTCTCCTGAATACATAATAAGCCAGATTTTCACACCTCCCTGATTTTGCTACCTATCAGCTATTTATCTGCATCTTTCTGCCATCCGCTATCTACTATCTGCTCCTACTTCTTTTTCTCTACGACCACACTGTCGAAACGAGGTTCGGAACTCACATACTCAATATTCTTGATGTTCGATTTGGCCACCACGAAAACCGCATCGTAATAAAGTGCTACTCCCCCTGCTTCCTCTTTGAACAGGCTATATAGCGTTTTAAAAGAGTTTAACCGTTCTTGTTCATCAAACGAGGATACTGCTTTATTGAGCACCGGTGTTATCTGAGGTGAGCTAAAATACCCGGATCCGCCAAACTCCGCTGCGGTTGGGTTAAATCTTCCGTCTAACCTGGTATAGGCACGTCGTCCCGGTCCGCCGATATAATAGGTGCGTAAATCCCAATCCCCTTTTTTTTGCCTATCCGTATAAACCCCCGCTTCCAAGACATCCAACTGCACATCGATTCCGACCTGGGCCAATTGGAATTTGATCAATTCCGCCAGTTTAACCTCATCAGGGTTCTGACTCTGCACGATCATCTTGGGCTTATAGCCTTCTGGAAAACCTGCTTGCTTAATAAGTTTCTTTGCTTCTTCGACATTGTAGGAATACTCTTTCACTCCCGCTTCCTTCATAAACGGTGCCGATGGAGAAAACAGTCCGTCCTTAGCCGGATTAATCCACCCGTCAAACAAGGCTGCCAAATCGTCTTTATTGATAGCATAATTTATCCCCTGGCGCAGCGTTACATTATTCCACGGAGCTTTTTTATAATTAAACGCCAGCGCCGTGGTCATGGGCATTTCTTTCTTTAAAACTTGAAAACCGTCATCTTTCAGAGACTTAAGCAAATTTCGAGGAGTATAAGCAGACCCGCCATGATAATAATCGACGATAACATCCACATCACCGGACTTCAACGCCAACACACGTCCTTCAGCCTTGGGAATATCTTTAACCGTCACTTTTTGCAACGTCGCTTTTTTACCGTAATAATGTTCATTCGGTGCAAAAACTGTGTACTGGTCTTTCTTGTAATCGATCACTTTCCAAGGCCCCGTACCAATAAGGGTAGAAAAGGGTGCCCCAGGATCGCCCTTAGGCTCAACTGAATTGGGGCTCAGGATACTGCTTTGATATTCATTAAAAGAAGTCAAGACCACAAAGCCAACTTGCTCAGGGACAATATGAAAGGCAACAGTATAGGGATCGATAACCTCTACCTTTTCCATCTTATCCACTTCTGTCCAATTGACATTATTAAACTTTTTCAGGCGATCATACGTGAATTTGACGGCCTCTGCCGTGAAGGGTGTACCATCCGAAAACTTGACGTCTTTACGAAGATGGAAAACGATTGTTTTTCCATTATCCTTGATGTCCCATGAAGTGGCTAAACTCGGTTGCACCTTTCCGTCAATCAATTCCACCAAGCGGTCTGTGGAGAAAATCTTAAGCAGCATATCTCCCATTCCTTTAATCGATTTTGCATCCGTATCCATGCCGTAAGCAATAGTCAATTCCTGGGGTACATCTGAAGATCCACTTTGAGCTCCCGTGTTGCTCTCCTTGCTACATCCGACCATGGATGACGCAGTTAGCGTAAGAATTAACAAAGTAACCAAGAGTTTTGCGAAGTGTTTCATTCCTTTACCTTTCCCCTCTCTAATTAAGAATTTATAATTAGTACATAGTCATAGCGATCATTGCTGTACAATTACCACCGCTACCGTAATTCACACACCCCTCCTCAATAGTTGAGAGCATAAATCTTGTTTTAGCACGAATTATTAAGCCTTTTTTACTCTTGATGCACCTTCCTTTCAAAAGAAACAAAAAAACCACGAAGTTGACTCTTATGAGTCAAACCTCCATGGTTTTTGCCAAGACCTTCATGATCTTACTTTATTCTAAATTTTCTGACTGATACATAATATATTCATTTACGGTATTTTGTCAAGATAATTATTGTAATAACCGTGCTTTGGGGGCGAAAAATATAAACCTAAGTATTTATTTTTTAACGCTGTAATAATACGTATACGTAAACTGTGTATCGTAATAAACCCCTGTCTCGCCTTCGAGTGAACGGTGACGTGCTATCAGCAGGTACTGTCCTGTTTTATCAACTTTTATATTAAGCTTTCCTTCTCCATCCGTCTTCATCTTCTTTTGTTCCACAGAGCTTTCTGCATCATCTGCACGCGCCATATCAATGTCATTATCCGGCAACGCATCTTTATAAAGGTATAAAGTAAAAATTATATCTTCTCCTGTCTTCCATTTTTTCCACTCTTCAGGAACAATAGCCAATGGAAGCTTCGGTGATGTAGATAACTGTTCCTTCGACAAATCATGCCCAACAAGCATTGTCAGATGCGAAAACTGTGTATAGGATGTGGCCTTAGGAGCATCGGGATAATCCTTCAATGTTCCCATCAAATGCTTTCCTTCACTGTCAATTACATAATAACCCTTGTTTTCACAAATAAAATGATATAATCCTTTTTCTTTCGGTGTAAATTTCATTAAATAGCTGCTTGGTTTATAATCCTTTATCTCTACTTGATGCTTTTGTCCGTCAGGCAAAATCACATATGCGGATAAACCCTCTTTTCTTGCAAGTCCATGAACCTGCATATTGTGACCCCATTTAAAATATATTTCCACTGGATCGCCTTCATGGACATGGGTTGTGTTTGGCTCCAACCAGCCCTCATGACCATATACCATATGGTCTGTGGTATCAAGAAACTCTACTTTCATATTAGTTCTCCCTTCACCTTTATGCACCTTTAATACCTTTAATTATTATATACCATGCCTTGTCACCATTCATATTACGGACACTTTCCAGCGGAATGGCTTCGACTTCTTTATATCCTGCTGCTGTTAAAACCTCCTTTCAGCGGAAGCATGTCCTCAATTTCCTGGCTGTAATGATTGCTGGAATGAGAGCCTTTTCCTATGTTGTCCCTCTGATTTACGGACAAAACGTTGGATAGCAAACCCAATGATCCCGATCACTAACAAGGCGAAAAAGGCTGATAAAGTGTATCACTTCTCCCAGCTGGCTATTTTTATTTAAACCCCTTTGTTTTAAAGTAAAATAAAAAGACCAAAAAAGCAGACTATAAAAAGTCTAACCTCCATGGTCTTTGCAAACACCTTCATGGTCCTGCATTGCAATATCATTTTTCATAGTATTCTACAACCGTTCGTGAATTCCTGCTAAATATTTCGATTTGTTAAAAATAAATTGTTCACCTTGGGATCACGACCATTTGGTTCCGTACCCTTTCCACGCTTACCGGAACCCCATACGCCTGAGTGATATTTTCTGCCGTCATCACCTCCGGGCCGCCGGCCACGA
>DOPS01000057.1:0-2716 GCA_003512645.1 Desulfosporosinus sp.
TCTTTTAGACGAAGCGTATCCACAATGGAGGGCTCCAGTGAGTCAATTTCCCCTCTTTAGTATGGAAGATGCGTTGACAACTTTGTCAATAAATAGCTTCACTAACTCTGGGTCGAACTGAATCCCGGCATTCTTCTGAAGTTCTGCAATAGCGACTTCATCGGGTAAAGCATCTCGATAGCTTCGTGCACTTGTCATGGCATCATAGGCATCGGCAATGGCAATAATCCTAGTTTGAAGTGCTAGTTCCTCGCCCTTTAAACCCTTCGGATAGCCTAAGCCATCCCAGCGTTCATGATGAGCCAACACGTATTCCGCCATTTCCGCCATACCATTGACCGTACTCAGAATACGATAACCGATTTCCGGATGACGTTTAATTTCAGCCCATTCAGCATTGGTCAGTTTTCCGGGCTTATTAAGTATTTCTTCGTCGATGGCGATCTTGCCTATATCATGAAGTAAGCCGACGTTTTTTAGTTCCTGTATTTCTCCTTCCATCAAACCAAGGGCTTCCCCCATACTTTGACAGAGTGCAGAAACTCGGTAGGAGTGCTGTTCTTCTCGTTTGTTTTTTTCGTGAAGAGTTCGGATAATCGTCTCGATCGTTTTCCCGCGCATACTTGGGCCTTCAAAGAGTTTTCTCTTGTACATATAATCTTCGGCTTTTTTAAGTAGTTCATGAATATCCTTGATCTCGTTCCGTTTAGTTTCATAGCCAAACGAAATGGATAATTCGACTGAACCTACTCTTTCCTGGGTAGCTAAAGCATTAACTCGTTTGAGAATTTGCTCTGTTTCAACAGCGCCCGTCTTAGGCAATAGGATAACAAATTCATCTCCACCGAGTCGGGCAATAATATCATCTGCTCGGCAGCCTTTACGCAGCACTTCGGCAACGTTTTTAAGAAGTTCATCTCCGGTAGCATGGCCAAAGGAGTCATTAATCAGCTTAAGCCCATTGACGTCTGCCATCACAAGAGTCAAGGGATAATTTCTTTTGACATCGAGTCGTTTTAACTCTTCTTCGAAAAATCGCCGGTTATAGAGACCAGTCAGTTGATCATGGAAGCTTAGATAAAGAATTTTCTCTGCAGAAAGCTTAGTATCCGTCACATCCTGAATCATGCCAATTAAACGAATCGCATTGCCTAGGTCATCAAACTCAACTTTTGCAAAGCCATGCACCCAGCGTTCCTCTCGATCAGAAAAACGGATGATTTTGTACTCATAATCGAATCGGTCTTGGTCAAGCTGCCTCTTAGAAGAAAAACTGAAAGCTTTGGCTCGCCAATCTGGATGAATAATCTCCAGCAAAGCATCCAGCGTGTTCGGATAGGTCGAATCAACTCCAAAAATCTCATGAACCTCTGGTGAAGGCCTTAACTCTCTCGTTTGGAGATCTATAACATAGCTCCCCAAACCTGCTACTTTTTGAGATTCATGTAACAAAGTATTGTGTTGTTCCAAGACGGCATTGAGCTCATCTAGCTGACTCGTACGCATTTTGATCTTATCTTCAAGTTCCTCATTCAATTTCCGGATGTCTTCTTCAACCTTCTCACGCTTGACGATCTCCTCCTCAAGCAGCGCATTACTTTCTTCAAGCTCACTATTTAGGTCCTCCAGTTGGGCTGTTCTTTCCAGGACTCTGCGTTCGAGCTCGGCATTTAATTCTCTGATTTCTTCTTCAACTTGTTTTATTGCGCTGAAAGCACTCCACAGCTCACCGGTTTTTTGCTTGACCATCCGTTGAAGCGTCCTATTCCAGATAAACAACACCAAGGCCACCAGAAAAGCGGCAACCCCAATGATCACAATCACTCTGAATAAGGGATTTACATAGAAGGGTGCACTCGTCAAGCCAAACCACTTTTTATCAATGGCCTGATATTCACTCTCAGAAATCTGCGCAAATCCATCATTAATGGCAGGCATAAACCCCGAATGCCCTTTTTTAATAGCTCTGAAAAATTGGCTGGTGTATAAGGTAGCGCTTGAATAATTAAAATTATCTTGGATTCCCAGTTTGTACAGATAGTAGAGGGCCGGGGCTTTTCCCAGCGTAAATATCACGGCCTTCTGATCTTTAGCGGCTTGGATAACAGCTTCGGTCGTATCATATTCTTTAATATTGGTGATGCCATGTTCTTTGAGAACATTGATACTGTTATCCCCTTTTTTCACGGCTACCGTAAATCCCTTTAAAGAATTGACATCGGTAATCCCGGAAATATTTTTCTGAAAGAATATGGGGACTTCAATCGTGGCATAGGGCTTTGAATAATCAAAAATCTTAACTCTGTCATCATTATAGGAGATGGTATCAATGACATCGAAGTCGCCTTGCATCATACTCTGATAGGCCTTATTCCAGGTCATCCCGGTGATATTCACTTTTATCCCAGTCTTTTGCTCAAAGAGTTTCCACTGGTCAATCGTGATTCCTTGCAAATCACCCTGATTGTTGCGAAAAGAATAAGGGGGATAGTTGTCATCCATAACCACGTTGATCGTTTTTATGACAGGGGGAGCAGCAGTGACGTGAGATGGATTAATTAGCAAAAATAATAGCAATCCTAGGATCCAATAAATATAATAATTTCGATGCGCAGTTTTTATGATACATAACCTCCCGTGCTACCCCAACATTGACCAAATGTGACTCCGTCAGTTGCCAGCTTCGACTCTTTTAGTACAATTACACTTCCTGTCT
>DOPS01000057.1:2724-27958 GCA_003512645.1 Desulfosporosinus sp.
GCAGGAACAGGCAGTGCATTTGTCGAAGCAGTAAAAGACTTTTAGGGAGATTTATTACGAAGAAAAGAGATGAGTATTGTTTGAAAAAGAATTTTGTCAATAAATCCTTCAAACATAAACTAAGAGCAACTTATACTCTGCTTATGTTTATAGTTCTGATTCTAATATGTGCTATTTTATATTATCAAGTGGGCAACATTGTAAAACCCCTTATTAGTCATATCGGTTTACAGGTTGTTGATGGTGAAGCACAATATCTTGGAGAGCGGTTTGATAGTCAAGGCAATATGTTAGAACACATTGCCAGTTCGGAGATACTTAAAAAAGGAGAATTTAATAGTATCAAGAGAGAGATAGACAATCAAATGATTAGACATCAGGATGTATGGCTATCCATGAAATACAAGTGGGTGACTGGTGCTGAATATGATAATAACCCCAGTAATATTAAACCGTCGGTTGGTTTTGAGAAGGAATTATTAGCTGGAGATAAACTTACTTTGATATCAAAACCTATTGTTGATGACAGGGATGGTGACTATATTATCTATATTGGTACAAAGGTTATAGATAATGAGGGTAAAGTAAAGGGATTAACCATCATTAGCGTACGGATTAAACAATTAATGGGATCATTTGGAAAAGAGAAAATGAGCCAATTTACAAAAATTTGGTTTTTCGATTCAAGAGGCAAAATTATAAATCCGGATATGGAAAAACGGCCAATACCGGATATTAAAAATTTTAAAGAACTAATCTCAGTTAAGCCTACAGGAGAAGTGAAAATTACTACTCCACAAGGGGAAACAAATTATCTAATTTATTCTCAAATACCTAATACTGAGGGCTTATATTTAGCAATAGGATTAGAAAATCGTGAATCTTCAGAAGCTATGAGGTTTTTATTATTCTTAATTTTCGGGGGTGCATTGTTTGCTAGCCTTTTAATTTTCATTGCGGCTAACAAAATGACGAATGTGATGACAAAACCGTTAACTCGAATGGTTGAAATTATCCAGGACTCTGATGGTACAAATATTGAGATACCAAAGGACCTTAAGGCTAGTAAAGATGAGGTTGGAATCCTTGCTAATACCATTGACCAAATGGCACGTAATATTCGTAAGAATGTACAAGCACTTAACAGCGAAATCAAAGAACGTCAAAAGGCTGAAAAAGAGTTGATTCAATTAAATGTGGAACTAGAGTGTCGTGTTAAAGATCGAACCCTAGCCTTAACAGAGGTCACTAATAGTTTAGCTATTTCGGAAGATAGATTCAGAATTGCGATGGAAGCATCGCATATTGGGTTATATGATTCAGATTGTGCCAATAATGCCTTGGTGGTTAATGGCGTTTTCCTTAAATTAATCAATGCGCCGGGGTATCAGCAGGATCTCATCAAAGAGTGCGATTGGGTTCAGTTCAATGGGCAATTGGAAGATTTCGTATACGGAAAAGATCTCTCGAATCTTGCCCCGATTAATGACGATAATTCGCTGGTGATAGGAGAAGACTTTTATACTGAGGTTCGATTAAAAGAAGATCCAAATAGTTGGTTTTCATTCATAGGAAAAGTCATAAAAAAGGATGAATCTGGAAAAATACTAAGGTTTATAGGGGTTTTGCAAAATATAACTGAAAGAAAACGGACCGAAGTCGAGCTAAAGGCTGCTATGGTAGAAGCAGAAGAAGCAAGCCAGGCAAAAAGCCAATTTCTGGCCAATATGAGTCATGAAATTAGAACACCTATGAATGCAATTATGGGACTTACTCATTTGCTAGGTCAATCTGATTTAAAAGATCACCAAAAAAATTATGTTTCGAAAATAGAGGGAGCCTCTACAATACTCCTTAGAATTATCAATGATATTCTGGATTTTTCAAAAATTGAAGCCGGGAAACTTGAAATAGAAAACATCGAATTTAATATCGATAAGGTACTAGAGAATGTATCAAATTTATATACAATTTCTGCTACGAATAAGGGTATTGATATTAATTTTGATATAGGGGAAGCCGTTCCGGACGTATTAATCGGGGATCCACTTCGCTTAGAACAAATCCTATCTAATTTGACGACCAATGCAATAAAATTCACGAACCAAGGAGAAGTCAATGTCTCGGTAAGGGTTCTCGATGAAACAGAAAACAAAGTTAAACTCCATTTTAGTGTTACCGATACAGGGATTGGGATACCAGAGGAGCATATCGGAAGACTGTTCACGTCGTTTACCCAGGCAGATGGTTCAATGACCAGAAAATATGGTGGGACAGGGCTTGGTTTAACCATTTCAAAGCAACTGGTAGAACTTATGAAAGGTGAGATTTGGGTAGAAAGCGTTTTTGGTGAAGGTGCTTCCTTTCAATTTGTTATCCAATTTGATAAAGTTTTAGATGTGATTAAACCCAGTTATTCAGACTATCCGGATTTACAAGGAAAAAAAGTCTTAGTGGTAGATCATAATAAAACGTCATTGATCATCCTTGAAAGAATGCTTCGTTCCTTTTCCTTTGAGGTCACAGCGCTTAGAGATCCTTTTGAAGCCATTGAACTGCTTCAAAAGGAAGACTATGATCTTCTTGTGATCGATTTTAATCTCCCTGAATTGTCAGGGCTTGAATTGTATAAAAGGTTAATAGCTAATACCGAAATCACATTGCCCAAAACTATCTTCGTGAGTGCTACCGGACGTGAAAGTTATTATAATCAAGTAAACCAATTGGGAGTTAAGAATTTCTTAGTGAAGCCGATTAATCAATCCTTAATGTTTGATGCGGTTATGAATGCTTTAAAAGGAACATCATTGAGTCAAGCGAATAAAGTCCCAAATGAAGAAAGCCACATTATGCATCAAAGGGCGCTTGCGGATAAACGTGTGCTACTTGTTGAAGATAATGATATCAATCAATTGGTTGCAAAGGATATTTTAGAGCAAGTCGGTATTCAGGTAAGTATTGCTAGTAATGGTGAAGAAGCCATTAAACATGTCCGTGCCAATAAATTCGATGCAGTTCTTATGGATGTGCAAATGCCTATTATGGATGGATATAAAGCCACAGGAATCCTTAGAAAAACCTATTCAAGTTCGGAGTTGCCGATTATTGCAATGACTGCAAATGCACTTAGTGGTGATCGGGAAAAAAGTATCGAGTCCGGTATGAATGATTATATTTCTAAACCCATTGATCCAAAGCTTTTGCTGGAAACCCTTGAAAAATGGCTCTTAGGAAAGAGTGTGGAAAATATAGGGGAATCCATTAAGGCGATTCCCAGTGAAACTATTCAGATATTAGATTTTTATAACACTCTAATTCGACTAGGCAATAAACAAGAGTTTTATTATGACTTATTAAAGAGATACTCAGATAATTATAGCCACTTGGTAAACGATCTTTCTGATCTGAGACTCAATCAACAAGCTGACGAAGCCAAACGAATGATTCATAGTCTCAAAGGCGTTACCGGGAATATTGGAGCTATGAAGCTCAACAGATTTATTGTTCAGTTTGAAGAAGACTATATGTCATATAATGAAAAGAGCTTTGGTGAAAAGCTTGAGGAACTTTCTAATTTAAATGGAGAATTATTAGAGACGATTAAAAGGGTTATTTCGATCAAGGATTCAAAGGAAAAGTCTCTAGTTACTAATTTTGATGTTAATGAAGCATTAAGTAAATTACTAGATGCTTTGGAAAAGGCCCGTGCTAAAGAAATAAGAGATAGTATGAGCGACCTGGTAGCTAATGCTAAAGATATGCGCTATAGTACACAAATCAACGAAATAAAGAAACGTGTTGATCGCTATCGCTTTAAAGAGGCTAGGGCTATGGTCGAAGAAATAATAGATCTTATAAAGGAGTCCAATAATGGATAGTCAAAAAACGATTATGATAGTGGATGACACTGAAATAAATATTGATATTCTAGTTGAGGCACTTCAGGATGATTATGATTTAATTATCGCCATTAATGGGGTAGAGGCGATGGAGTTACTTGAAGAACAAAAACCGGATTTAATCCTATTAGATATCATGATGCCTGAGATGGATGGATATACCGTTTTAGAAGCGATCAAGAAAAATCCTAATTTAAAGCATATACCTGTTATTTTACTTTCAGCAATTACGGATAGTGATTCGAAGACCAAGGGTTTTTTCTTAGGCGCAGTTGATTATGTTACTAAACCCTTTGAAATGGTTGAGGTTAAAGCTAGAGTTAGAACACAACTAAAATTTGAAGAGGCTCGTCTCGTCCTAGAAAATCAGAATCTTTATTTAGAAGAAAAAGTGAAAGAACGGACTAAGCTTCTTGAAAGAACGAATTCCGCTGCCATATACTGCCTTGCAGCTGTAGCAGAGACACGGGACCCGGAAACAGGGGAACATATCAAAAGAACCCAGGCATATATCAGAGAATTGGCACTTGAATTGCGGGGTAAGGATGAGTATAAAGAAGTTCTAACCAATGACTATATTGAGCTGTTATATCAATCCGCTCCTTTACATGATATTGGTAAAGTTGGGGTAAGGGATAGTATTCTTCTGAAACCGGGACGCTTGACTGAGGAAGAATTTGAAGAAATGAAAAAACACACCATTTATGGTGGAGAATCCTTAATGGTGGGTATTAAGGAATTAGGAGAAGATTCATTCTTGACCCTGGCGAAGGAAATTGCCTTAACACACCATGAAAGATGGGATGGGACAGGATATCCAAGAGGCTTATCCCAAACGGAAATTCCCATATCGGGACGGCTTATGGCACTCAGCGATGTGTATGATGCACTTATTAGTAAGAGAGTTTATAAAAACGCATTGCCCCATGATGAAGCTAGAAATATCATTCTAGAGGGCAGAGGAACTCATTTTGACCCAGATATTGTAGATGCTTTTATCATAACAGAAGTTAAGTTCATTAAAATTATGAGTAGATTTAGGGACAGATTGACTGCGGAGAACTACATTGAAACACTTGAAACAAAAAATCCCGGAAAAACTGGAAGTTGAGACATGAACAATAGAAGAACCGAGGCTTCGCCTCGGTTCTTCTATTGTTAGGTAGTAATGTGTAGTCTGCTGTATTCCAAATCGTCTTTACCTAAAATGAAATTCGTGCCAGTGAATATTAATAAAACCTATGGACCAAAGACCACTGATTGGTCTTCTTACGAGTTTTACCAGCGTAGTTATTGTCAATGATATATGAAAAAGGTATATTTAGGTAAGCTTACTGAAAATGCAAAGTCTTTAATGAGGGGTGGACGCATTTGTATACGAAATCTACAAGGATCACGGGAGGGTACTGTGGAATTTAATTGTAATTGGAACCGGAAATACACCACCATCGCGATGTACAGCTTCATTGTCATTGCGTCCAGCATCCTGTTCTTTCTTATCATGTCGGGACTGGACAACTTCACCCGAGTATTAGGGGGTTATTTTTCCGCCCTCGACCCCTTTATCTACGGGTTCGTCATCGCCTATCTCGTGAACTTCTTTTTAAACTTCTTCAAAGAGCAGTTGGGAAAGATTCCCTCGCTTAAAAAAATCAGAGAATCGCGGTTCCATATACTGTCCCTTCTCTTAGCTTATCTGGTTTCCGGGTTTCTTGTGTATCTCTTCCTCGCCTTCATTTTCCCGCAGCTCTTCGCTAGCATCACCGGGCTTGTCCGGAACATCCCAGACTACGTCCGCTCCTCGACGGAATACATCAAAAATCTATCGGACGATATTCTTCTTCTACCACCGGAAGTCGTCGATTTTATCAATGTACGCTTGGACGAGTTGGTGGTCTTCATTAATAACATCGCCCAGGACCTGGTCCCCATAGCGCTTTCCTTCCTTCGACACACCGCCCTCTCCGTCTGGAACCTATTTCTCGGCATTATCATCTCTATCTACATGTTGGCAGAAAAAGAGCGGTTCATCAGTATGGCAAAGAAAGTCAATTATAGTGTCTTCAACGTGAAGCTTGCAGACAAAATCCTCGAGCTTTTAGGACGCACCCAAAGAATCTTCAGTAGGTTCCTGGGAGGAAAAATCCTAGACTCCTTAATTATCGGCTTATTAACGTTCATCATCCTCACCATAGTGGATATGCCCTACACGCTGCTGGTTACGTTTATCGTTACTGTAACTAACATCGTCCCGTTCTTCGGACCCTTCATCGGAGCCATTCCTTCGGTGATCATCATCTTCTTCGAATCGCCGATCATGGCCTTCTGGTTCCTGATCATNNTCTTCTTTCTGGATTCTCTTTGCCATCATTTTAGGTGGTAAGTTCTTTGGGTTTATCGGACTGATTATCGGTGTTCCGCTCTTTGTCCTTATCTACTCCATCGTCAAAGAGATTGTGGAAGTGCGCTTGAAAGCCAAGGGACTTCCGGTGGATACGAAAGATTATCTGCACAAATAGGTGTAATCTCAATCCTTTGGTGGATTTTAATTAAAATATTCGATGTATCAGGTTAACAAAGACCGATCACAAATGATGTACCTTGGTCGCTATGGAGTCTAAGCAGGAAAAGGAGCGTTATTTAATGTCAGATTCACAAGAGAAAATTTCCGTACAAGAAATACTTAGACAACGAGTTTCTTTGCGTCAGTATGCTGATTGGCCAGTTAAGGACGATGACATTATGACAATTATTGAGGGCGCCGACCGCCGGGAATATGATGATGTATTCGATGATTATAGTCTCGGATCAAGACTTAAAACAGCGCTTGAGCGAGACGTGTGATGATCAACCGTTTATCGCTAAAGCTCCGCTGGTTATTGTTTTCCTAGCAGATCTGCAGAGATGGTATGATTATTATCATGATTTGGGGGTTGCAGATTTTTGTATAGAACGAGAGCGGGAATTTTCTGGGCCAGATGAAGCGGGTTTATTGTTAGCAAGCTGCGATGCCTTAATTGCGGCCCAAAATGCTGTAATTTCGGCAGAAGCTCTTGGAATTGGATCGTGTTATATCGGAGATATAATGGAGAATTATGAAATACATAAAGAACTACTCAATCTTCCCCCGTATGTGTTCCCGATCACTATGCTCTGTTTTGGGTATTACCCGGAGGGCGAACGACCAAAGCCGAGGGATCGTTTCGATTCCAAATATATTGTGTCCGAAAATAAATATCAGCGCCTAACTGAGAAAGATCGGAAAGCTATGTTTGCAGCTCGGGCAGAAGGATTCAATCCCAATGGGACAGATAGTACAGAGCGGGGGCGAAGTATGTGGGCCCGAGTTAAAGGAAGAACGGAAAACGATCTATTACGACTTCCCTTCAAAAGAGCGTATATGTTTCGTCCGGGTTATATCCATCCGACAAAGGGTTTAAAAAGGACTAATAAATATTATCGCGCCATCTCATGGCTTTATCCTGTCGTAAAGCATCTTATTCCAAATCACACAATTTCCATGAGAGAACTGGGCATTGCCATGATTCATACTGTTAATAAAGGTTACGATAAATCAATCCTAGAGTGTAAGGATATTGCAAAGTTAGCCAATACATAGATATGGTTTTTGACTATGGAATTATTTTATATATTGGAATATAATCATCTTAAAAATATTTAAGATGAGGAGACCTATGGCACATAGAAGTATAAAATCTGGATTCCATCAATTGAGCGAACGACTTAATCGATTTCCTCAAGGGGCTCCGCCTTCCGAATATTTATCTAAGATCCTTAGTGTCTTAATGAATGATAAGGAAGCGAGAGTCATGTCGGCGTTACCCATAAAACCCTTCACAATCCAGACCGCCAGCGCAGCATTAAGAAAGAGTCAAGAAGATACTGAAAAGATACTGAAAAGATACTTACAGAACTTGCTTCTCGGGCCATATTGATTGATATTGAGAGTACGAAGGGCGAGAGAACCTTTCTTTTACCACCGCCTATGGCAGGTTTCTTTGAATTTTCCCTGATGCGTATCCGAGAAGACCTTGATCAGACCTTAATTTCTGAACTATTTTACCAATACTTAAATGTTGAAGAGGATTTTGTCCGGGATTTATTTGTGACTGAAACAAAGCTGGGAAGAATCTTTGTGAATGAACAAGCCTTAAGCACAGCGAATAATTTGCATATTCTGGATTACGAACGAACAAGCGAAATTATCAAGCTTGTGCTGCCCCCTTAGAGATATGCATGACCTTTGGGACTACCGCTGCAAGCCTCATAAAATATGGCCATGCCAGGGAAGTTGGCGTTTCAGAATGTTTGGGTTTGCTTGAAAAGGCTTACGACCACAATCTGGTTCAAATAGGGGAAAACGAACAAGAAGGGTTACCCTTTATTTGTAATTGTTGTGGTTGCTGCTGCGAAGCTCTGCTGGCCATCAAGAAATTCGGCACTTTAAATGCCATAAATACAACTAATTTTCTGCCTGAGCTTAGGAAAGATCTTTGCAACGGCTGCGGAAGGTGTGTCTTGGCCTGTCCAGTGGGAGCTTTAAAGGTAGTTTCACAATCCGTCACACATGATAAAGTAGTAAAGAAGGTAACGTTGGATGAAGAAGTATGCTTAGGTTGCGGTGTTTGTGTCAGAGCCTGTAACCGTGGATCGATCAAACTTAAGCACAGGAACAAACGGGTTATTACTCCGGTAAATTCTGTACATCGAATCGTGTTGTTGAGTATCGAAAGAGGGAAACTCCAGAATCTAATTTTTGATAACCAGGCTCATTATAGTCACCGGGCTATGGCAGCGATCCTGGGGGCTATTTTAAAAATGCCTCCTATCAAACAAATCATGGCTAGTGAACAGATGAAATCAAAGTATCTTGCGGCTTTAGTTAGAAATTATAAGTGATCAATGAAAGCCGTAATTTCTTGATACTGAGCTTCAAGGAACTCCTTTTTTGAAAAGGTGTTAAGATGCTGTCGAGAGCGCGCAAAAACACGAATTCTTGTAAATAGAAACAGCTGCTGGGCAGGGTTTGGCAGAAAAATGCAGAATTAAGTCATTGCTAAGACTTTGCTACAGCAAAGATTTGATTGGCTTGCTCAAATTGTGGGGAAATAGGTGGAAAGTTCAATGAGAGCCGTGTGTATAGATTTTGAAACAGCGAACGGCATATAAAAAAGTATTTAAATAAGGATAGAGGGTCAAGAAAGGAAAATAGCATGTCTAGTAATATCAAGAAAGATGCAGAATGGGCTGAAGCAAAAAAGAAATGTAGACTTAACGAAGAAACTGTGAAAATGGCCAAAGAGATGGGATTAAACCCAAGAAGTCTTATTAAAAATATACCCAACAAAAATGAACTGTGGAAGGCGCCGGTAAGTATTTGGATTCGGGAAATATATCAAGAACGCCAAGAAAAGGCCCTCAAGAAAAAGGCTCAGAAAGAAAAGGCCTCAGAATAATTAAATTATGTAGAGATTGTCAGAAACGCTAATGAAATCTCAAAACGGCAATAGTAGGGATATGAAAGAGGATGAAAAGAATAGATAAACAGTGAGAACAGCAGCTACCTTATTTAAGGTTAGCTGCTTTTGCTTTTTAAGCCAGTAGGCTAAGATTATTTCACACCTGACCGAGTTCATAAAAGGTTGAAAGACTACTAGATATCTCGATTCATATTAGCTTGCATAGTTGTCAATGATATATGAAAAAGGTATATTTAGGTGAGTCTTAGATAATATTTGCAAAGAATAGGGCGACTGAAAGAGGAGATCGGTATGAAACGACTCGAACAAGTTCTTAAAAATCCCAAGAAAACGATTTCTGATCAGGAACTACAACAGATCTTCCAAGAATCAGATTATGACCTCTTTCACACTGAAGTTGAAAGGTTGGTAGAGCGCGGAATTCTTAGTCCAGTAAAGTCTGCCAAGAGCAATGGACGCTTGCCGCCTCTCTTTAATAAATATCGAATTATCAAACCGCAAGCTGATAATACCGGTTACCTTGAGTCGATTCGTCGCCTCAATCCGGTTTTAAACCTTTCCGGTTATTTGCAAAGACCGGAATTATATAAAAAGCACTTGGAGATTATTGAAGGGATCAGTCGATATTTGTGGTTTGCTAAGGATTTATTAAAAATGCCCATGTCCCGTAAGGAACGGTCATTTTCGGTGTGGGGCAGGGAAAAGATGTTGGATGAGCATAGGGCCTTAGTTATGGAAGTGCTAAAGTTTAATCGCTTAGACGAGAACTTTCTTAATTATTACGATACTCCGGAACCGTTTTTTGAGTATATTCATGACCGTGGCGAGCCCATGACTATCTTAGTGATCGAGAATAAAGACACTTGGTTTACCTTCAGAAAGCTGATGCAAGCTACGGGCAAAAATTGCATTACAGGCAGGGTCGTCAATGTGCTCCTGTATGGTGAAGGAAATAAAATTACTAAACAAAGGGCCTTGGAAGACTATAGCGCCACTATGTTAGGTGGACAAGGGGACCAGGCTGGCTCTTCTGGACAGGCAGCCCGCTTTCTCTACTTTGGTGATCTCGACTGGGAGGGTATCCGTCTGTTTTTTCGTACCCGCGAAGCCAACCCGACCCTCGAGCTAAAACCCTTCTCCCCTTTGTACCGGCTTATGCTCGAAATGGGTCAATCGCTTGAACTGCCAAAATCTCTCGATCAAAGAGGAGTTAGTGCTCCACTTTCAGAATTTCTCGCCTTATTGGGATTGCCTGAGGAGGAGAGCCTCGGAGCTTGGTTGGCTGAGGGTAAGTACATACCTCAAGAAATTATTAATTATCAGGTGGCAGCAAAGATTATAAAGTAGAAGAAACGAGGCTTCGATAGAGTGGCTACGACAAAACTTGAGTTTCTAGACGGCTTTGAACAGAGGATGAAGCTGGTTGCGGCGATTGACTCCATTATCAATCGCGGCAATCGAAAAATGGAATTTGAGCGCTTGTTCGAGCCTGGGCAGTTAGATAACATCATCCTTTCTGTCCTTGTGTTCATCATGGAGAGGACGTTAACCGAGGACGAAGATTGTACCATGGAGAGTATCGCTAACTTTGTTGCTCAGATCCTCCCAGACTATTCTCTGAACCTGACCTCGGACATCCATCGAAAGCTGACCGAATACATCATCAAGGACATACTGCAAAATGGCGGTGAGGCCAGGTACTACCCAGTCATGAAGTATGGCCAGGGCATGGAACAACTGCGGATCAGACTGATTGATGACAAGCTCATCGATGATCAGCGCGGCTATGTCTTAAATTATCAGCTCACGGATCAAGGGTATGACTTACTCTTTCGAACCAAAGAAGTTGAGCAGGAAATCAGTTTTACAATAGAAGAACTGAAACTCAGAGAACTGATTAAACGTAAAAATTACAAGAAAGCCATCGGGCAAAGTGCGAACTTGGTCCAGATGATCCGGCAAAAGAAGAACGATATCAGGCAGTTTGTCCAGAAAGTCCGAGAAAACATTTACGACGTGAACATCGAAGAATTTGAACGCTTAGTCTCCAGTACCTATACCTTACTCGAAGAAGAGTACGGCATGATGAATGAGATTCGCGGCATGATTGTGCTTTCGGAAGAACGCCTCAAAGAAGAGGAAAACACTCGGGGAGCGTTGGATGAGCAAATGACGAAAGCACGCTCAGAGATTGCTGTGATCCGACGAAATATCAATCTAACCATTGGAGAACAAAAGGAATTGATTCTTGAGCGTCTCAGTCTGTCACGAATCTACAAGGAAACCATTGCCGATTCCTTTGCTCTGTCGAGGGCCCGTTATTATGACCTTGAACAAGTCATCTTGAAACCCCTAGAGCAATGTGAAGAAAACAAGGTTCCCTATCTCTGGCAATTATTAAACCCCTTATTCAAGCCCAATCCGGACCGCACACTTAACTTACTAACCTTGTTTGAACGGCAAGCACGACTCAAACAGGAAGAAGAGGGGTCTCAGAGTATTGTCGTAGAGGAATTAGGTGAAGACAAAGAACTGCTCAGAATTAGTAAACTAAACGACAGTAATATCGAATTTATCCGGAGCCTATTAGAGTTTGCCCATCGCAAACGGGAGTCCTTTAGATTTAGCGAGTTCTTTCAGGATCTCGAAACTCAACAAAATATCTTTAAAGAATTAACGATAGACGATTTGATTTTCAAGACGATGTTAAAGCTCTATGATCTCCAAGTGATCGATATAAAGAAATGGAAAACACAGCAGGAAGATGTGGTCGCGAATGCCACAGGGGAACTTGATGTCAGCTATTGTCTGTATCGTATTATGCAATATACACAGCCGGACTTATTTGGAATCAAAAAATTAGAGATTAGTAAACCGGACGAACACCTATTTGCTCAAGAAATAGAGGCCCAGATCGGGGACGGGAAGTTTAGCAGGCGCATCGCTATCAGCGATTTTAGGATTGAGGTGAGCTTTGAGTGAGCGATATTAAAACGGCGCTCAAGATCTATCGGAAATTAGTCGAAAAGGGACAGCTGGATCGAGAAACTGAGGGGGATCTCTTCCTGGAATTTCGCAATGTGGAAGTCAGGGCAATCCTGGCCGAATTTGAAGAAGAACTCGATTTTAAGACCATCGAAGTGGCGGGAACGCTTTATCTGCTTCCTAATAGCGGGAACGGTGTTTTGGGCTTTACGACGAAGGATATCCGGGAGAGTGTGGCAACGGATGCTAGACTAGTGGATGCCTACTTACTTAGCTATATTTCCATGTTCATTTTATACTTATTTTATGGTGGACGGAATCGGAATCCCAAGCAGCGAGAGTTTTTAAGAATTAGCAAGTTAATTGAAGAACTGGACAGGCGCTTTGCCATGGCCTTGGCTGATCGTGAGCAGGTGAAGGTGCTAGAGGAAAATTATGCCCTTAATTTTACGAGGATTGCAGAACTATGGGATAGCAAACAGGACTTCGAGGAAAGAGGTCGTAAAACTAAAACAGGTACGATCTTAAATACTTGTCGACTCTTAGAGCGAGAAAACCTACTCAGACTCGTGGATGAGGATCGGGAACTACGTCCCACCCGGAAACTGGATGACTTGATGCTAAATTACTACCTGGACGATAGCCGAGTAGAAGAGATAAAAGGGTTCTTCGAAGGAGCTGAGCTGGATGCCTAGAATCAATCGAATTCGGATTATTAACTTTTCGTACAATAATGATTCGCGGCATATTCAGGATGAAACCTTTAACTTTCACGGTGGAGAAAACGCCCTCCTTAGCTTAGCCAATGGCGGGGGAAAAAGTGTCTTGGTTCAGCTCCTATTTCAGCCCATCGTTCCAGAAATCAGAATTCAAGGCCGTCGCATCAACGCTTTTTTCCGCAAGAAACGCTTACCGGCTTATGTCCTGATCGAATGGAAGTTAGATGGGGCCGGCGGCTATCTACTGACGGGTATCGGAATGGTGTCCGCAGAAGTTTCCGGGGTTGAGGATGAGAAAAACAAGGTGAAGTATTTTACCTTCACGTCAAACTATCCTGGCTCGAACGCTTTCGATTTAGCCCATATCGAGCTAGTTAAACAAAGCGGCAATATTCTGGAGATCAAGCCCTTTAGAGAGGCTTGGGAGATGATGGCCGATAAGGAGAAGAAAGATCTTTATCATTTTGGCTGTTTTTACGATGATGATGGGGACCGCTACCGAAAACGTCTGGCTGAATTTGGGATTGCCCAGGATGAGTGGAGAAATATTATCGCCAAAATCAATGATAGCGAAGGCGGTTTAGACGAGATTTTCCAAAAGTATAAAAACTCCAGCCAATTGCTCAACGATTGGATCATCAAAACCATCGAGAAAGTGATCTTCAAAGATCGTTCTGAAGCTCACAGACTAGAGGAAATGTTGGCAGGTTTAGTGCGGGAGGTCATCGAGAATGAACGCTTTATCTTAGAAAAGCAAGTTCTCGACGAATTTCTGGGGGTCTATGGAGAGCAAGTAGGGGCTTTAGTCGAACTGCTTAACCGCTTGGAAGAACAAAAACTTATTGGAGGTAAACTGGCGGCCTTAAACAGTTATTTAAACACTGAAACCATCGTGCTGAAAGGAACTCACGAGCAAAATAAAGAGGAATTAGTCACCATTAACCAAGAACAGCTGCGAATCAACCTAGAGGAACGCTCCAATACGTATTGGTTAAGAAGTGACGAGCATGCTTTGGCTGCCTCAAGACTGGCAGAGGCTGAAAAGAATAGTCAAGAAAACGAAGATAAGCTTGAAGCTGCAAAACGGTCCGGAAAAATAATGCAAGCTGCTGGCCTAAGAGCTGAGATCAGAGGAAAAGAAGCCGATCTTTCCGGAATCGATGAAAAGTTGGCCACTTCTAGGTCACAATGCGATACGGATGAGAGGATGCGTAATCTGGAGTATTCCCTCAAGAAATTATCTTAAGAAACAATACAAACCCTAGAGTTAGCTTTGTCACGCCTAGGTGAGAAAAGAACGGATCAGAGAACTGCACTGGATCAGCTCAAACGCGACTCCACGAAGCTGGATCGGGACTTAATGAACTATGCGGGAGACAAAGGGAGCCTTCAGCAACAAACTAAGCAATACGAGGCTCATGAACGGGACGTTAAAACCAAGCTTAAACTCAGCCTAAATAGAAATCTGCTGGGAGAACTCTCAGCAAAGGATATTGAGAAGACACGTCTAGAGCTTAAGAAGACCCAGGATAACTTGCAACTAGAGGGTAAAAGACGGGTCGAGGAAAGAACTAAGATTGAACAAAAACAACTGGAGGCGGAACAAGAACTTCAAGGATTACAGGAAGCAAAGTCTAACGAAACCAATCTCCTTCGTGGCCTAGAGCGAGAAATTGCTGAATATGAGCAACAGGAACAGGAAATTCAAGGGATTCTCCAAAAGTTTGGCTTTGACTTTGAACTACGCTTTGACAGGGAACGTCTCCGCACAGCCTTTAGCCAGCTGCTCAAAAACTTGGATCAAAGCCTCGAAGAAGCGGTGCGGATTCGTGATGATTCTACCGAGTCTCTTACTTCACTTAAAAACGGGAGACTGCATATCCCCGAAGAAATTATCTCTATTCTGGCCAATCAGGATATTCAATATGACACCGGCGAAACGTATTTGCGCAACCAGCCCCTGGAAATTCGGCAAACAATGCTGGCTAGAAATCCGGTCTTGCCCTATGCCCTGATTTTAGCCAGGGAGAATATAGAACTCTTAGCCCAGTCTATGAACCGAATGACCATGCGACGGGTTATTCCGATTATTGCCTATGAGGACTTAGGTGTCAGTTTGACGAGCGAGGACAGATTTGTTCAGACCAGTGAAGGACTTTCTCTCGTTTGTCTGTATGAGGGCAGGGTCTTTGACAATGCTAGCCTAGTGAAACTTGAAGAGGAATTGAAACAAAAGCAAACAGAAGCGCTGGAACAGTATCAACATTATTCCGAGGAGCGCAATGAAGCAGTTGCTAAACAGGCCATCTGTGGGCGTTTTGTCTATAAGGCGGAGTATCGCTATGTCCTGGGTAAAAAGTTAACTGCCAGTGAAAAGCAGCTCCAGACAATTCAAACGAGAACGGATCTCCTTAAAATGGAAAAGGCAACCCTCCGCACTGCTCAGGAAGAACTTGAGCAAAGGATCCAAGAAATGAAGGCTTCTCTACAAAAAGCGCAAGTTGCCGTTGAGACGTTTGAGACCTGGATGGAACAAGAAGGAGACTACCAAACCTGTCGGAGAAAGCTCGCGGAAATCATTGAAGCGATAACCGGCTCAGAGGGGAAAAAGTCAGAATTGACCGCAAGCCTAGATAAGCTGCAGGCAGAGAGCGGAAAATTATCCTTAGAGATTGAGCGGACCGAAAGCGCATCGAGGGATATCCGAAAAAAGTACATCTCCTATCAGAATGCGCCGGAAGCAGAACTAGTCGAGGGTACGCTAGAAGACTTGGAGGCACGACTTAGAGCCTTGAAGGCGTCGTATAGCGGAGAAATTGAGCAACTGGAAAAACGTAAAACTGAACTGCAGTCGGAATGTGAGAAAAAGGAAAAAGAGATTACTAAACTAGGTCTGCTGGAAAGCGACTATCATGGAGTAGTCTATGATGAAGGAACGGTTGAGGCAATTCATGCGGAGATCAACAGCCTGGAAGCGTTAAGTAGGAAGAGACAGCAGGAGGAAAAGAAAGCAGTTAGAGATGAGGGATCGGCAGATACAGCTCGTGCCAACGCACTTGAGGAAATAAAAAAACTGGGCGCAGAATCCCCTCTCAGTCCTGAAGATATCAAAGGGGATTTCCAAGAACGGCGTTATAAGCTATCGAGGCAGCATACCAAACTGCTCCAAGAGATCGAGCTCATATCTCGAAAAATCAGCGATTATCACAAGTTGATGGAACAAATCAGTTCCTATAGCAACGGAGTGAGCTTTGAACCGGTAAAAGGGTTCCGCCCTGAACAGGATATTAAGGCTCAAACTAGGGTGTTAGGAGAAGGCTATCGTAGTGTGGAAACCAAGAACCGTACCCAAACCGACGCCCTCAGAAACAAGTATATCGGAATGAAAGCCGACTATCGGGAAAGAAATACGAACATCAGCAATATCTTTAAAGGGCTTGATCTGCTTTGGGAGAAGGTTGATATGGATTATGACAGTTATTATTATCTTTATGAACGCATGAGCCTGCATAAAGATAAGCTTCGGGAATTAATTCAACTTCATGAAAACCAACTCTCCAATTTAGAGCGAAACAAAAAGGATATGATTCAACAGAGCCTACTCCATGGGATGAGGTTTTTTGAAGAAATAGAATGGATATCCGACCATTCCAAGGTACGTCTGCAAGGAAGAAGCAGACCTGTGCAAATGCTCAAGATTGAACTATCCTTGGATTCTAGTGATGCCGCAGGGATGCGGATGAAGGAATACATTGAAGAGTGTATTTTGAAAGTGCGCGAGGAAACCAGAGCGGAAAAAAGCGAGGAAGACGTCAAAAAGGCTGTCGCTAAATTGATGTACAGCCGAGAATTATTGAATGTCTATTTGGGTAATTCGAATATTCCTGTCAAGGTCTTTAAGATTGATCTTAACATGCAAAATAGCAGTCTTAAGACCTGGGAAGATGCCGTGCGAGAGAACTCAGGTGGGGAAAAGTTTGTCGTCTACTTCTCCGTACTCTCGGCCTTAATGGCTTATACCCGATCCCGTACCCTAGAAGCTGCGGGTGCCGACGAAGAAAAGGATTCCAGTGTCTTGGTGATGGATAATCCCTTTGGCCCTATATCTTCGGAACACCTGCTCAATCCACTCTTCGAAATTGCCAAAAAACACCGCACTCAGCTCATCTGTCTTTCCGATCTGAAACAAAACTCGATTATGAATTGCTTTAACTTAATCTACATGCTGAAGGTAAGGACCAGTGCCATCGGAAGTAATGAGTATCTAAAGTTTGAAGAACTTATTCGGGATGAAAACGCGATTCAGAACGATGAAAAGCTGGAAAAAGCCATTTTCAGGGTTTCTGAGGCTAAGCAGATCAACTTATTCGATTAAGGATCGAGGGTTAAGAAAGGACAATCACATGGCTAGTACTACAAAAAAAGATGCCGAATGGGCTGAAGCAAAAATGAAATGCAGACTGAAAGAGTTTGTTTAATACTGCCTGATCTTTGTTGTTACCATTGGTAGATGGGCATGTGTAAAAGTGTTAGAGAGAATCATTCCAACTAAAAAATAAGAAGGTAACCTATGCAAAACACGTAAAAAGTTTAGGACAAAGGATTTATCCAGACAAATTAGTTCGTCTAGATTATCGTTTGCCGAGGCTGAAGAGATGGAGATGTATTTGAATATAAAACCGGGATCAGTCAGTGTATTAGGTCTCATGAACGATGTAAGCAAATCTGTACAGTTGTTGATTGATAAGGAAGTTTTGCATGGTGAATACGTCGGATGTCATCCGTGTGTCAATACCTCCAGCTTGAAGATCAGGACCTCAGACCTGCTTACAAAGTTTTTGCCCTATACCGGACATGTACCGACCCTGGTGGAATTGTGAGACAAAATTTTGTTCGGCGGCATAGGCGATGAGATCTTCCATTTGGGCATCTATCTCGCATTTCAATTGCGGTGAACTATGAACACCATTCCCCACAGATGCTTTTTCAAATCCACGCACCCGTTTTCCTTGAAGTGGATACCTTCGTTGGATAGGAGTTGTTTTTGATCTGTCCATCCGGGAGTTAAACGACCTTGGTAGTTCACAACCCGATGGCAAGGGATGTTGAGGAAATCTGGGGCATGATGCAGTGCTTTTCCAACCATTCTTGAACGTCGCGGGTAACCTGATAAGAAGGCAATCATTCCGTATGTGGCGACATTACCGAAGGGGATATCCTTGACAATCTCATAAACTATATTTGAGAATTCTTTTCTGTTCAATCTTATTCACCTGGCCAATCTTCTTCTGTCAGTTTGCGCAGTAGTGGGAATGTGTTGTTTTTTGTGGGAGACAAACAAAAAGGGACATATTCCAGATATTTACCTAATCTATCGGGACATGTCCTTGGTATTTAATTTATCTGGCTCAAATTTAGAGGATTCGAGGGAAATTCTGTTTGCAGTGAAGCACACGATGAACTTCCACAGTATTATCCTCCATAACCAGGATATAGAACACTAGATAGGGATCAACAACGATCATGCGATAGCCCTGTTCAGCGATCTTTTTGTCTAACGGCATTGGACCCATGAGTGGAAATTCCGCCAGCCTGCCTATGGACGCTTTTATATTTTCATACATTCTGATAGCGGCATCGCGATCATCTAAGCGAATATGCGCAACAATGGCTTTCATGTCATCTTGCGCAATCTGCATGATTCTAATTTTATAATTTGCCATGTGCCAACACCTTCAGTTCGCTCATCGCTTCGTCGAAGTCCAGCATAGGCACACCATTGGCTTTTTGTAATCGAGCTTCCAGCAGCTTTTCGCGGATTTCCAGTGCTCGTTCGCGCTTCTCAAAAGCGTCAATACTCATTACGGTTAAATCGCCTTCGCCGTTGACGGTAACATACACCGGTTCGCCGGATTCATGGCAGTACTTGGAGATTTTGCTATAATCGTTCCGCAGTGAGGTGGACGATTTGATGGTCGGCATACTTTATAGCTCCTTCAAATTAGTTCTATCATAATTCTGCCTATATTATACCTTAATTAATTTGGCGGGTCAATTTCACATCTGATAAATTCCATCTCATATCCCAAACGCAGTGTGATCTATGCAGGAACCATGAATTCGGGTCTAAAGAATCGAGAGCTACATTATGCAGACTCACCATCCTTAATCGGTCGATATGATATTTCAAGTGGAAGGGATTAGTGTGGCAATAGCAGTTTTTCTCCAAACTTGGATTCTCTTCAAATACGCAGTATAATTGAGGAAAATCTGCCTGAATGCGAGGGAAGACCTATATGCAAAAGATTGTCCCACACTTATGGTTTGACAAGGAAGCCGATGAGGCAGCAAAATTCTATATGTCTCTATTTGAAGGATCAAAACTCAAGGACAAAACCATCTTAAATGATACACCCTCAGGATCCGTGGATATGATCACAATTGAGCTTGCAGGACAAGAATTCATGCTGCTGTCAGCGGGTCCATTATTTAAATTCACCCCTGCGGTATCATTTCTCATCGCTTGTAGTTCTGTTGAAGAGGTTGAAGGGTTATGGGAGAAACTTATCGAAAATGGCGCAGCGCTCATGCCAATTGACGCCTATCCGTTTAGCGAAAAATATGGATGGGTGATTGACAAATACGGCCTTTCTTGGCAAGTGATGTACATGGGTGATTTCGAGCTTAAGCAGAAAATAACCCCAACCCTTATGTTTGTCGGAGATCAGTGTGGAAATGCAGAAGAGGCCATCCAATTCTATACAACATTATTTAAAGATTCGAGCGTTGGTCATATTCTTAGATACGGCGAGGATGCTGCCCCAAACGGAGCTAATGCGATTCAACATGTGGACTTCGTACTTGAAAACCAAACATTTGCAGCTATGGACAGCGCCTATGAGCACAACTTTACGTTTAATGAGGCTATTTCATTGATGGTGATGTGCGATACACAAGAAGAAATAGACTATTATTGGGAGAAACTATCTGCTGTTCCTGAAGCAGAACAATGTGGTTGGTTAAAAGACAAATACGGATTTTCATGGCAGATTGTTCCTACGATGATGAATGTAATGATGCAAACTAAGGATGCTGCAAAATTGGTACAAGTGACGGAAGCATTTCTTAAAATGAAAAAATTTGATATAGCAGAAGCAATAAGGGCCTATGAAAAATAAGTGTTTGGATCGGGATTACAGATAGTTCAAGAGGAAAAGTTGTTGTTCAAATGTTTGTAAAACAGTAGTCATGACTTCACTACAATCGATGGAGGATTGGCGATTCTCGATTGACAAAAACCCGCTAGCTGATATCCAAATATCAGCTAGCGGGTTCTGCATTCGCTTAGCAGAGGCTGTTCACAGCGTTTGCTTATTACTATTGGATACGCTAAGGTTCGCTCTTTTTATAGCCTGATCCATGTAGCTACGATTAATGGATGTCGGATTGAAGTTAGCTATGGCCAATGATGGCTAGCGTGACATTATTGAAGAATCTTTTATTCTAAATTTAGCCGTTTACTTAAAATGAAATTCGTGATAGCAAAGTAAGCAGCACTTAGAAGTCCTGTGAAAATAATTCCACCAGCAATCACCCATTGAATTAGATGCTGCATGCCTATGAAATCATTAGAAGAGATATGGATATCGGGAAAATAGGCTTCAGGGATCAAACCTATGAGCGTGAAAAGGATTTGGGAAAGAGTACTAAGGGCAATGAAGGCTCCGAAGGAGGCCAACATTCTATGCTTACTGAATAAGTGTCCAAGGGCAATCGAGGCATATAAGATCAAGATGCCTGAAGCTAAGCTTATTAAAACGCCTATGATAATCTCAACCGATAAAAGGTACATCGAAGCGCCCAATTGCTCATACACTTGGTCATAAACAGTTAGTAATCCCACCACGATTTTAGTGATGTCTCCTTTTTCAAGAGTAATAATCAAGATCGAAATCAAGGCAGCGATTCCACTGGTCACCATCCACAACATAGAAACCAGAAGCTTGCTGAGAATATGTTTCCAGGGCTTTACGGGCAGTGTAAGCATCAAATAGCCTTCATCGGAAAGCAGATTTTTATAAAAACGTTGAATCATCATAATAAAGGTCATCACGAACATCCCCACCATAATAATGATATAGATGGCCATGCTGATGCTGGCGGGGGCATCCCATTTCTCGGGACCTATCGAATAAATCAATCGTGTGATTCCTGCAAACATCAGCAAAGCGAGGAATAGTGGGAGAAATATTCTTCCAGTGGCTTTTAGTTCGTACTTTAAAAGCTTGCTTAACATTTGAACACCTCCCTGAATAAAGCATCGACAGATTTACCCTTTTCGTCCCGGATATCATCCACAGACGAGGTCAAAACCACTTGGCCATGATTGATAAACACTACATAATCCAAGATATTCTCGATATCTGAAATGAGGTGGGTCGAGATAATCACCGTGGCATTTTCATTGTAATTGCGAAGAATCGTTTGCAGAATATAATCCCTGGCTGCCGGGTCCACTCCGCCGATAGGCTCATCCAAAAGATAAAGTTCTGCTTCACGGCTCATAACAAGAATTAACTGCACTTTTTCCTTTGTTCCTTTAGACATGGTTTTCAGTCTGTCATTAGGATTGATATTGAGGATTTTAAGCATATCGTAAGCCTTCTCCGGTTTAAAATCCTCATAGAAATCGGAGAACAGCTCAATGATTTGGTGTACACGCATCCAATCATTCAAATAAGTCTTTTCCGGGAGGTAGGAGACGATTTTCTTGGTCTCGGTACCAGGCTTCTTACCTCCAATGAGAATACTTCCCCTGGTGGGAGTCAAGAGTTCGTTGGCAAGCTTAATGATGGTGCTTTTTCCGCTGCCGTTCGGTCCCAGCAGCCCTACGATTTGCCCGCGCTCTATCTTGAGATTAACGGCAGATACCGCTACGTTACTTCCAAATTTTTTGGTAAGGTCGTTGCATTCTAAAATGGCGCTCATTTCTTCATCTCCTTTACCATGTTATCAATAATGGTTAAGATCGACCTTTGTTCAAAGCCCATCAAATGCATCTTTGCTAAGAATTCCGAGATTTGCTCCTGAGCCAATTTAGTTTTTGCCATTTCTACCATACGTGCATCCTCCGTTATCGACCGACCGCTTGTGCGGTGGGTAATGATGAGTCCATCTTCCTCCAATTTTACTAAAGCCCTCTGCATGGTATTAGGATTAACTGCAGCCTCTTGAGCCATATCTCGTACCGAAGGCAGTTTGGACCCCAGGGGATAAACACCGGAAAATATCATCAGCTCAATTTGTTCAATCAGCTGGGTGTAAATAGGTCTGTCAGATTTTAATTCCCATGGCATTTGCATCACCCCTTGTATTATTGTATTAAACACTTAATACAATAATACATCATTTCAAATAATTGTCAAGCTTCAGAAGAATATAGGCAATACCTGCTACAACAACGCTTTCTACGGAAATCTTACCGAAAACACTTGACAAAGATTAATCAAAGAGTTAATTTATATATAGAATAGTTCTCCTGGAGAAGTATTCGTCTGAAGTATTTTAATCGGGGGTTCGTCAATGGTTCAGAATGAAGTTTTAGATTTAGTACTGGATAATTTGCGTAAAGTTTTTTATCCTGAAGAGTGGATACAGCTAGACTTAGCTGTTTCAAAGACTGAGCTTTTGGCTATGCTGATTGTGGACAGATACGGGGAAGTGATTATGAGCCAGATTTCCGATTATATTAATGCTCCTCTCAGTACGACAACAGGGTTAGTCAACAGGTTGGTTAAAAACGGGTATCTGCAAAGGGAAAGGAGCGAAGAGGACCGACGGATCGTTGCTATCAGACTTACAGATAAGGGAAAAAGCATGATGACAGAGGTCAAAGAAAGCATTGGATCCTACCTGGAACGAATCAATACGGTACTATCCACGGAGGAACGGCAAACTCTTTTAAAGATTTTCATGAAAATAGTCGATGCTTTAAGTCGGGAAGATATTGTATCTGGAGATAATCAGTTAGAAAAAGTCATTAGAAAAATACCCATCGAATAAGAGATGGGTTAAATTTTTAAAGAATACTTCGCATTAAGTACTATTTGCACAAGGAAGAGTATTGATCAAGAAGTATCATTTAGGTGGCAATAATAACTATTCAGGAGGGAAAAATGATGAGAATTATTTTATACACGGGAAAAGGCGGGGTAGGTAAGACCAGTATTGCTGCATCGTCAGCAGCGCAAAGTGCAAAAAACGGCAAAAAAACCCTAGTGGTAAGTACTGACCGGGCTCATAGCCTCGGGGATTCTCTAGATATAAAGTTATCCCCTGAGCCACAAGAAATCCGACCTAATCTTTGGGCCCAGGAAATTGATTCGGTGCATGAAGTTGAAAAGGGCTGGGGTCAAGTACAAAAATATTTAACGACTCTGTTCACTGCGAAGACTATTAAAGATATTACCACAGAAGAATTAACGGTTTTTCCCGGGATAGAAGATTTACTAAGTCTCTTGAGAATCTTGCAGTATTACAAACAAAATACGTTTGATGTTATTGTCATCGATTGTGCGCCGACCGGAGAAACTTTGGCCTTGCTCAGTTTTCCGGAAATGCTCAGGTGGTGGATGGAAAAGCTTTTCCCGATGAAACGAAAAGCAATTAAGTTTTTGAAGCCCGTGGCTGAGCCGCTGCTTGGGATTCCTATGCCTACCGATTCAGTCATGGCGGAGATCGATAATATCTATCATCAGCTTGATGAAATGCGTCAGATCTTCTCTGACCGTGCAGTGACCAGTATTCGTATTGTCGTTAACCCGGAAAAAATGGTTGTCAAAGAAGCCCAACGAAGTTTCACTTATTTAAATATTTACGATTTCAATGTGGATGCGGTCATAGTTAATCGAATCATACCTGATAATGTTTCAGATCAGTATTTTTCGGTTTGGAAGGATATTCAGAAGAAGTACAAAGCAATGATCAAAGATAGTTTTTCCCCTCTGCCCATCTATCACGTACCCCTTTTTGAACAGGAAATTGTGGGCTTGGAAATGCTAGACAGGATGGGTGAAGAGATTTTTAAAGGAGAAGACCCGACCACGATCAAATACAATGCCCGAACTCAGAAAGTAACCAAGGAAAATGACGAGTATGTTATGGCGATTTATATGCCTTTCACCACCAAAAAGGATCTTTCCCTTAACCAAAAGGCTGATGAGTTAATTATCAAGGTGGGAAACATCAAACGAACTATTACCTTGCCTAGAACCCTGGAAAATCTAACAGTAATAGGTGCCAAATTTGAAGACGAAACCCTAATGGTCAGGTTCGGAGGTGTATTCAATGAATGAGGAATTGCTTAAACGCATGCTGAATATGAAAATTTCTTTAGTCCGTAAAGTAGTTGAACAATTGCCAGAGTCCATTCAAAAACCAGTCAAAGACTTGGAAACACAGATGATGCGGGCTCTCTATGATATCAGCAAAGAAAACGTTGAGAAAGCGTCAGCGGGTGAAAATTCTAAACAAGCAAGTGGGTTGAAGGTTATCGATGTGGAATAGAACAAACACGTGCATCGCCGAGGACAGTTAATCATCCATATTCAGGCGGAAGGCATTCGTTACTGATTATACACCAATAATTCCATTTCTTTTTGCGTAGCCACTGGCCAGAAAGATTGCAGTTAAACACGGGATTTCTGGACCAGCCAATACTGTCCCTAAGTACTTTGCCGTTGCTAGCACAGAGATTTACAGAGTCATAAATCTCTTTCTCTTTATAAAATTCCTTCTTTCTCTTCATCAGAACACCTCTATTAAATTTATTTGCAATATTCAATTATATCATTGAAGATGAGTGCGTATGAGTTGATAAAGAATAATACTTAAACAACAATCCCGCCTCTCAAAGAGACGGGATTCAGTCTATAATATTTTCCCGGAATAAAACGCCTATTTTGCTTGGGGTGATGGGTATTAACTTTCTGCTGACCGGTGATAATGTGGCGATTGCCAATTCACAGAATAATTTTTTTTCGCTGGGAACTCATTCCCATAATCTATAGTATAATAAACCGTCCATAGTGAATTTGTCTGGAATTATATGGTTGATGACGTAGTCGTATTA
>DOPS01000052.1:0-5269 GCA_003512645.1 Desulfosporosinus sp.
ACCTATTTAAAAGAACAGGGGTTTGTGGTAAACCCTGAGTATAAAGTATTTAGCGATATCGAAGAGGTTATTACCTATTGTGAAGAAATGGCGTCAGAGCGTCACCGCTTCCCATATGATATCGACGGTCTGGTCATTAAAGTGAATGAGTTTGACCTTCAACAGGAACTTGGCTTTACCACCAAAAGTCCGCGCTGGGCGATTTCATATAAATTTCCGGCGGAACAGGTTGAAACGGTCGTTGAGGATATTATCATCCGAGTAGGGCGTACCGGAGTTTTGACGCCCACCGCCGTACTGAAAGCAGTTTCCGTGGCAGGATCCACTGTGAGTCGTGCCACACTCCATAATTTAGATAACATTCGGGATAAGGATATCCGTATCGGAGATTATGTACTCTTACATAAAGCTGGAGATGTAATTCCAGAGGTTGTCCGAGGGTTACCCGAAAAACGCACCGGTGAGGAAAGGCTTTTTGAAATGCCAGAGCTCTGTCCAGAATGTCAGAGCCCGGTTTTGCGTGAGGAAGGGGAAGCGGCATACCGTTGTCAAAGTATTATCTGCCCTGCCCAACAACGTGAGGGGATTATTCATTACGTCTCTCGGGATGCCATGGCGATTGATGGACTAGGACCCGCAGTTGTTCAACAACTCCTAGATGCGGGGTTGATCAAAGATGCTGCCGATCTTTATTCATTGACCTTCGATGATTTAACCCCTGTGGAACGGATGGGGAAAAAATCGGCAGAGAATTTGCTAAGGGCCATAGAAGACAGCAAAGGGCGAGGACTGGCACCGTTGATTTTCGCCTTAGGTATCCGCCACACTGGGGAAAAAGCAGGGAAGATTTTAGCGCAGACGTTTGGTTCCATGGAAAAATTGCAGGAGGCCACCCTAGAGGAGTTACAAGGGATTCCGGACGTTGGACCAGCAATGGCGGAAAGTGTGGTGCAGTTTTTCAGTCTGGAGAGTACGGGAGATTTTTTGGTTAAATTGCATGCAGCCGGTGTGAACATGACCGCAGGAACCTCGACCAAACCACAGATATTTGCGGGTAAAAGCATCGTCGTAACTGGTTCGTTAGAGCGCTGGGAGCGGCGGGAGATCGAAACAATCATCGAGGAGTATGGTGGAAAAGCGGCAAGTAGTGTTAGCAAAAAGACTGCCTTCGTCGTTGCAGGAGAGAAAGCTGGCTCAAAGTTAGTGAAAGCCCAGGGACTGGGAGTACCTATCTTGACCGAAGAGGAATTTGAACAGATGATTAAGCTTTAATAGTGAAAGCCGGTTTCTCCATCTGAGAAACCGGCTTTTATACGTGTTACGAGGACGCTAAGGTGGATAGCTATATAGACCTTTACCTGAGTTGTCTTTGGCAATAATTTGTTTAACTCCAGCCTTAGATCCTATTCTTACATAATTATAAGATTCCTGATGTTCATTAAATACTAAATAGACGATGGCAGTATCATCAAAAATTATCTGCATCTCCTTAATTTTCTTATCATTTATAACTCCTCCCAAGAATATGTAAGGTATTTCTTCGTTTGATTTTTTCATGAATGAAGTCATAAAGTGAACATCGAAGGGTGTATCTTTATTACTTGGTCTTATATTGCTAAAAACTACGTCACTGAATTCGATGTTTTTTGATATTTGTAAAAAGCCGATATATTCATCACCGTTACCCTGAAACAAAATCTGAATCAAGTCTCCTTCTGGAGTTTCGATCATTGATATTATCTTTAACTGACTGACCTTTAGGGTTGAATGCTCTTTAGAAAGGTGGGTCCTTATGGTAGAGTCAAGAAGATTGAGTTTCTCTCTTGTTTGATTAGCTTCAGTTGTTGAACAGCCGGTTACCATTAGACTTAACAACACTAGGAAAAATAAAATTTTATAGTTTGACAATATCTAAATCACCTCTTTTAAATTCCAGGGGAGAAAATCACTTCACTTCCATTACTTCCTTAAATGCACCGTAGCTCTTATAAAATTGTTTTGGTATCCCCCTCTCTATATAGAGGGATTAAATATGCCATAAGGTTACATTAATTTTATAAAATATAAAAATTTAGGAGGTTTTAATATAAATTACTAGAATTAATAGTTTCAGGAGGCGGATAAATTGTCAAGTAAGGACTTAGAAATCTTTAAAATTCTAGCCAAGCAGACTTATGAAAGAGTCTATCAAACAGTGTATTTTTATACTAAAGATAAATATATATCAGAGGATGCCGTCCAACAGGCCTTTGTAATAGCGTATAATAAACTTAATCAGCTAGAATTTAAAGATAAATTTGCTTCATGGGTTATTTCTATAGCTCTAAATGAAGCTAAACGAATGTTAAATAATAAAAACAATGATAAGATTACTTTATTAACTGATTTGCACCTAGGCATGCTGTCAGATAGTAGTCTTGAAAATGATATAGAACTGAAAGAGGACATCAATAATGTCCTTAAAAAATTAAATAAAAAAGAACATGAGATTTTAGTACTCAAGTATTATGCCGATTTATCCTTGCATCAGATTGCTATGTTATTAGATATTAATCTCTCAAATGCTAAAGTTAGACTACATAGAGCAAAAGAAAAATTTAGAAACTTGATAGATAAGGATCTCAATCAAAATTTGGGAGGTTGAACTTAAGTGAGCTTATCTGAAAGAGAGCTTGACGAAATAATAATAATTCATTTGTCAAAAGAGTTAGCTTCCGAGATTGAGATTCCGAATATAGATGATCAATGGCAGAAGATTAAGAATCGAATCAATGTAGAGGATGATATTCTTAAAATACCCAAAACAGTCATCAATCGAAAAAGAATAACCATGGTTGCTACAGTTCTGATATTAGTGAGTTCAATAAACTTTTTATATCCACATAATGCAGATGCGGTTGGGAAGAGTATTGCTAAATTTTTTAGTTATGTCGTTGGAAAGACCACTAGAAATATGACTGAAACCTACCACCAGGTTGATGAGCCTCCGATGCCTAAAATTCAGGATTTAGGTGATCTTGTTGACGAAGAAGTTACTCTGGATCAAGCCAAAACTGCGACTCACTTTAAATTAGCTATTCCAAGTTATCTCCCTCCTGGAGCTAACATTAGACGAGTTATACTTACATCTGTAGGGGTAAGGGTTTACCAAGTCTCTATTGAATATAATCTTAATGACAAGGTCTTTGTTTTTAGACAACAAGATAATGCTAAAGGAACTTCACGGGGAACATTATATGATACAGATGATACAAGCGTAAAAGATCTAATTGTGAACGGTAGCCCAGCTATTATGTATCTGAGTAAGAATGGCTTGAATACTTTGAATTGGCAAGTGAGAAATCTCCTACTGCAAATCACAGGGGTAATAACTGAAGAAGAGATTACTAAGATGGCAAATTCCATTAACTAAGAAAGACCACGGCAAAAATCGTGGTATTTCTTAATGGTATTTTTGGGAGGGTTCTTGGTGTTTGGGGACGGTCTTTTTAACTTACCTTAAGGTGTGTTAAGAGGACCGTCCCCAAAACACGCCCAACACAGTGATTTTGTATATTCTATATTTCTTGCCCCAGTCCCCTATATTTGTTATGATAGAGGATAATGCAACAAACACTCCAAAGGGAAGGTGAATAAATTGACAATTTCACGTGAAGACGTTGAATACGTAGCAGCCTTGGCGCGCCTTGAGTTAACCGAACAGGAAACTCAAGAGTATACTGAACAACTTAATTCCATTTTAGATTATGCGGCTATGTTAGAGCGCTTAGACACGAGGGATGTAGTGCCTACTGCCCATGCTGTTCCTCTACATAACGTATTGCGCGAGGATGAAGTGAGACCCTCAATTAATCATGAAAAAGCCTTAAGGAATGCCCCGGATGGGGAAGAGGGTTTCTTTAGGGTTCCTAAAATAGTCTAACCTAGAAAGGAGGTTGCGCGAAATGGCAACAGGGGATATAGAAAAGTCGATCAGTGAACAACACGAGCTACTTGTGCATAAAGATGTCAGCGCTACTGAGTTGACGAAAGCTTACATAGAACGTATTCATAGCCTTGAACCTGATTTACAAGCGTATTTAACAGTTTTGGAAGATCAGGCCTTAGCCCAAGCGGCAGAGGTTGATCGCAAGATCGCTCAGAGAGAGGCTCTCAGCCCCTTAGAGGGAATTCCGATGGCCATGAAAGATAACATGTGCACAGAGGGCGTTCGTACAAGTTGTGGTTCAAAAATGTTGGAAAATTTTATTCCACCCTATAATGCAACTGTGACAGATCGCTTACGGAACGCAGGAACGATCCTACTCGGTAAACTAAACATGGATGAGTTTGCCATGGGTTCCTCGACAGAGAATTCATATTTTGCTAAGACTCGTAATCCTTGGGATCTAGAGTATGTTCCCGGAGGATCTTCCGGGGGAGCTGCCGTCGCCGTAGCAGCGGATGAGGCCGGCTTTACCTTGGGATCTGACACCGGTGGGTCTATCCGCCAGCCTGCGGCGTTTTGTGGGGTGGTTGGAATGAAGCCAACTTACGGCGCAGTCTCCCGGTATGGCTTGATTGCGTATGCGTCTTCACTTGACCAGATTGGTCCACTCACCAAAAACGTACGGGATAATGCCTTGGTCCTAAATGCTATTGCAGGATATGATCCCCTTGATTCAACATCGGTTCCCTTTGAAAAGCCGGATTATACGAAGTTCCTGGTCAATGATATCAAAGGTCTGAGAATCGGGATTCCTCGTGAGTATTACGGTGAGGGCATTGAGCCGGAGGTTGCCAAAGGAATTCAAGCAGGGATTCAAACCCTGATTGATCTTGGCGCAGAAGTGTCAGAATGCTCATTACCACATACAGAGTACGCCATCCCGGCGTATTATCTGATCGCCACGGCGGAAGCCAGCTCTAATCTAGCTCGCTATGATGGTGTACGCTATGGATATCGGGCGGAGTCTGACGATGTTTTAGGTATGTTTAAATCAACCCGGGCTGAAGGATTTGGACCGGAAGTGAAACGAAGGATTATGCTCGGAACCTATGCCTTAAGTTCGGGGTATTATGATGCCTATTATCTGAAAGCACAGAAGGTCAGAACACTGATCAAGCAGGATTTTGACAAGGCGTTTGAGAAGTTTGATGTCTTACTCTCTCCGACGGCTCCGACTCCGGCCTTTAAATTTGGGGAAAAATCCGCCAACCCTTTAGCAATGTATTTATCTGACATTACGACAGTTCCTATCAACCTAGCAGGTATTCCGGCCATTTCTAT
>DOPS01000052.1:5287-21274 GCA_003512645.1 Desulfosporosinus sp.
AACACGAATTATCACACGTTGAAACCAAGTTTGTCTGGGGAGGTGCTGGCGCGTGGTAGTCGCTAACAACTATGAAATGGTCTGTGGACTAGAAGTACATGTGGAACTACAAACCAAGACGAAGATTTTTTGTGGCTGTACAACTGAGTTTGGGGGAGACCAAAACACGCATGTTTGCCCTGTGTGCTTAGGAATGCCTGGTGCGCTTCCCGTCTTAAATAGTGAAGTCGTCAATTATGCGATTAAAGCAGGTCTCGCTCTGAGCTGTGAAATAGCTGAGTTCTCCAAGTTCGACCGTAAAAACTACTTTTACCCCGACTTGTCGAAGAATTATCAGACATCCCAATTTGATTTGCCGATATGTGGCAAGGGCGGGTTAGAGATTGAAGTCGATGGAGAAAAGAAGTGGATTGGGATTACTCGCGCCCATATGGAGGAAGATGCTGGTAAGCTCGTACACAGCGGAGAGACTATCTCAACCTCTCATGAGTCTTCTGTCGACTATAACCGAGCGGGTGTGCCGCTGCTGGAAATCGTTTCCGAGCCTGATATGCGCTCAATTTCCGAAGTGCTTGCTTATCTGGAAAAATTAGTGCAGATATTGGAGTATACGGAAGTTTCGGACTGTCGCTTAGAACAAGGCTCAGTGCGCTTTGATGTCAATGTTTCGTTGCGACCGATTGGTGCAACGACCTTAGGGACACGTACAGAAACTAAAAACCTAAATTCCTTTAGCTCGGTGCGACGCTGTATGGAATATGAAGTGGCCCGTCAAGCTCGGGTTCTCGAGGCGGGGGAAAAGGTTATTCAAGAGACTCGTACTTGGGATGAGGGACGAGGGGTTACGTTAACCCTTCGCTCAAAAGAAGAAGCGCATGACTACCGGTATTTTCCGGAACCTGACCTAGCTCCTCTGGTTATCGACCGGGAATGGGTGGAAAGAATCCGCAAAACCCTGCCTGAACTTCCGGCGGCACGTCGTGCTCGTTTGCAAGCCTTGGGGCTGTCGGCTTATGATGCTGGGGTTATCACCCAAGCAAAAGCGTTGTCTGATTACTTCGATGCAGCTTTGGCTTACTATGGAGATGCCAAGACCTTAGCAAACTGGGTCATGGGCGACCTTGCGCGTTTACTCAATTCCAATCAGTGCCGAGTGGTTGATTCCCCGATCTCACCAGAAAAATTGGCAGAACTCCTGGCACTTATTGAAAAAGGAACCATAAGCGGCAAGATTGCCAAGAGTGTGATTGAAGAGATGTACAACACGAGTAAGGATGCCAAGACGATCGTCAAGGAAAAAGGACTCGCGCAGATTAGTGACGAAGGGGCCTTGCTAGGGATTATTGATAGCGTGCTGGCTGCCAATCCCCAATCCGTAGAGGACTACCGAGCAGGAAAGGATCGAGCGATAGGGTTTCTGGTCGGGCAGATCATGAAAGCTACCAAGGGACAAGCAAATCCGGGTGTAGTAAATCAGTTGCTTAAGGAAAGATTAACTTAGAGCAGGTTTGTGTAGCTAGTGTACAACTGAATTTAGCTATGGAGAGCGTCAAGCAACTAGCAGAATATCAAGTATACAGTATAAGGAAATGGGCATCCTTCAATCTCAGGGGAGATTGTGCTACTATAGATAGTAATTATAAGGCGTACAGTATAATTATACGTGCGATTTTAAATTAAGGGGTGAGTCTGAAATGAGACATCTAGTGATTGTAGATACCACATTACGTGACGGAGAACAAACAGCTGGGGTTGTTTTCTCAAATCAAGAAAAAATGCGCATCGCGCGATTGTTAGATGAGCTTGGCGTTCATCAGATTGAAGCCGGGGTAGCAGTCATGGGCGGCGATGAAAAGCAAGCAATTACTGATATCGTAAAACTTGGTTTAAAATCGAGCATTATGGGCTGGAATCGGGCAGTCATATCGGATATTGAAGCCTCCTTGGCTTGTGGGGTCGATGCTGTGGCGATTTCTATTTCCACCTCGGATATTCATATTGAACATAAGCTCATGACCACTCGAGATGATGTTCTGGAGCGGATGATCAAGGCCACGGCCTTTGCTAAACGAGAAGGGATGTATATCTCTGTCAATGCAGAGGATGCTTCACGCTCAGACATGGATTTTCTTGTGCGATTTGCCAAAGAAGCAAAAAAAGCAGGGGCGGATCGTCTTCGCTACTGTGATACTGTCGGAATCTTAGATCCTTTTACAACCTATGATCGGATTAAAACTCTGATTGAAAAAGCAGATATTGATGTCGAAATGCATACACACGACGATTTTGGAATGGCAACAGCGAATGCTTTGGCAGGAGTGAAGGCAGGGGCATCACACGTGGGAGTCACTGTCAATGGTCTGGGTGAGCGGGCTGGAAATGCAGCTTTAGAGGAAGTCGTCATGGCTCTTAAGCATTTGTTAGATACGGATTTAAGCTTTGCAACCGAACGATTTGTCGAGGTTTCTGAATATGTTGCTCGGGCCTCGGGCAGGACGCTTCCTGCTTGGAAATCAATCGTAGGAAGTAACATGTTTGCCCATGAGTCTGGGATTCATGCTGATGGAGCTCTAAAGAATCCTAAAACCTATGAAGCATTTAGCCCTGAGGATGTTGGACTTGAGCGGCAGATCGTGATTGGTAAACATTCTGGGACGGCTTCAATCAAGGCAAAATTCTTACTTGAGTATGGTAAGGAAATGTCGAACGAAGATGCCGAGGAGATGTTATCTCGGGTCAGAGCTTTAGCTGTAGACATGAAGCGTTCGCTTTTTGATAAGGAGCTCGTTTACATTTATGGTGATATGTTGAAGCAACATGAAGGTAGATAAATCTAAAAAAATTAAAAAGGCGGCAAGGAGCCGCCTTTTTCACTGGTCCAGGTTCTTTGTGGAGTGACCGGTATAGATGACGGCTGCTTTTATTGAGGTAATGGGTAATATCTTAACATAAATTTGAAAAGAAAATAGCCATTCGCCGTATATCCTCCTACTTTTTGGGAGGATATTTTTTTGTCATGTCTAGGTAATTTTATTCCAATTATTTTTAGACAGTGCTACCTAGGTTTAAGTTGGTGGAGGTAGAATGATATAATAAATACTCATAAAAAAGATAAACGCTAATAGAACCGCCACATAGGCTTTCCATGGTACAAAGTGTTGGACTACTTCAACAATTTTAGCACAAACAAAATAAATCCAAATGAGTGCAACCCCAATAGAAACCAACATGAGCATTGAAAGAGGAGTACCTGCTTGAAGAGAAATAAAAGCAGGTAGTGCAATAATAGAAGGAATTAAAGCAATAGTCGTAATTTGGTAAAGGATTGCTAAAAAGCCACCACCACCTAAGCCTCTTGATCCTGCCCATAAAAGTAAAGTTAACCCAACTTTAGTTAATAACATCATTATATAACCGGAAAATAAAAATACTGCAGGAATAAAAACCTGTCTTAATATTGGGGTTTCAAATGTTCTTATAAACTCTAAGTTAATGTTAATAGCTGTAAAGCCGTATAATAACCCTAATAAAACTGAAATAACCGAGCTATACCCTCTAAAATGCGTTTCTGGCGCAGAGAGTTTCTCAATAGCCCCTTTGTCTAATTGTAAAATTCTAAAGATTAATGTGATTTTTCCCATATTCCCTCCTAAATAGAAAAAATAATTGAGACTGAATCAAAAGCATTAAGTCCTTTGATTCAGCTTTCAATTATTTTATACAGTTCTACAAACACATAGCAAATTATCAAATCTCTTTAAAAATAGAAGATGTATTAGAATGCCCATGGCATCATTGCCCAAACAAAGACAATTGCACCTATGGAAGCGATAATTAACGGCCCGACTATGCTGTTATAACGCTTCGGATTAATATCAGACCAGCCATGGATTCTTTCTACTAAGCTATCAGTTTCAGTTATTGCTTGTTGACTCATTAGTGAAGGCATACGGTTTGTAATGTAAGATACTACAATTAAAATTAAGAAGCTAAGTGGTACAGCAAGCATTCCGCCTGAAAGACCCATACTATCTGTTAAAGCATGACCACTGACAACAATCTTAGGGAAAACGAAGGGTGAAACAACAACATAGACGATCCCACCGATAGCAGAAGCACACATTGCACCGAAGCGATTTGCTTTTTTCCACCAAACCCCCATAATAATGAGCGACGCATTGGTCGTACCTGCCAGACCAAAGGCCCAAAGGATACTAACAATAAGGAATTTAGGTGGTTGTATCGCTAATAATACAGCTGCAAGACCACCAAGGGCAATAGAAAGATATCCCAGACGTACTTTTGTTTTATTTGATAAGTCTGGCTTTAATGTTGTAACAATATCTTGTGAAATTAAAGCGCCAATTGCCAGTAAGTTACCGCTTAGTGTAGACAAACCAGCTGAGATAGCACCAGCAATAACTAGTGCAGTTACCCATTCAGGGTTATAAGCTAAGTTTAAAATAATTGTTAATTTATCAGTATCGGCAGGAGCAATAGGAATGCCAGTTGTATACTCGAAAAATACTCCTGAAAATCCCATTGCGTATGTTGCTGAGAAAACAAGACCAAGTGCTAAAGCAAACCAAATCATTGCTGAACGAGCACTTCTTAAACTTGATGATGTATAAACACGCATTGCTAAGTGTGGCAGTCCTAAAGCCCCGATTGTCAGGGCAGGAATAAGGGCAAAGTACCATTTTGTAGGGAACTTGTAATCAAAGAAAGTAGGTAGAGCATCTAGCATTGCTGGTACCATATCAGCATAGAGAAGTGGAGGGAAAAACCATCCAGTACCACCCATTGCTTTCATAATTGCGCCTAGTGGAATAATAAACATAAGGGCCATGATGACCATCTGAATGGCTGCATTGTTTGTTGCACCGCTCATTCCACCTATTGTAACGTAACCAACAATTAGAATACCTCCGACAAATAAACCAGTCATATAAGGAATTCCTAGTAAAGTTTCGAACGTTACTGCAATTCCGATCATTTGACCTAAAGCGTACATAATGGATACTAAAATCATCCAGAGCGCGGCAATAATTGATGCTTCTTTTCCATAGCGTAATCTAATAAAGTGTGTTGGAGAGAACGCCCCCATTCGGCGTAAGCTTGTTCCATAGATAATTGTTATTAACGGGATCGCCAAAATGAATTGAATCCACAACATTACAAATGGAACTTGGAGACGTAAAATTAATGCTGTAACCCCTAGAAATGTTGCTAAACTCATGTAAGTAGATGCCATTGCAAGACCGTTAGTGATTGGTCCTACCCCACCTTTAGTGGCGTATAAGTCTTGTACGGATGTACTTGCGCGGTTTGACAGATAGGCAACAACGTAGAATACGACAAAGGTAATTAAAACTACAATAATACCTATTATTGGATTTGACAGTTGCCAAACTTGATTTGCCATCTACACTACCCCCTCGCCGCGAATCTTAGAATTATCTTGATTTTCTTTTTCGATGTCATCATCGATTTGATTTCCGATTTTACCGGCTACAATAACTAAGAAAAGAACCCCGAACCAACCGGAAAGAATTGGGACAATATACATAATTGGAAATCCTAATAAGTTCCCTTCCACTGGAAAAATTGAAAAGAATAGTCCTAAATGGCCCGAAAATAAAAATAAGATGGTAAAAATAATGGTGAACCAGACTTCTTTTTTATAAGCGTTCATGTAATTTCCTCCCCCAGAAATTCGACTCACTATTCTTTGCACTGTTCTCCCGTAAATGAATTCAAAAATACTCCTTTCTTTAATTATTTATTTATTCATAATATGCAGAATTGTCTTGCAATTATAGTGCCATTACTATTCCGATCATTATAAGTGGCTATTTCGTACTATTATTAAGGGTTCCATCCCCATATCCCTTAGGGGTTCATTAATACCCGATCCAAGAGATGTACACTTAAGTTAACAGTATTAGGTATCAAAATCCCGATAAGCCTCCGTGTCCTAGCTTCAGCGTCACGTACACGCACGGATACATGTGCCTGAAAGTGTACATCGAAATTAACATATGAGTAAAATTTGAGATAAGGGATATTGATACTTTATAAAGAAAATTCTTAACATTTTGATAAAGAAGGTATACTATAATCACATCGAAGTCTTCTGACTGAATTGAATAAAGATAACATGGTTACTGCCTAGATCAAATCCAGGGGGGAAGTATGTGTCACTTAAACTAAAGCAATTTAAACCATTTGATCACTTGCCGGAAAATGTTTTATTGGAATTGAGTCAAACGATACCCATTAAGACCTATCCCAAAGGTAGTTTTGTCTTTGTTGAGGGCGAAAAATCACAGGATTCTCTATTTTTAGTTCTATCAGGAGTTGCGGAAATCATTACAGGGAAAAACGGGGCAGTAAGACTAAGGAGTCAAGGAGAGTTCTTTGGAGAAACTGTTGTTCTTACTGGCAAACGATACCCTGCCTCGTCCAAAGCACAATCAGACTTAACGTGTTACGTGCTGGGCAAAGAAATTTTTGAAAATCTTTTACAGAACTATCAAGAGGTTGCGCTCTATTTTAACCGCGTATTAACGGATCGATTGTGGGGCTTGTACGAAGAAATGCTACAAGAACAACCCTATGAGTCGTTTGGTTTAGGATTTGATCGCTTTAAACAGAAGGTTTATGACATTATGTCCACTCCCGTCGAAACCTGTCAGCCGCACACGCCGATCAACGATTTAGCTCGTTTGTTTACAAAGAAAAAAATTAGTTCTATGGTTGTTGTAGATCCTAATGGTATAATGCTGGGCTTAGTTAGCGAGCGTGACTTTATTAGCAAAGTATTAGCCCGTGACAGCAACCCTTCAGTAATTACCGCAGTCGATATTATGCAACAACCCCCCCCTACGTTGACAGCCAATGCTTTCTATTACCAAGCACTGCTTACCATGCTGAAAAGTCACGGCAAATATATTGTGGTCACGGAACATGCTCGCCCTATCGGTATTGTTACAATTGGAGATTTAACTAGGGCAAGAATTACTAATTCCATAACGATTGTTAGAGATATAGAACTTGCCGGAAGTATCTCAGAATTGGCACAAGCTTCTAAGCAAATCAACGATACAGTGGCTACCATGATCAGGGAAAAAGCCACCGCTAGTGAAATTGGGGAAGTAGTGTCAGAATTATATGACATATTAACCAGAAGACTCCTTTTGCTGGCAGAGAATTTAATGGTTGAAAAAGGTCTCGGCCGACCGCCTGTTGATTATTGCTGGTTAACCATGGGCAGTGGCGGTCGTGAAGAGCTGACTCCCTCTTCAGACCAAGACAATGCTATAGTTTATGCCGATGTTTCGCTTGATGAGGAAGAAGAGATTAGGAACTATTTTAAAGAACTGGCAGACTATGTAACGGAAGGATTAGAACTATGTGGTCTCATTAAATGTCCGGGTAATATTATGTCTACTAATCCTGAATGGTGTCGTTCGATTACAAATTGGAAAAAAACGGTCTATAAATGGGCAAACACACCTGACCCAGACGCTGTTCGTCAGTTCACGATATTTTTGGATTTCAGACCAGTTTATGGACAAGAGTATTTGGCACACGCGCTGCGTGATTATACATTGCATGTGTTTCGCAATACACCGACTCTATTCCACTTCCTTACAAGTGATACGCTTAGCCATAGGGTACCTCTTAACCTATTCAAAAACGTAATATTGGAAAAGAACAAAGACCATAAAAACGAAGTAGATCTAAAAAGGGCTGCTGGTGTTCTGCTTGTGGACTGTATCCGCATTTTTGCTATGTGGAAAAGCGTAGTCGAGGTTAATACTTTAGCGCGGCTAAAAAAACTTGTCGAATTCGAAGCCATCTCCGCCGATGATGCCGAGTACTTCGAAGCGGCCTTTCAATCCCTTATGATGTTTAGGATGCGAGAAAACTTGAGAAAGCTTAGTCTAGGTTTCATTCCAGATAACTATATTAACCCGACTAACCTCAGTGAAAGAGAACGCTCCGTTATGCGCGAGAGTTTTGTGGCAGTTGATCGTCTGCAAAACGTAACCAGAGCTGCATTTCAAATCAAATAAGGCAATTTAATCTTTCTCCCACTTAAAGAGAAAGGAACACTATATAGTACAGCATTTGTATGGGGGGGATTAAAGATTAGTATATTTGTTAATCTTTATAAATTATTGTTCGCAGTTGATGAAGAATTTTGTCAAGAGGTAACGGCTTTCCGTCTGAGAAAATGGCCTACCATGGCGTTAGATAACAGTCGATTTATTGTATTTGATACAGAAACAACAGGGTTTTATCCTCATAAAGGGGATAAAATTATTTCACTTGGGGGAGTGGTTGTTAACAATGGACAGCTTACTGATGAGACGTTTCACCAATTCATAAATCCTAATCGTGTAATCCCTCCTCTTATAACAGAATTGACCGGTATCACAGATGAAATGGTTGCAGCAGCACCGAATTTCGTGGAGGCATATTATAAGTTTATGATTTTTGCAGGGCCTTCCTTGCTTGTGGCTCATTGCGGAGCTTTTGATGTTAGTTTTATAAATGCGCAACTGCAAAACAACTGTGGAGAAAAGTTGTACCCTCTTATTTTGGACACGTATTTAATCTCACATTTACTTTTCGCCGACCAAATAAGTCATTCCCTTGAAGATTTGGCTGAAGTTTATGGAGTGCCCTTAATGGGTCGCCACACTGCTTTAGGAGATTCAATCATTGCTGCTAACGTTTTCCTAGGAATGGTTGAGGATTTAAAGAAAAAAGGTATCAGAACGACGACTGATTTGCTTTACGGTTATAAATATCTGAAATTTAGCACTCAATAAACAGTCGGGCATGAATGAAACATAATAATTTGTCAACGAATCGTTACATGTATCCATAAGTAGACATAGAGCTAAAGGGAGGACAAGAAAGCAAAACACGATATAAGTCACATTAGGTGTAAATAGTCGTATACATTTTTAAATGAGGCGTTTTAAACCCCATAAGGGATTATAAGGACCCAAACCCTTGAAAACGGTTGTAATGAGCTTTAAAATATATGAATTCGGTCTCTGGCACAATAATTGCAAGATAATTCAGGATATTCGGAATAAAGGGCAAATTCTAAACATGAGGAAGGATGGGACTGGAACAATCTTGAAAAAGAAGGGGGTTAGGTGGTTTGTCTGGACTAATACTAGTCTATACAGGGAATGGGAAGGGCAAGACTACAGCGGCTCTGGGGTTAAGTATGAGAGCACTTGGGCATAACCAAACCGTTGGGTTTCTTCAGTTTATGAAGGGGAGTAAGAATTACGGGGAAGTAAAAATTGCCGCCGTGCTACCCAACTTCACCTTGGTTCAATCGGGTCAGGAATCCTTTGTTTCATATGAAAATCCTGATCCCATTGATATTCAGATGGCCCAAGATGGGCTCGAACAAGCAAGACGTTGGTTCGAAGAAGATAAATTTGATCTGATCGTCCTTGACGAAATCCTAGTGGCGGTGGTTTTTAAATTAATATCTGTGGAGCAGGTCCTTGATTTAGTTCAACAGCGACCACTTCGACTTAATTTGGTGATGACCGGACGGTATGCTGCACCTGAGATCAAGGAAATCGCAGATACCGTGACTGAAATGACAGAGCATAGTCATGCTTATCAACAAGGGGTCGAGGCAAAGGCAGGGATGGAATTTTGAACAAAGATGCATTGGATCAATGGTTAGTACGCTTCTTTGAACGAGATCGCAGGGCAACCGCCAAACTTATTTCTTGGGTTGAAGACGATATAGAGCGAGCGTATATCATGCGTTGCGTCCTAAAACAAACTGGAAAGCAGATGGTGTTAGGAATTACCGGGCCGCCGGGAGCTGGAAAAAGCTCGTTAGTGGAGGCTTTGACAACGCTTTACCGTGCTAAAGACGAAAGAGTAGGGATTGTTGCAGTAGATCCAAGTAGTCCGTATTCTGGAGGGGCTATATTGGGCGATCGGATTCGTATGCAGGCCCATGGGACAGATCGGGACGTATTTATACGTAGCATGGGGACTCGAGGGCACCTAGGGGGAGTCACGCGATCAACCTCCGATATCTTGCGTATTTTAGAAGGCGGAGGGTATGGGCGGCTTCTGTTGGAAACAGTTGGAGTCGGACAGTCTGAGCTAGAAATCATGCAAATGGCCGATACCGTCGTGGTCGTACTTAACCCAGGAACAGGGGATGGAATACAGGCCATCAAAGCTGGAATTATGGAAGTCGCTGATGTTTTTGTCATCAATAAAGCAGATTTGCCCGGGGCAGAACGTATGAAGGGCGACATCGAGATGATGTTAAACTTAAGTTGTGATGGATTGGGCTGGCGTCCACCGGTTGTCTTAACGAGTGTAACAAATGGAACTGGAGTGGAGACGCTATTCGAAAAGACTGAGGCTCATCAAACATATATGAAGACGTCTGGGCTAAGAGATGAGCGCCGTAAACACCGTCTTCGCAAACAAGTCTGGCGCCATTGGGAAGATAAACTGCAAGCAACGTTTGAAGACGTATGGGAAACAGCCCAACAGAAATTGGGCGATATAGAAAAAGAAGATCCCTATGAAGTCGCTGCGGCGTTATGGGCAGAGCGTTTTAAAGGAGGATAAATGGGATGAGTAATAACTTCTTGAGCTGGAAAGCAAACTATGACACTCTAAAGGAGCGAAAAGGGCCGTTCTTTACAGTGTCGAGTGTACCGATTGACCCGCTCTATGCGCCAGGTCATACAGTGGATATTGACTATCAACGAGATTTGGGAAATCCGGGCGAGTATCCCTATACCCGAGGAGTCCAAGCCAATATGTACCGCGGAAGACTCTGGACTATGCGGATGTTTGCGGGGTTTGCCACGGCCACAGAATCGAATGAACGGTATAAGTATTTACTCAGCCAAGGACAAACTGGTTTGAGTGTGGCTTTTGATATGCCAACCATCATGGGTTATGATTCGGATCACCCACGTGCCTACGGAGAGGTTGGTCGTGTCGGGGTGGCCATTGATTCGCTACAAGATATGGAAACCTTGTTCCAAGATATACCCTTAGACAAAGTGAGTACTTCTATGACCATCAATGCGCCAGCATCCATCCTTTGGGCCATGTATATAGTGGCTGCCGAAAAGCAAGGTGTTCCCGCTAATAAATTAACCGGAACGATTCAAAATGACATTTTGAAGGAATACATTGCTCAAAAGTCTTGGATTTTCCCTCCGGATCCTTCGATGCGTCTGATCACGGATATTTTCAAGTTTTCCAAAGATAATGTGCCAAAGTGGAATACCATCAGTATCAGCGGCTACCATATTCGGGAAGCGGGCTCCACAGCATTGCAAGAATTGGCCTTTACGCTCGCGGATGGCTTTGCCTATGTTGAGGCAGGTATCAAAGCCGGTCTTGATGTGGATGACTTTGCACCTCGTTTGTCGTTCTTCTTTAATTCCCATACCGATTTCTTTGAAGAGATCGCCAAATTACGTGCAGCTCGTCGGATCTGGGCGCGTCACATGAAGGGAAAATACGGGGCCAAAAATGAGAAAAGTCTACTGCTTCGTTTCCATACTCAAACTGCAGGCTGTTCTCTAACGGGTCCACAGATGGAAAATAATATTGTGAGAACTGCCTATCAAGCGATGGCTGCTGTCCTAGGAGGAACTCAGTCGTTGCACACCAATTCCATGGATGAGGTCTTGGCATTGCCTTCAGAAAAGTCCGTTCAGATTGCTCTGAGAACCCAGCAAGTTCTCGCTTATGAAACGGGTGTTACGAATACCATCGATCCGTTAGCGGGTTCGTATTTTGTGGAGACCTTGACCAATCAAATGGAAGAAGGCGCTGAAGAGTACTTCCGAAAGATTGATGAATTAGGAGGAGTCCTAGGCGCAATTCGAGAAAATTTCTTCCAGCAGGAAATTGCCGATGCGGCTTATCGATATCAAAAAGAGATCGAAAGCAACGATCGGATTATTGTAGGTATTAATGGATTTGTCAATGAGAAAAAAGACGACAAGATGGAGTTGCTGAAAATTGATCCCGAGGTTGAGCGGGCACAGGTACGCAAGCTCATTGCATTAAAACAAAGCCGGGATAACATCCGCGTTCAGACCACCTTGACAGATTTGAAGGAAGCAGCTAAGGGATCCGATAATTTGATTCCGAAGATTATGGACTCTGTACGGGCTTATGCTACAGAGGGAGAAATTATTGCAGTCCTTAAAGATGTCTTCGGAGAGTACCGAGAACAAGCTGTATTTTAGGATAGTGTGGGAGGAAACGTTATGAATAAAACTCGAATTCGTGTCCTGGTGGGAAAACCAGGTTTGGACGGACATGACCGAGGGGCCAAGGTGATCGCGCGTGCTCTGCGTGATGCAGGAATGGAAGTCATCTATTCCGGATTGCATCAAACCCCAGAACAATTAGTGGAAGCAGCGATCCAAGAAGATGTTGATTTAATCGGAGTAAGTGTTCTATCTGGAGCGCACATGACGATTTTTCCGAGAATTAAAGAGCTCCTCAAGGAGCAAAATGCGGAAGATATTTTACTCATGGGTGGGGGAACGATTCCAGAGGAAGATATCGAAGCGTTGATTACGGCTGGGCACGTTGAAGCGTTGTTTACGCCGGGAGCAACTACGACGGAGATTGTGAGTTGGATTAGAGAGAGAGTAAAGTTATATGAGTAAAGTCTAATGCAAAGGAGTCATTTTATGGGGCTTGAGACAATTATTGTGGAGAAAAGAGAAGGAACGGCAATACTCACCTTAAATCGGCCGGACAAACTCAATGCTGTCAATATGACCATGAGACGTGAAATTCTTGCCACCCTCGCTGAACTGGAAGCAGACGTTGAAACCAAAGTCTTGATCGTTACTGGATCGGGTCGCGGATTTTGTAGTGGAGCTGATATTAATGAATTAGACGCGGGAACTCAGGATGCAGCATTGCAGAAAACTGTCAATCATAGTCTGTTAGTCATGGCTAAATCCTTCTACGATTTTCAGAAACCTGTTTTAGGTGCGATTAATGGTGCAGCCGCTGGTGACGGCGCCCAATGGGTTTTGGCCTTTGATTTGAATGTGGCCTCCGAAAAGGCAAAGTTTGGCTGGCCAGCCACGAGTCTTGGTATATTGTGACCGTATGGAATCATAAGGCTTCCGTGCGAAGTTGGGCGTTTCCGAGCCAAAGAAGTACTGCTGACAAAGAAATTTGTCAGCGCACAAGAAGCGGTTCAGTGGGGTTTCGTTATGAAGGTGGTTCCCCCTGAGCAATTGATGGAGGCTACTTTGGCGCTGGCCGAAGAAATTAAGCAAATGCCCCCTCTCTCGATCCGTGCTGTTAAAAAGGCTGTTAACAGAGGGATGGAAGGATACGAACTTGCAGAATATGTCTTAGACACATTGCAAAATACCGAGGATGCCACAGAAGGAACAAAGGCTTTTCTAGAAAAGAGAAAACCAGTTTTCAAGGGGATGTAAACCTGTTAGAGGGAGGAACCTAGAATGTTAAACTCTAAAGAAGATTTAACACGAGAACAAGCACTTGAACTATTAGAAGACTTTGCCAAACGTTGGATAGCTCACGATGGGCTATGGTTCCAAGCAGTTGAGCAAGCACGGGGAATGGAAGAAGCAGTGGAGCGTGATATTGAGGCATGGCGACGGTTTACTGTTCTTGAGGCTAAACGCATTATATCCTTCCTTGACTTACCTAAAAACGGTGGGCTAGACGCCTTGGAAAGAGCATTAAAGTTCCGACTTTATGCCTTTTTAAATGTTCAAGAATGCTCTAGACCAGACGAACAAACCTTAATTTTCAAAATGCTTGATTGCCGTGTCCAATCTGCCCGAAAACGAAAAAATCTTCCGGATCATCCTTGTAAGCCAGTGGGTGAAGTTGAGTACTCGTTATTCGCTTCAACGATTGACTCTCGAATTAAGACGAGTTGTATTGCATGCCCACCAGATCCCCATCCAGAGGAATTCTATTGTGGATGGACGTTTACCATGGACATGGAGTAACTTAATAAAAGCGAAGCATAAGCCCTTCTTCTGAAGGGCTTATGCCGTATTACAGGATGATTGATAAAAAGTAAGATACCCTCAAACGGGGAATAGAATTAAAACAAAATTATAGCTCTCGGCAAACCGTCTGGGAGGCGCCATTTAAGATGTAAACACTCGGGTACATGTATCCAAAGGTAGACATGGTTATAAAGCAAGGACACTTAGACAGAAGATGAATTAAGTGCCTTTGAATGTAAACGATAGTGTACATCTCTGGGTCGAGGCATTTATGAAAGTCATAAGAGATACAAGACCGTAACCCGTATGAATAGCTTTTATCAGCTTTATTAAGCAGCCAAAAAATTCCTTGGCATGACAATTGCAAGATAATTCTGTAGATTACGAATATAACAAACAATATTAGTTATTTTGGACACAGAAAGAGACGGAAAGGAGAGAACCTGAAGGGAAGGGGAATATCATTGTCAGATCACAGCATCTGATGAACTTGCATTAGCTAAGACACGTAAACCTTTTTGTCATCATTATCTATTTATAGAGTCAAATCAAAATATTTATAAAAAGGAGAATCGCAAATNNGCAGTATATATCTGGGGAGTATTCCAAGGACCTTTAGTCAAAATGTTTGGTTGGACACAGGCAGCTGCAGCCCTTACATTCTCTTTTACCTTGGGAATCTTCGCTTTAGGTACTGTTGTTGGAGGTAGGATTCAGGACAAATTTGGCCCTCGGGAAGTAGCTTCTGTTGGCGGTTTTATGATCGGCTTAGGCGTCTTTTTGGCCAGCTATACTACTGCTGATCGAGCGTGGCTTTTGTATCTGACGTATGGGGCTTTGATGGGTTTTGGTGTGGGTATGATTTATACTCCGGTTATTGCTTGCGTGTCTAAATGGTTCCCAGATAGAAAAGGAACTATTACCGGATTAGTGGTAGGTTCTTTAGGTGCGGGTGGATTGATATTTACCCCGATTGCAAAAAGTTTAGTCAGTAGCAAGGGGGTCCTGGAAACCTTTGCAATATTCGGCATTGTTTTTGGTATCTTGATTATCGGAGCGGCACAGTTTCTGAAAAACCCACCACTTGGTTATCAACCATTTGGTTGGACTCCGCCGGTTGCTGGTACTAAGGCTGCAATCGTGACTCGGAATTATTCACCCAAGGAAATGTTGGCAACTCCTCAATTTTATATGCTCTCTATGATCCTTTTGATTGGTTGTATCTCGGGTTTAATGGTGATACCTTTTGGTAAGATTCTGGCGCTTCAAGCAGGTCTTTCTGACTATGCGGCAACGTTTGCAATCATGCTGATCTCCATTGGGAATGCCTCGGGACGCTTTCTTTGGGGCGCTGCTGCGGATAGGATGGGTCGTGTACGTACTCTGATGGTGCTATTATTTGTCTCTGGTGTTACCATGCTCTTCCTCAACCAACTGCAAGGTTTCATATCACTGGTAGGCATTGGTATCGTCGCCTTCTGTTACGGTGGTTTTTTAGGTACCATGCCAGCTACGGTTGCTGACTTCTTTGGTGCGAAGCACCTAGGTGTAAATTATGGTTTAGTACTCTTATTCTTCAGTGCTTCAGCGGTTGGTGCTCCGATAGTTTCAGCGATGGCCAAAGATGCAACGGGTAATTTTAAAAGCGCCTTCCTCATCGGTGGAGTTGCCAGTTTAGTTGGTTTGGGCATTGCCTTCATTACTAAACCACCACTTGATAATAACGGTGAATTAAAGGCTGCTACAAGCGTGAGTAAATAAGCTGTTAAATACGTCGTAGCTTTAATGTGATTGTAATAATTTTAGAGTTATCGAGGGAGTTTGTTTCCTCTGGGCAGGAAGTAAATTATTAAAGAATGTTTTGAGGTGAGAGAAAATTGCCTAATTTTACAGAACTTTACCAAAAGAAACTTTGCACAGCAGTCGAGGG
>DOPS01000052.1:21420-21576 GCA_003512645.1 Desulfosporosinus sp.
ATGGATGAACATGGTTATTTTTCCATCAGTTTAGCAACGGATTATACGATGGCAGCGATTAAGAAAGCCCGGACTGTTGTGTTGGAGGTTAACCCCAACGTTCCATTTGCCAATGGAAATTGCTTAGTTCATATCTCTCAGGTTTCAGCCATTGTC
>DOPS01000230.1:0-6297 GCA_003512645.1 Desulfosporosinus sp.
GGGTTCATGATTGTTTCTTTATAAGACTTTTCTCTTGACAGTGGAATTGTCTTATGATAAAGTATTTTGAGTAACCGATTAAAATACAGCGTCCTACCGTTGTCCGGGAGGTGTTCGTGAATGCGTGTTGGCATTATATTAGCGTGTACGGATTGCAAGCACCGTAACTATGCTACGATGAAGAATAAGAAAAATAACCCTGATCGCTTGGAAGCTCAAAAGTTTTGCAAGTTCTGCAAAAGCCATACTCTCCATAAGGAAACCAAGTAATTTTTTTTTGCAATGGTTTAAAGGTACGCCAGGAGGCGTTGTCACTGGTTGATGGCATCGATGTCGTGTTAAGGATGTGAAGTGATGGGCGAGTTGAAGAAATCGGCTAATGCTCAGCGTCAGAAGGAAAAGGCTGCGGAGTATTTCCGCGGGGTTTTGAGCGAGTTGAAAAAGGTTCATTGGCCAAGCCGTATGCAATTGCTCACCTACACAGGAGTTGTGTTCTTAGCGGTGACGATTGTATCCATTCTAATGTGGATTGTGGATAGTGGTCTAAGCGCGGTCTTGACCAAGCTGCTGCCCTAACTGGCGAGTTTCTGCGGCAGAGTCTGAGGAGGTCCCTGGGAAATGGCAAAAGATTGGTTTGTTATTCATACGTACTCTGGCTATGAGAACAAAGTTAAGATGAATCTTGAAAAACGAGTCGAATCCATGAACATGGAAGAAAAGATCTTTCGAGTACTTGTTCCGATGGAAGATGAAATCGAGTTCAAGAACGGAAAGCAGAAAATCACGAAGCGCAAAGTATATCCGGGATATGTACTCGTGGAAATGGAAATGACTGATGATTCATGGTATGTAGTGCGTAATACCCCTGGTGTAACTGGCTTCGTTGGAACTGGTACTAAGCCAATTCCATTGCTGGAAACTGAAGTAATCAAGATTTTGCAACAGATGGGAATGGACGAGATCCATACTCGGATTGAATTTGAGATTAATCAAAGTGTCCAGGTCATCGCGGGTCCCTTTAAGGATTTTGTTGGGGTAGTCCGCGAGATTCTTGCTGACAAAGCGAAATTGCGTGTTGAAGTATCCATGTTTGGGCGAGAGACTCCGGTTGAACTTGAATTCACACAAGTTCAAAAGCTAGATTAATAAGATTATCCTATCAAGGAGGTGTAATGACAATGGCGAAAAAAGTAATTGGGATGGTAAAATTAGCGATAACAGCAGGAAAAGCGACACCGGCACCTCCAGTTGGTCCGGCTCTAGGTCAGCATGGAGTCAATATTATGGGCTTCTGCAAAGAATACAATGAGCGCACAAAGGATCAAGCAGGTTTAATTATTCCGGTTGAGATTACGGTCTATGAGGATCGCTCCTTTACCTTTATTACCAAAACACCACCAGCCGCTGTGCTATTGAAGAAAATGGCTAACATCAATTCAGGCTCGGCTGAACCAAATCGCAAAAAAGTTGCAAGTCTTCCAAAATCAAAAGTACGCGAAATTGCGGACATTAAGATGAAGGATCTGAATGCAGCGAGTATCGAAGCAGCAATGCGCATGGTTGAAGGTACGGCGCGAAGTATGGGTATCGATATCGTTGAAGGATAAAGATAGTTCATGCTTCTAACAGTAGGACTAAATTAATTGTGGGAGGGCTTAGCCCGCATTACCACAAGGAGGTTAAAAGAATGGCTAAAGTTGGAAAAAGGTATCAGGAAGCTATTAAATCGTTTGAACGCGCGACACTCTATGAGCCTACAGAGGCTATAGAAATTGTGAAAGCTAACGCAAAGGCGAAATTTGACGAAACAGTTGAGGTTGCCTTTAAATTAGGCATTGATACCCGTCATGCAGACCAACAAATTCGTGGTGCAATTGTACTCCCGAATGGCACGGGTAAAACCCGTTCAGTTTTGGTATTTGCTAAAGGGGACAAGGCCAAGGAAGCAGAATTAGCTGGTGCAGATTTTGTTGGAGCCGAAGATATGATTGCGAAGATCGAACAAGGTTGGTTTGGCTTCGAAGTCGTTGTTGCAACTCCAGACATGATGGGTATGGTCGGTAAATTGGGACGAGTTCTCGGACCAAAAGGACTTATGCCAAACCCTAAAACTGGAACAGTTACCCCTGATGTAACTCGTGCGATCAAAGAGATTAAAGCTGGTAAGATTGAATACCGCGCAGAAAAGGCAGGTATCATCCATGCTCCGATCGGTAAAGTATCGTTTGGCACGGAACAACTATTTGAGAACTACCGTACATTAGCAGAAACTTTAGTGAAGGCCAAGCCTTCTGCTGCTAAAGGTCAGTTTATTCGAAGTGTTACAGTCACCTCGACAATGGGTCCTGGTGTACGAATTAACCCTCTGAAAGCACTCTAATAGTTTGTAGGTTCTTGACATTGTTTTGCAAGTAGGATATGCTTACCAAGATTTAAATACAGTCCGCTGTAGAAAGCAGGTGCCGTAAGGCTTAATGTCCTGCCGAGGTTGGAAGACTAGCCGATAGATACTTATTTGGCATTCTTAACCTCTGCAACAGCGGAGGTTTTTTGATGAGTTTATCAGAAGGAAGGAGGTACACAGAATGCCTAATTTTGAAGAAAAAGGTCTNNCTCAACTGCGCCAAGCAGGAGTAGAGTATCGGGTTATGAAAAATACACTCGTGCGTCGTGCTGCTGATGAACTAGGGGTTGAAGGGCTCGATTCTTATCTTAAAGGGCCAACAGCGCTGGCTTTTAGTGCAGATCCTGTCGCTCCAGCTAAAGTGTTAATGGAATTTGCCAAAGTCAATAAACTGAAGAAATTCCAAATTAAAGCTGGTGTCTTAGAGGGGAAAGTAATTGGGCCTGAGGGTGTTAAAGCTCTAGCCGAACTACCATCCCGCGAAGTGTTGCTCACTATGGTTTTACGCGGAATGCAGGCTCCTCTTGTTGGTATGGTCAATGTTCTCCAAGGGCCGATCCGAAAAATGGGATACGCATTGGAAGAGGTACGCAAACTCAAGGAAGCTCAGTAATTTAATAATTTAAGTAATTTATAAAAAAGCTTCATAATATTAAGGGGGAAATAAAAATGTCTAAAGTAAATGAAATTCTCGAAAGTGTTAAAGGTCTAACTGTCCTCGAATTATCCGAACTCGTAAAGGCATTCGAAGTAGAATTTGGTGTAAGCGCAGCTGCTCCAGTGGCTGTTGCTGGTGTTGCTGCAGCTGCAGTGGCTGAAGAAGTTGAAGAGAAAACCGAATTCGACGTTATGCTCATGAACTGTGGAGCTTCCAAAATTGGAGTTATCAAAGTAGTACGTGAAGCAACTGGCTTAGGTCTCAAAGAAGCTAAAGATCTCGTTGACAATGCTCCAAAGGCAGTCAAAGAGAAAATCTCCAAAGATGAAGCAGAAGCTTTAAAGGCTAAATTAACTGAAGCTGGTGCGACTGTAGAAGTTAAGTAAGTTTAGTAATAGAGAAGGTACTCTCTCTTGGAGGGTGCCTTCTTCTTTGTTTTATTTCAATTAAAATGCTTCAAAATAATATGGTAAATTGAATGAAAAGAAGCTTAGAAATTACTTGACAACATACTCTGATTTTGTTATACTTTATAAATGTTACTATGGATAAATGGAATTTATTACTTAATCCATCCATGGTATGGCAATCAATGCAAGCATTAGATAATAAGGAGACATTATCTTTGAAATTGTCGGAATGATGGTGGAACATCATAAACAGTTAAGCGAGGTTCTTTTTAAGGCCTTGCTTTTGGCTGTATATGTCAATATATTATCCTCAATGAGAGAAAACCGCACTGAGGGGTGAAACGTACATGTTCTATCCTGTTAAGGTTGGGACGAGAGAACGCTGGAGTTATTCCAGAATTCGAGAAGTCCTAGACATGCCAAATTTGATTGAAATCCAGCAGAACTCCTATCGTTGGTTTCTTGATGAAGGGTTGCGCGATATGTTCCGCGATATTTCGCCGATTCAAGATTTCACAGGCAATCTCGTTTTGGAATTTGTTGATTATAGCTTAGGAGAAGCTAAATACCAGGTGGAGGAGTGCAAGGAACGTGATGTTACCTTTGCAGCGCCTCTGCGAGTAAAGGTGCGTCTGATCAACAAGGAAACTGGTGAAGTAAAAGAACAGGAAGTCTTTATGGGGGATTTCCCGTTGATGACAGACAAGGGNNAAGAAGCTCTTTGGAGCAACGGTAATTCCGAATCGCGGGGCATGGCTAGAATTTGAAACAGATATCAACGATAATATCTTTGTAAGGGTTGACCGGACTCGGAAATTGCCGGGAACTGTCCTTATTCGAGCTTTAGGATATGCCAGTAACGGACAAATATTAGAGTTATTTCATGATAACGAATATATCCGTGCAACCTTAGAAAGAGATAACTCAGAGTCAACCGAAGAAGCCTTGGTTGAAATTTACAAACGCTTAAGGCCGGGTGAACCCCCGACAGTTGACAGCGCGCGCTCACTTTTGGAAGCGCTGTTCTTTGACGCCAAACGCTATGATCTTGCGAAAGTAGGCCGGTATAAACTCAATAAAAAGTTAGGTTTGGATATACCCATGGATGTGCGTCACTTGACGCGTGGGGATATCATAGCCAGCGTCCAGCGGATGCTAGCCTTGATGAACGGAGAAGGTTCTAAAGATGATATTGACCACTTGGGCAATCGTAGGTTGCGCTCAGTAGGAGAACTTCTTCAGAATCAATTCCGTATTGGCTTGTCACGTATGGAACGTGTCGTGCGCGAACGGATGACGATTCAGGATGTCGAGGTCATTACTCCTCAAGTCTTAATCAACATTCGTCCTGTTGTGGCAGCAATCAAGGAGTTTTTTGGCAGCAGCCAGCTATCTCAGTTTATGGACCAAACAAATCCTTTGGCCGAATTAACCCATAAACGTCGCTTGAGTGCCTTGGGACCTGGAGGATTGAGCAGAGAGCGCGCTGGTTTTGAAGTGCGCGACGTCCATCATTCCCATTACGGGAGGATGTGTCCTGTAGAGACGCCAGAGGGTCCAAACATTGGTTTGATTGGTAGCCTAAGCACCTTTGGACGGATCAATCCCTATGGATTCATAGAAGCCCCTTACCGGATGGCAGATAAAGAGAACGGCAGAGTTACAGACGAGATCCATTATTTAACCGCTGACGAGGAAGAAAAATATGTCGTAGCACAGGCCAATGCACCACTTGATGCAGACGGTAAGTTTTTAGGAGAAAAAATTGACGGTCGTCATGGCCCTGACTTTGTTCATGTTTCGCCGAACCAGGTTGATTACATGGACGTATCCCCTAAACAAATGGTATCCATCGCCACGGCGCTGATTCCATTCCTCGAACATGATGATGCCAACCGGGCTCTAATGGGCTCTAACATGCAACGACAGGCAGTACCACTACTACGTACGGACTCTCCTTACGTCGGTACAGGCATGGAGTATAAAACAGCGAAGGACTCGGGTGTTTGTGCGATAACCAAACAAGCAGGGGTTGTGGAACGAGCTACTGCGGATGAGATTATTGTCCTTCGTGCTGATGGTACAACAGAGAAACATAAACTCCTCAAATATTCACGTTCTAACCAAGGGACCTGCATTAATCAGCGACCCATTGTCATGAAGGGGGAAGTGGTGGAGGCCAGTCAGATCATCGCAGATGGTCCATCCACAGACCATGGTGAACTGGCCTTAGGGCGTAATGTTCTGGTTGCCTTTATGACCTGGGAAGGGTATAACTATGAGGACGCAATCCTGATTAGTGAAAAGCTCGTCAGAGAGGATTATTACACCTCCATTCATATAGAAGAATATGAATCAGACGCGCGGGATACGAAACTTGGTCCAGAGGAAATTACACGTGACATCCCCAACGTCGGGGAAGATGTTTTGAAAGATCTTGACGAGCGTGGAATTATTCGGATCGGAGCAGAAGTTCGTCCCGGAGACATTTTAGTCGGAAAAGTTACGCCCAAGGGTGAAACTGAGTTAACGGCAGAAGAGCGTCTACTCCGCGCAATTTTCGGAGAAAAAGCGCGTGAAGTACGGGATACCTCCTTACGAGTGCCGCATGGTGAAGCGGGTAAAATTGTAGATGTGAAGGTCTTTACGCGTGAAAACGGCGATGAATTATCTCCTGGAGTCAATCAACTTGTGCGCGTTTACATTGCTCAAAAGCGAAAGATTTCAGTGGGTGATAAGGTAGCTGGTCGCCATGGAAACAAAGGGGTTATTTCGAGAATCATGCGTCAAGAGGATATGCCGTTCATGCCGGATGGTACACCGAT
>DOPS01000232.1:0-1543 GCA_003512645.1 Desulfosporosinus sp.
AGAATTGCCTTAGTTGGACATTCTTACTTAACTCAAGAAACTTACGCTAACTTGAACCTGCTTAGGAAGCTACGGCAAAAAGCAGAAGTGGAGTTAGTTCAACACGTTGAGCAAGAGGAAATTGAGACTAATTTGTTAGGGTTGCGCAAAAAGTTGTTTTGGAGTCACTCTAAGGACATCTATGGTGCTGGCAACAAGTTTGTGACCGATCCAGAGGTTCACGGGATTATCTATTTGACCTGTTTCGGGTGTGGCACAGACTCAATGGTGCAAGAACTATTATCTCGAAAAGCCCGGCAACACCATAAACCCTATATGGTGATAACCCTTGATGAACACAGCGGCGAGGCGGGCCTTATTACTCGGCTAGAGGCCTTTTTGGACATGGTTGAAAGGAGGAGGATCCATGAAGGTTACGTTTCCACACATGGGGAACGCTTGGATAGTCATTCAAACACTCTTTGAATCTCTAAATGTTGAGGTGGTGGTCCCGCCGGTTAACAGTAAACGAACCCTGAATTTGGGAACTAGGTTAGCTCCAGAGTCAGCCTGCTTGCCCTTAAAACTAAATCTTGGCAATTATCTAGAAGCTGCGGATCAAGGGGCAGATACAATTGTAATTACAGGTGGAATTGGGCCCTGCCGCTTTGGATATTATGGGGAAGTGGAACGACAGATTTTGCGGGATGCCGGATACGACTATGAAGTAGTCACCCTTGAACCCCCTAATGGAAGCTTACTTGGACTGGCGAAGCGCATCCGTTACTTAGCGGGAACCAAGAACTCATGGACTAAAATTCTACGGACTTTGAGATTTACCTATTTGAAAAGTGTCGCGTTAGATCGAGTCGAAGATTTGATTCATGCAGCACGCCCTAGGCTCCCCTCTTCTTTGAGCACAGAAAGGCTTTATGAAGAAGCCAAGAGTCGATTAGGGCAAACGATGTCTGAAAAAGGAATTTTTGAGACCGTTCATTGGCTACAAGAGAGCATTCGTGAACGCCAAGCGAAGAGGGTTTTCTTCGATAATGGATACGATAAACCACTGCGAATTGGAATTGTCGGAGAGATATACACGATTCTTGATCCGTATTCCTCCATAGGTATCGAGGAAGAGCTTGGTCGATTAGGCGTGGAAGTTGATCGTTCAATCTATCTTTCGGGGTGGGTGGGGAGTCATATCTTTCAAGGTCTAGCTCCGGGATACCGGTCAATAAAATCTTATCCAAAGCATGCTAAACCCTATTTGCCTCATTTTGTAGGGGGACATGGTCGAGAAACAGTGGGAGCTGCAGTGAAGTTCGCTCGGGAAGGCTTTGATGGAATCATTCAGATTTTTCCGTTATCTTGTATGCCTGAAATTGTGGCTGCAAGCATTTTACCTAAAGTTCAAGAAGCCTACAAGATACCTATCATGACGCTAATTGTTGATGAACATACCGGTCAGGCGGGAATACAAACCCGTTTGGAGGCATTTGTTGACCTTCTGGAAAGACCGCGCTTGCTGCAAGGAACTCAACAAACAAGAGAGGAAGTGTTAGGC
>DOPS01000232.1:1643-3157 GCA_003512645.1 Desulfosporosinus sp.
GTAAAGAATGAAATTACTGCTCATGCTGTAGCAGCTTCAAGGGTTAATCCTGAAGTGCAAACCATCCTTGAAATCGGCGGTCAGGATTCGAAAATCATTATCCTGCGAGATGGAGTGGTTTCTGATTTCGCCATGAATACCGTGTGTGCAGCTGGAACAGGCTCGTTTCTCGACCAGCAAGCGGCCAGGCTGGGTATTCCCATTGAAGAGTTTGGACCACTAGCCCTCCAATCAAAAAACCCAGTTCAGATTGCTGGGCGCTGCTCTGTCTTTGCGGAATCTGATATGATTCATAAACAACAGTTAGGGCACTCGCTGCCAGATATTTTAGCGGGACTCTGTATGGCGATGGTCAGGAACTACCTGAATAACGTAGGTAAAAATAAAGACATTAAAGGACCGATCTTCTTTCAAGGAGGGGTGGCCGCCAACCCCGGAATACGTAAAGCCTTTGAAGAAGAATTAGGGCAATCAATTATTGTACCAGAACATTTTGGGGTCATGGGCGCCTTAGGTGCTGCCTTCTTAGCGCAAGAAAAAGCTCTAAGTCGACCAGAAAGTCAAACTGGCTTTCGCGGGTTACAGCTTGCTGATACACAATTTCAAGCTAAGAGTTTTGAGTGTTCTGGGTGCGCAAACCGTTGTGAGGTAGTTGAAATTATGCAAGAGGGAGTGAGCTTAGCAAGGTGGGGAGATCGATGTGGTAAGTGGTCTCTTACTGTCGAAGCTAGCAGTGACATTGGTTTAATTAATCAGCAAAGGGAACAACGAGGAGCATAAAAAATTGCTTAGAGATAATTGGAGTGCCTTACCCAAAGCTCTTAAAGTTTATAAAGAAGTTAAAGAAGATATTGATGTTTGTCGGAATTCCTGTTAAAATTAATGGATGGAAATTCATAATACCTCATCTCTTTGGGGGTGTGGTAGAGGCGCGGATGACAAGAGTACCATGAAGAAGGTTGCGAACACCGATGAATTCATGGGAAAGGGAAATTCGCCGAAGCCCAAAAAGGCGTGCTTTTTGGTGCTGGGTCTGTAGTAAAGAACTGCAGGACTGTCACACGATGCTTTTGATCTTATCATCGTGTGGAGAACTACTCACAACAGGAGAAGAGGGTCATTGTTCCGTGCATCTTGTATGGCAACAGAGGACCTCCTTCTGTTGCCATTTTTAATTGATGTAATAATTTATTTGAGAAACGGGAGGAAGAGAAAATGAGGCTGCACGGCACACAATTAATTAATGAACAGGGGCATCTTGAAATTGGCGGTTGTGATACAGTAGAATTAGCCAAACAATTTGGAACCCCTTTATATGTCATGGATGAAGCCCATATCCGGGATATTTGTCGCCAGTATTATAGTTCGTTTGTTGAAGGTTTAGATAATACAGAGGTCATTTATGCGTCTAAAGCATTTTCCACCTTGGCTATGTGTCGAATAATTGAGGAAGAAGGATTGGGGTTGGATGTTGTCTCAGGAGGAGAACTCTATACAGCCCTGCAAGCCAACTT
>DOPS01000232.1:3260-4717 GCA_003512645.1 Desulfosporosinus sp.
TCTAACTTGGTGCTGAAAGGGCTTCATGCCCATATTGGATCGCAGATTTTCGAATTAGAATCTTTCCGGCATGAAGTTCAGGTCATGATTGAGTATATGGCAGCTATGCACATGCGTACTGGTTGTCTTCTCCAAGAGTTAAATCTTGGCGGAGGCTTTGGAATCTATTATGCCTCAGGAGATGATCCTGCTCAAATTGCAGATTATGCAAAAACAGTTCAGGATGCTCTAGAGGAAGCTTGTTTAAATCAGAGTTTTCCTCGTCCTAAAATTATTGTTGAACCAGGTCGTTCAATTGTGGGAACGGCTGGAACAACAATTTACACCATCGGATCCAGCAAAGAGATTCCTGGAATTCGGAAATATGTTGCCGTCGATGGAGGTATGGCCGACAACCCCAGACCTTCTCTTTATCAAGCTCGCTACGAAGCGGTTCTTGCCAATCGCGCCAATGAAGAGGCGGCTGAACTTGTTTCTATTACTGGAAAGTGTTGCGAGTCCGGAGACATGCTGATTTGGGATCTTGATTTGCCAAAAGTCCAGCCTAGTGATCTACTGGCTGTTTCGTCGACGGGTGCCTATAACTATTCCATGTCCTCGAATTACAATCGCCTTACAAGGCCTGAGGTAGTTCTGGTAAAGAACGGTCAAGCAGATGTGATTGTCAAACGTGAAACCTATTCAGACTTACTTCGAAATGATCGTTTGCCAGAGCGTTTGAAGTATCTGCAGATGGCAAGTCGATAGTTGTATAAAGAGGAAAGAGGACCCGTACGTGTTCAATTCACGCTACGGGTCCTCTTTTTGACAATAAATCAGATATGGCTTCGAACCTCGGACCTTAATTTTTGGGGACGTACTATGATTAGATCCAGAGCCACTAAAATAAGGGTTGCAATTAGAATAAGGGCTAACCCTTTAGAAGAGACCGTCGGTGCATAAGAATAGGCTGGCATTGAATAAGAGGAGAAGGTCAACTGTGGTGAATAATTCATAGGAGATGGAACGATGTATTGAGCTTGCGGTGAATAGGGCGAAGGATAGTAATAATAATTGCTTTCTAGTGGCGGGACATAGTTAGCAGCATAATTTGTTGGGGAGGAAAGCACGGTGTTTTGGTGGAAGAGGCCAGGATTTCTCAATACAGGAGTATAGGCACGGAAATTTCCGCGGGAATAGCCATGGTTCAATGATAGTCCCCCCCTTTTATCATCTATCAAAGCAAGTTTATGACTCACTTAGTTAGCCTAAATAAGCAAGAAGTAAGGTTTACACCAGTATATGTAAAATTTTAACATAATGACAACTGTGATGGAAAAATAACATTTCTAGATCGGAATTTCATTTTCCAAAAACAATTTACTCCCAGTCTCCTAATTTAGAAGAGAGACATTTTTTTATATTTTTTATGGTTAGCCGGAATATTTCAAGGCAGAATGTTTGATGCTAAAGGAAAA
>DOPS01000113.1:0-2560 GCA_003512645.1 Desulfosporosinus sp.
ATGAAGCGCACAACGTGCGCACATAAGGAGATGAAAACAATGGAAAAAAATCGTTATGAACGTGGTCTACAAAAATTATCAGAAGTCGATGGTATCGGTGGGGAAAATGTAATTGAGTCATTACAGGACATCGCTCCGGATCTGGGAAGATATATCATTGAATTTGCGTTCGGGGATATCTACAGCAGCGAAGGACTGAATCTCCAGGAGAGGGAACTGATCACCATTTCCAGCCTGCTTACTTCAGGCTGTTGTGAGCCGCAGTTGGAGGTTCATATCAATGGAGCATTGAATGTGGGTGTTGCACCTGAAAAAGTGATCGAAACATTTTTGCAGTGCGTCCCTTATACCGGCTTTCCGAAGGTGCTCAATGCAGTTGCGGTTGCAAAAAAAGTCTTTACCAACCGGAAAATAACGCTCCGAAAAAAATAGGAGCAGATACTTAAAAACATTCAATAATAAGCTGTCACGCCGTAAGCCGTCCATTCAACAATGGGCGGCTTTTTTCGCGGGTGTGTCGCATGTAGACTATGACAAGGAGGTACACCATGGCATATATACATTTTACCGATGAACAGAAGCAACGTGCAAACTCTGTTGATCTCGTTGACTTTCTTCGAAGACAGGGAGAGCAGCTCATACGTTCAGGCAGAGAGTGGAGGTGGGGGCGTCATGACAGTGTAACTGTCTGGGGCAATCAGTGGTTTCGGCACAGCAGCAGGCAAGGCGGTCTCACTATCGACTTTGTGCAGGAGTTCTATGGGCTGCCATTTCCTGGAGCAACTACAAAGCATGGCATCCTATGCTCTTCTTGCAATTCAGGAGCAATACCGTCAGCTTGAAAAGCCGGTACTCATAGAACAATTAACCAAGCAGCTTTATAAGAGCTATCATCCCCATCATGATAAAGGCAAGCTGAGAGTAAAGGCAGATGACATTCAACAGAACATCACTGCTATGAATGATCAGCTCCATATGGTCGGCATCCGTACCCTTGATGACAAGCAAAAACTAATTTCATCCTATCTGAGTCTTGCGCTTAATTGTGTGAAGACTCATATTTTTATTGACCTGGAAGGCCAAGAGCAGGAAATTATAATGCAACAAATATCAAATTTAAATCAAACCAACGGTAAACAAGTGATTTGTGAAGAGACTTCACTGACCCAATATAATCTATCATAAGGGAGAATGAGATCATGGAAAACAACCACTTTAAACCCGAATGTCCACTCTTGGGTAAGGATGGAAATATTTTTAATCTTGTAGGCATTCCCTCAAGAACCCTAAAGGAAAATGATATTGGTGAAAAAGCCCGTGAGATGTGGGACCGGGTCATGGAATCCGGCAGCTACGATGAAGCTCTGAATATCATCGGTGAATATGTCACCATTGTCGGAGATGAAGCGAAGATGGATGACGAAAGCTTTCAAAAATGGAATAAGGAAATACAGAAAAAGCCATGTGCCAATAAAAAACGGGTACATGGTTTTTCTTTTAAAAGGAGGGGTGAAATGGGATACTTTTCATCACTTTATGCATCAGAGCTTCCACATCGAGCTGTTGCTGTTTATATGTACTTGCATGATCGTGCTGACAAGGACGGCAAGTGTTATCCGGCGATTGGTACCATCGCTAAGGAGCTGAAGCTGTCAAGAAGCACCGTAAAAAGAGCCATCGTAGACCTTGAAAAGATAGGACATCTTCGCAAGGAAAATAGGTGGCTGGAAAACGGCGGCATAAGCAGTAACATGTATTATGTGAAGCTCTGAAAAATCTTACATTTAAACCAAGGGGGTGGTCTGCTCATTTGATGAACTATAGTACAGTTCACAGTGAGCTATGCAGTGAACTACCCACTCTAAGAAATAACCTAACATCAGAAAAGAAACAAATAGTCATATTACTAAGTCATAAAGGGAACATTTGAACACAGCGTCGGGAATACTCAAAGATTGAACATGTATTAAACTAATTTTACAAAAGTATTTGATTAGTATGAGTCATAACGTTATTTTTATAGTAGAAATGGAAAATTTCGGCGAAGGGAATAACCCAACGCTCCTTCAATGAATGTTGAGGAGGTTACTGGTTTTTGTGTTTTCCTAGATGAAAATTGAAAGAATGATATTATTAGGCGAAATTGCAATTGTGGCGCAGAGGAGGGGTTTGTTTCCATCTTTGTTAAGGTTTATTTTTATTGAACAAGTGGCAAAGATTGCAAACGACTACAAATTAGATAAACTAGAGTGTAAGCACTACACTCACTGACAAGATAACCTTACGTGACTTTAGGTCATTTATGCACCATCATGGAGTGAACTAGTAAGGATAAAGAGACTTAGATTAATGGTTAGGAGCAAACACACATGCCAAAGGCACTATTAATATTCTTGAGTGCGATTCTTTTTCTCTGGCCTATAACGGGATGTTCAACGTTAACAAAGGAGAACGTCGTTCCTCTCACTCAGGAAGATCAAAACCCGGTTACCGCTAAAATGGATGTGACTTCACCTGTCTATACGTTTAGCTATGATCGTAGGATGGATCCAGCAGAGGA
>DOPS01000113.1:2642-4194 GCA_003512645.1 Desulfosporosinus sp.
GGCATAACGGAACAAGGTAAAGCAGAGTACAGAGCTCTAATAATTACTTCGACCAACAGCAAACTCCGCTCCCTACGCGATTTACTGGGCAAAACCTTTACCTTCGGTTCAGATACCTCTACACAAGGTTACCTCATTCCGTTGATCATGCTTACCGAAGCAGGGGTTAACTTAACAGACCTTACGGGCTATACGTTTGCCGGTTCTCATTTCGATACGGCCAATGCGGTTATTAGTGGACGATACGCCGCAGGCGGAATACAAGATACCTTGGGACGAGAGTTGGCAAATAAAGGACTGGTCCGGATCTTAGCAGAGTCTGATGAATTTCCCAGCAGTACCATTTCAGTCTCTCCTTCTCTTCCCTCGGATGTAGTAAAAAAGCTCCAGGAAGCTCTGTTAGAGTTTGCACCCGAAGGTAAGGATAAGGGGATGCTATACCATTGGGATCAAACTGAAATGCCACTTGGCTTTGTCCCAACGGATGATCGAGACTTCGAAAAAGCAAGAACGTGGGCTGTTCGTCTCGGCTTATTTGACGGAGGGGCAGAATGAAACTTAGCAAAAAGATATCCATAGTTATTGTCGCCATTGTAACAGTGCTGGGTTTAATGACCGTACCCTTGATCAGTCATTTTGTCGGAAATGCTTTGCGCGAGACTGTGCAAGACAAGGAAATCTCCTTGGCTAAAGTCGTCGCCAGTAACCTCGCGAACCCAGTTTTAACCGGGAATTATTTAACCGTCCAAAGAAATTTGGAGGGATTAAAAGAAGATCGACAATTGTTGTATGCCTTTCTCATACTACCGGATGGCAGTATATTACATACCTTTAAGGGCAACATCTCCTCCGAACTTGTAGAACTCAATCGCCTGACGCCTAATCAATCCCATGCCATAAAATCCTTCTCCGCTGACGAAGAAAGAGTCGAAGATGGGGGAGTATTTCTCCTTGATGGCTTAAGGAGTGAACTCCATATTGGGTATAAAGAGGACTATATCCAGGCAACCTTAACACGTATTTTTAAAACGATTATAGCGCTAACTCTGGTTGGAGTAATTTTTGGTAGCTTAGCCGCAGGCTTTTTGGGCAAATATCTCTCTTCCCCGATTGAAACATTGACGACTTTAACCCGTAAAATTACGAATGGTCAACTGGATCACCGAGTAGACATTACTACCAAGGATGAAGTCGGAGAATTAGCTCATAGTTTCAATCGAATGCTGACTGCTCTAGAAGAGAGTATGTCGAAAATCAGAGTTGCCGAGGAAGAACAACGCATTAAAAACCGGGAGCTTTCGGCACTCAACGGAGTCGCGGAAACGATTCGATTGGGGCAAGATATAAACACAGTCCTCCAGGACGCGCTCGTTCAGATTGTAGAAAACCTCGCTTTAAGTGGAGGCTGGGTTCAGCTGCGTATTAGAGAGACAACAGGGATTGAGAACATAATTACCCTTGGAATCGAAGAACATATCATCCCTTGTTCGGAATGTGAATTCTGTGGGTGTGACCTTTCAAGGATTAAGCAAGGACAATGCTTATCAAAAAG
>DOPS01000160.1:0-17915 GCA_003512645.1 Desulfosporosinus sp.
GCTCACTTGTGAGGTCTATTAGATATTAAACAACAGCTACTACCTCCTTTTTTGATTATTTCTTGAAATATTGAGTAAATCCTTTTTTTTATTATAAAAAATAATCACGACGTGATATAGAATTTTCGCAATAAAAAAAGCTCATTTAGGCAAAGTTTAGTTTTCGAAGCGTAAATTAGAATTTTTTTAAAGGATAAGTAAACAAAAGGTGGAATCTTGGTTGCAAAATCTATATAATGATAGCGTCTTCTCTTATTGACGATTGTTCTAACTACAGATAGAATGAATAGCATAAGCAATAGGATAAAGGTCCCGAACGCTATAGGACTAAAGGGCAAAAATTTAAAGGGGCGATGAGGCGAGGTGATGGAACGGAGAAGGGATGATGGGTTTACCCTTATTGAACTCATGATGGTTATTGCGATAATTGGGATATTGGCAAGCGCCTTAATACCACAGTTTGGGAGCATGAAGACAGCGGCAAAAATTACTGGAGTTGAAACCAATGTTAGATCAGTTGTTATCGCAATTTCAGGAATGCCCTCTAGTGAAGATATAGTGGATTCTTTAGAGGTAACAATGAGGACTATGAGTAATCCTATTACAAATGAAAAAGGTTTGGAGACACTTACCTCTACGAATAGAACGGAAACTAAAGCTGTCTATGTTTTTGACAGTGAGGAAACATCTTGGGATGACGACCCAAATTATAATGGGGCAGTTGTTGTCTATTCCCATGATGATTACAGTGCGGATGTTTTTGCCATTAATGAAGAGGGAGAATCAATTGAAAGCCTCTATGCAAGAGTGGAGCGTTAATATAGCGTGGAAAGACTGAGGAAATTATTGAAAACAAATTTCTAGGCTAAATGAAACGACCCATTTTAAGAAGTAATATTTTTAATAATCAACAAAATGGAGAAGATTGGAGAATTTGCCCTATTGACGAGCAGTTATAAAACCGATAGAATAAATGTATGCGATAAATAGTCAATAGGACTTAGGTCCCAACTGACTAGGACCTAAGGGAAAAGTACACAAAGGAGAGGATTGAGTAAGTTGAAAGAAATGATCAAACGGAAAAAAGATCAAGGTTTTACGCTAATCGAACTTATGATTGTTATTGCAGTGATTGGGATTTTGGCGATTGTGTTGGTGCCGAAGGTTGGGACGATTAAGACTCAGGCTAAGGGCGCAGGTGTTGATACGAATCTTAGAGCGGTTCAAGGATATGTAGAAAGTAAAATTAATACTTGGAATAATCAAGGAGCCACTGTTACTACAGTTAAAGATGATATTATAGCTGCTTATACTTCTGATCCCTTGGCTAATCCATATACTTCGGAAGCGGTTACTCCAGTATCTGGAGATTTAGCAACTGGCACTCCAGGCAATAATGCATTATTTATTCTTACGGACGGTGCTGGTAGTGATTTTGGTACATTAAATGCTACTAATACTCAGGGAACTATAGTGGTTACGATATCGCCAGCTACACCGGGAGTAGGTACTCCAATTACTTCAATTAAACTTATACCTCATGGCAATGATGGATTAGCTATAGCTGGAAAAACAGTTACAATAACTCCATAATTTGATCTGGAATTTTATAGTTAAATAATTCTAAAGGGTGTTTACCAAAACACCCTTTTCCTATATCCTAAAGGTAACCCGAAAGGAGGCCCCACCATTGGCCCTTCGTCAAGAACGTAAACGTCTCGGAGAAATTCTCATCGCTGGCAGGGTTATTTCTCCGACTCAACTGGAAGAGGCTCTTGCAATGCAAAAGTCTCTTGGTCTTCGTCTCGGCGAAGTCCTAATTAAGCAAGGACTCGTCACAGAAGAGGACATTCTGCGTACGATGCAAAGTCAGCTAGGACTGCCTTCCATCGATTTAAATCGCCTGGTTGTGCCTGAACAAGTTCTTAAGTTACTTCCAGAAAACGTCGTGCGGAAATATTCTGTTCTACCTGTGGAAATGAGCAATGCTCAACTTTTGGTGGCCATGAGTGATCCGACTGACTACTTTGCGATCGATGACTTACGGCTGGCTGCAGGAATGATGGTTAAACCTTGTTTAGCGAAAAAAGGAGATATTCTTCTGGCCATTGATCGCTTCTATGGTAGGAGTGGGGCGGAAAAGGCTGCTCGTGAGTATGCCAAGAAAATGGGTGTAACCTCAGTTGCTATGTCCTCCCAAACGTCCTTAAGCGTTTCTGAGGGGGAAGATATCGATGAAGAAGCAACACCGATCATTCGATTCTTAAACACGATTATCGAGAATGCGGTCAATAACCGGGCCAGTGATATTCACATTGAACCCATCGAAGAAGAACTTCGGGTGCGCTTTAGAATTGACGGTGTGTTACGAGAGATTATGCTTACCCCTATCAGTATGGCCAATCCCGTGGTTAGCCGGGTGAAAATTATGGCTGACCTGAATATTACGGAACGTCGTCTGCCCCAAGATGGCCGAATTTCCTATCTTGTCGGGGGGAAGATGATCGACCTGCGGGTGTCAACCACTCCTACCATGTATGGTGAAAAAGTTGTTTTGCGTATTTTGGATAAAGCCAGTGTTATTCTAGAGAAGGAAGCTTTGGGGCTGGTCGGGAAAGATTTAAAAACATTTGAGGAATTAATTTCTAGGCCTTATGGAATCGTACTGGTTACGGGTCCAACGGGAAGTGGCAAGACGACCACCCTTTATACAGCCCTGCAACAATTAAATGTGCCGGAAAAGAATATTGTGACCCTGGAAGACCCCGTTGAGTTTAACTTTAAAGGGGTCAATCAAATGCAGGTCAACCCTAAAGCGGGGCTTACATTTGCCGCAGGACTGCGTTCAATTTTGAGGCAAGATCCGGACATTATCATGGTGGGGGAGATGCGGGACAATGAGACAGCTCAAATTGCAGTGCGCTCAGCTTTAACGGGTCATTTAGTGTTATCGACCATTCATACCAATGACGCAGCCAGTTCTATTACCCGTCTCATAGATATGGAGATTGAGCCTTTTCTGCTTTCTGCTTCTATTTTAGGAATTATCTCGCAACGGCTTGTTCGACGCATCTGTCCCCAATGTACGCTTAAGTATGAGGCGAGCCCCATAGAACGTACTTTACTTGAGATTCCTCAAGAAACTAAGGTTGCCATAAAAAAAGGGCAGGGCTGCACTTACTGCAATAAGAGCGGCTATAAAGGGCGGATTGCGATTTTTGAGATTATGCCGATTTCGGGAGGGCACAGACAACTGATTGACAGGAGGGCAACGGCGGACGAATTAAGAAACTATGCGATTGAACAGGGAATGTCAACCCTTAAACATGCGGCAATAAGACTGGTTTTAGAAGGAGTCACAACTGTGGATGAACTCCTGCGGGTTACTTATGTGAATGAATAGGTTGAGGTGAACGGCAGGAATGCAATTTCGCTATCGAGTGATCAATGAAGAAATGCGCGTGACAAATGGCGTACTGGAAGCTGTTGATTTGGAGGCCGCCAGGCGACAAATTGTGGAAAACAAATGGCAAATTATTTCTCTAGAGAAAGAATCCGGACTCAGTAGTTTGCTCACGATAACATTTAACAGTAAAGTTAAGTATGAATCCATTGCCGCTTTTTGCTCACAAATGGCGATGATGATCCGATCTGGAGCTAATTTAGTGAGGGGATTGGAGATTCTTCGAACTCAGATGGAGGATAAACGGCTACAAGAAGTTGTGGGTACGATTCACCGAGGTGTGAGCCGTGGAGATTCTTTGTCAGCGGCCATGAGAGAATGCCAAGGGGCTTTGCCCGAGCTGCTGATAAATTTGGTCAGCGTCGGTGAGGAAAGTGGAAATTTGGACTCTGTCCTGGTGAGTATGGCAGAGTATTATGAACGAGAGAATTTCATTCGCAAGAAAATTACTAGTGCGTCAATTTACCCAATAATTCTGACCGTCGTTCTGATCGGTCTGGTGATCTTGTTTATGAATTTTATTCTGCCGGAAATCACGGATCTTATGAAGGGCAACGGCCAAAGTTTACCCGCTCCTACTCAGATGATTGTGGATACTGCTGATTATCTTAATAACAACGGACTATATCTTTTACTCAGTATTGCTGCACTAGTAGGTCTGATGATACGGATTTTCAAAATTCCAAAGTACCGCTTTTACCTGCATACGTTTCTGCTAGGTGTCCCTCTTTTGGGTAAAAATACGAAAGACGTGGTTATTGCTCGTTTCTCCAGAACTCTGGCCTTATTCTTACATTCCTCTCTGCCCATCGTACCAATTTTAAATTCCTTAGAGAACATTGTGGGTAATGAAGTCCCTCGTTTAGCGGTTGCCCGAGCTAAAGACCGGATTATTCGTGGAGAAACCATGGCCCTGGCTTTTGGTGTGGAGCCCTTCTTTGATCCACTTGTCATCCAAATGATGTCCATTGGGGAAGAAACTGGTCGTATGGAGGAATTAATGGTCGAAGTGGCGAAACACTATGATAAACGGGTGGAGATTGGACTGGCACGTTTAGTGGCCTTGGTGGAACCGTTCTTTACGGTCATTATCGGGATTTTTGCCGGGGGTTTAATTATTGCTATAGCCTTACCCATCTTCAACATGGCTAGTGGGGTAAGTGGGGCAAGATAAATGGCAAGTCAAGAAAAGTGGTCGATGTATAATAAGATATTGAGTGAGGTAGTATGAAGCAAATTCTCTCTATAGAGGGCAATGATGAAAACCTGGGGTTTACTCTCATCGAAATAATGCTGGTAATCGCAGTCATTGGTATACTGGCTACTGTAACTGTCCCTAAATATCGTTCTTTAACTGATTATTATCATCTTCAGTCTTCGGTCCAGACCACAACGTCCTTTATCCGGTATGCTAAACACCGAGCAATCGAGGGACATACCAGAAATGATGTGCTAATAACTAATTCGTCTTCATCACAGGCGAACACTGTCCAAATTCTTAGTCCTCTTCTAATACAATTGAAATCTCTTGATGCTGGAGTTACTTTAGTTGGTGGAGGTGACTGTGTTATATCCTTTGACAAACGTGGTTATTTAATAAATCCGCCCAGTAATACAGTTAGTTTCACGCTTAAGGGCTCATCCCGTACAGTAAACGTTGACGTTGATTTTCTTGGAAATGTCACAACTGTTTGGAATTAAGAGATATTTGTACAATCGGAAAGAGGGGGAGCTTTTGAGAAAGTCTGATCAAGGAATGACTATACTAGAAGTTGTATTTGCGATAACAATCCTGCTCATAGGAGCAGGATTTGTGGCTCAAAGTAATGCAGTCACCTTTAAATATAGAGCTCAAAGTACTGAGTATAAACAAATGCTTTTTTATGTTGCTGGCCAAATGGACGCGGCTATCGCCAAACAGACTGTTTCAGAGAGTATCTATATGCCCTTTAAATCCTATGATGATTTTACGACTACTGATGTTACTGTTGAAGATGATTATCTTGAGAAAGTGAAAGTTGAAATGTCAATTCCCGGTGGAAGATCTATCGTATTATACTCATATCGATTAAAATGAGAGTTGTAGGACAAAGCAAATGTTGACAAACCCAAAAGCGGATAAATTAAGATTTAACAAGCCTTCATGCTGCGGTTTTACACTTTTGGAAGTAATGATTGCCGTGTCGATTTTTGGTTTTTTAATGATCTATGTAAGTCAATTTATGCGTCTTGAAACCCGGGTATTTGATAAAGCAACTCGTGAAGATGACCTTGAGCATGCAGCTCGTTTTGCCATGCTGCACACAATCGATCAGATTCGAGTGATCCCTAATCCAATTCTTAAACTCAATCAAGAAAATGCCGGGATTTATTCGGGTGAAACGTGTAAGATTAATCTAAATCCCCCGGATCCAGCGACTCTGCCTGATGGAACGATCTATTATGATGAAGCTCAAAGCAAGCTAATGCTGAAGGAGACCGATCATTATCTAATTGCAGATCACATTGAGTGGATTAAGTTCGAATCAGCCGGGACTCGTCTCTTGAAAATCAATATTTTAGCTAAGAATTATGATCCTTCCAATCCAAACGATTCGAATAACCCCGATGATCCAGAATTTCTAGCAGTTAATGTATTCCAGTTAATCACCTGGGTGCGTTTCTAGTGAGGAGGAAAAATGCGCGAACGTGGTTCTGCTTTGCTAGTAGCTATAGTGTCAGTAATGATTCTGCTGTTAATCTCGGGAATGTTCTTTTTCTTAATCACTGATCAGATGCAATCTAATGATTACGAAGAGAGAGCGATTAAGGCATATTATTTGGCTCAAGCTGGGATATTCGATGGAGTAGCGAAGATAAAAGCTAATCTTGTTCCAGCGCCCGATGCGACGGGTAAAAGCATACAACCTGTTATCCCAGATCCTTTTGATGTTGATGATAGTGGTCAGTATTATCTAGAATGGCAAAAGAATGACTTGTATTATACCATTACTAGTACGGGGTCATATGGAAGTGGTACAGGAAAAGTTGTTCGGATTCTACAGGCTTATTATAAAGCTGGTTCCGGTGGTGGATCGGAAGAAGAGATTCCAGAAGAATATATAATCCAAGAGCTTATAGTGGGTGGTGTCTATGGGAATGGATATGGGAACGGAAACTCGAGGTTTTTTTTTAGTAATGATATGAATTTAGATGATACTACTTCGCCAGTAGACTTAAACCACGGTATTTATATATTTATACTCAAGAAAAATTTAAGTGATCGGGAAAATAAGTATCCTCACAATGTACTGCTTAGTCTACAGAATAGGGAGAATAACCAGACCATCGATTTGACAGGCAAGATTACATTGAATGGTGTTAGTTTACCAAGATTTGAGGATGACCCGGAAGATCCGGAAGATAACGAATATAAGTATTTGATCGACTTTAATGATTATGATGGTGATGAGAGTAGGTCAGAAGAAATTATTATTTCTTACACTGGTAATGAGCCACTTCGTTTAGTGGTGGACGGCTACCTTAGCAATAAAGTTGATAGTTATAAGGATGATCATAGGACAGCGACTATTTCCAATATTTACGTTATATCAACAGATGATGGTTTAATCTGGCAAATTGAGAATTAAGTTTGGAATAGTTTATAAATAAGCTTGAGGAGATTACAACGTGTTCAAACAAAAACAATGGCTGGCCGTAGTACGGGGGGACCACTGGGTTGTTGCCAAAGTGGCCCGCCGTAAATTAAAACTAGATATTCTTCACTTGTCTGAATTTCGCGTTGTACCTGAACCTGAACCTGTATTTGAATTCGAAGACGGTCAAGAACAACCTGAGGAGAATTTACTCGTTCAGAAAGAAGGTCTCCAAGAAGACAAGCGCTTGACTGGTGGGAAAAGGTCGGACTTACTGAAAGCCTGGTTACATAAAAACCATGTGCCTCTCAAAAAACTTCAGCTTGCAGTCTCTTGCCCGGGAGTGATTACCCGGATGATCACTCTTCCAATTATGGCTTCCAAAGATCTTGATAAACTTTTAACAGAACAAGTGGAACAGTATTTTACCTTGAATATTTCGGATTACGTGGTAGATTATAGGGTGTTGGATCGATTAGTAGAAGACGGGGAAATACGTCAACGGGTTCTGCTGGCTGCCCTGCCAAAGTACCAATGGGAGACTCTGTGGTCGGAGTGGGAAGAGATAGGATTTAAACCGCAAGTGGTGGATTTAGCCGCAGATGGTTTGGCACGGTTATACTCGAAATTGACACCGAATACTTCGAAGGGAAAAAGTACAACGGAGTTGGAGGCTCCGCTGGATTTGGCGATTATCGAATTGAGTGCAGACCGGGTGGAATTTATTCTCCTTGAGCAGGGCGTGTTTTTCTTGTATTCTGACCTAGAGGTTTCTTTGGACGTCTTGGACCAAGTTAGGATTGCCGTGAATAGTACTTCCAAAGGTGTTGGGGATGGACAACCGGAAGAAAAAGAAGAAACGGAAGCTATGGATCTGCAGACCGCAAAATTACATGCTTGGGCTAAAACGGAGGTTGAAGCGAGTTTGGGAAATGTTCTCCAGTCGCTTTCTGAATTCTTCGGCTTTTTTGCGGCACGACATTTTGGTAAATCCATTGATCGCATTTATCTCACTGGGGACTATGCAGATCTTCCTTTTATTCAAGAGATTATCCAGTCTAATTTAGAAATATTTACCCAGGTAGGCTTCCCGAATGCTTGGCGTCCTCGTTTTAGCAGTAGGGCCAAACCACTACAGAAAAACTGGATGAAATATGGCAGCCTTTATGGTTTGGCAATGCGGGAGGGCTAAATGAAAGAAAAGAGAGAGTTTAATTTTGCCCAACGCTGGATTGAAGGACAGGCTAGAGAGAGTGAGAGTCCTTCGAAATTGAAAACTCAAGCCTTAACCTGGGGAATAGGCGGTCTAGTGTTCTTGGGAGTTATCGGCAGTACTCCCTGGCTTTGGGAATATAAACTAAGTAGAGACCTCATCGTGGTTGAGGATAAAATCTCCTTGCTTAGAGAAATCTCAAATCAGGTTAGCCAATTAAAGACCCTAAAGTCTAAAGTAGAAGAACAAGAAAAGTTACAAAATCTCATGAAAACAAGTACGCGCGATCCTGGTCCTATTTTAGAAAAACTGAAAAATACCTTGCCGATTGGGGCGGTAGTCAATTCGTTTTCGTTACAGGAAAATAATGTATCCCTAAGTGTTAGCCTTCCGACACCGGTCGATGTGGCGCGCTTATGGGTTAGTTTGCGCGATTCGGGGATGTTCTTGGTGGTTGATATTCAAACGGTTTCGTTAAAAGATCAAACACAGACTATGAATTTTAATCTGACATTAAAATAGATGCTCTTCTGCCAAGGATATGCTAGAGGAGTTAAGGAGTAGAAAGGGTATGAAAAAGGAGAAATCACAAATAATCATACTTGTTTTGGTTATAATGTTTGGACTTAGTTATGCTTATGCTAAATTCCTTTTTCTACCCCAGTGGACGGTCATTCAAGATACTAAGAATCAGCTGCTCTCTCGGAACAATTATCATCAGGAATTGCTGAGCTACCAAAAGAATCAAAGCGGACTTCAACAGGATATTAAACGGTTGGAAACAAAAGTCCTTGAATTAAATGCTCAGCTTCCAACCCAGCTTGATAAACCCCAACTCATGGTTGGGCTCTACACCTTGGCTAAACAACACAAAGTTAATCCTCAATCGGTCTCCTTTGAGCAAGTTCAGACTAAAGGTACCTATCAAGAGATGGGGATGAGCTTTAGCTGTTCTGGTAAAGCGGTGGATTTACTCGCCCTGATTCATGCTTTGCAATTCGGAGGGAGTCAACGATTAGCGATCAATAGTATAAAGCTTACAGGTTCGCAAAGGGACATGCGAGCAGAGTTAAAGTTGACGGCTAATGCCAGCCTGGGAACTTCAAATGTCGCAACTCAGAAACCAGCCTTTATGAATTTCCCCTTCGGCGTGGATTCTCCTGAGAAAATGTTTCAACCCTAAACAAATCCGCCTCCCAAAGACAACCGGGAGAGCGGATTGTTGTTTAGTGGCGAAAAATGGCTTATAATAACCAAAATATTTGAGTCGCCGAGGTAGGAGAAATGGAGATCCATCTAGAAAGTCTTATAGACAGAAAGATATTTTGGGAGTAAAGAAATGCAGAAAAAAAATAAAAGACAACACTTCCGGGTGGATTTATTAAAAGAAGTCTCGGCTTTTGCTAAGATTCACTCAGTCTACAATCAATCTATAGACGTCGATAAAACCATGCCTGTTTCCATACTTGATCTTAGTGCCGGGGGCATGCGGGTACGAATGGCTTATAATTTGCCCACCGAGATTATGATACTCAACGTGAAATTCGAATTTGAAAATGAGCAATATGATTTACGGGCTCAAGTACTACGAAAGATATCTAAAGGGGATTATTATGAATATGGCTTAAAATTCCTTTCAACCCGAGATCAAACCAGCATGATACACTGTTTGAATATGTACAAAATAAAAAATACTAAATTTAGAAAAGTTGAGTTGGATTTAAAAGTTCAAAAATATATTGGCTGCTTTGTTAAATTTTTAGAACTCATTGAAGAACCAGCTTATCTTATTACTGATAACAGACTAGTGGTAGCTTCAAATTTCCAGGCACAAGCCAAAGGGGTTAAATTGGGCGAGCGTTGTTACAAGACAATATCTAAAGAAAATAAAATTTGCTCACATTGTAAATTGGAAATAGCTATCAAGGAAAATCAAGTTATTGAAGCGGATGCCTTCGTATCCGGTAAAAAATGTACTGCACGATGGCTCTACACTGAAGAAGGACTGATCATTCATTATCATAAAAGATTAAGTTAGCGATATCCGTCTCCCAAAAACAATCGGGATGACGGATTTTTTATTATAATGTGGATAAGCAAAATTCCCTCCTCTGAAGCATAGGTATTAGAACAGTGCGAAAGGGGTGGAGAAGATGTTCGTGGAACTTTTTTTTGTCAGTATGGCCCTCTCTGTTCTGAAGGGAGTTTCATTACTAGTCTCCTATATTAACAACAATGCCTTTCCTCAGCCCTTAAATGAGCAGGAAGAAGCGCGTTATTTGAAAATTCTTAGTGAAAGTAAAACAGAGTCCTTTACCTTAACCCCTGAAGTAGAGAACGCCCGCAATACCTTAGTAGAGCATAATTTACGGTTGGTAGCTCATCTTGTCAAGAAGTTTGACGGAACAGGGGAAGATGGTGATGATTTAATTTCCATTGGCACGATTGGTTTAATCAAGGGGATTAATACCTTTGATCCGGGGAAAGGGACGAAGTTGGCCACCTACGCTGCCCGTTGTATTGAAAACGAGATCTTAATGCATTTGCGATCTTTGAAAAAATCTCGCGGCGAGGTTTCAATTTACGATCCCATCGGAATGGATAAAGAGGGCAATGAAATTTCTCTGATCGATGTACTAGGGTCGAACGAAGAGGATATCTCGTTGAAGGTCGAAAATGAATCCGAACAAAAGGCCTTGCTGGAACTCGTTAAAAAACTGACTAAAAGAGAAAAATTAGTACTCCAATTGCGTTATGGGTTGATGAACAGTCCGAAACGCACTCAAAGGGAAATTGCAAAAGCTTTGGAAATCTCCCGATCGTATGTGTCTCGGATCGAGAAGAAAGCTATTCAAAAATTGATGGAAGAGATGGGGAAAATTGATTCAAATAGATAAGTCCTTTACTTGCTCTCATGGCATCCTCTAGGGTATAATATATAATAAACTTTAGCACTTTGGAGGATTCAATGTTTGAGTATTTTCGACCCACACTTCAAGCTACCTCACTAGATCTCATTTCAGTAGAACAACTTGTTCAAGATGGGATCCGAGGGCTAATTATCGATTTAGATAATACCATGACTCCATGGAACAATGTCGAAGTAGGTCCTAAAGTGGAAGCATGGTTTATAAAAGTCAAGGCAGCAGGAATTGGCGCCTGCGTGGTGTCCAACAATAGTAAGCGACAGCGTGTTGCGGTGGTCGCCGACCGTTTGGGTATACCCTTTATTTTCGGGGCGACAAAGCCACGTCGAAGAGCTTTTCGAGCGGGAATGGATCTTTTAAAGACAGGGCAGAAGGATACGGCTGTGATTGGAGATCAGTTGTTTACGGATATACTGGGTGGAAATCGGCTTGGTCTTTATACGATTTTGGTTACACCCATCAATGACCAAGAGTTTATCGGAACCCGGATTATGCGTCAGTTGGAGAAAGTGCTTGTCTGGCTGATGAAACATTTTGCTTCGGCGAAACCGTTTAGCCCTAAAATTCATTGAGCATCTAGGAATGGCTTAGCCATTCCTTTTCGTTATACGCACGAAACTCCGTAGTGTGCCTATAGGCAACTTGGCTGTACTAAAGCAAATCGGGGGTATCAATTAAACGTTTATGATATCTTTGACCAGAATGCAAGAGGAGTAAAAAATGGAAAAACAACATAATGACTTGGAAAAACATTATGCAGTACTCGGTGACCCGATTCAGCATTCCCTTTCCCCTGGGATGCACAATGCTGGGTACAAGGCTCTAGGAATAAAAGCGGAGTACCATCGTTTTCGAGTTAAGCCCGGTCAGTTGGCGCAGGCCGTGGACGGACTTTGTGCTCTGGGGTTTTCGGGCTGGAACGTCACGATTCCCCACAAGGAACCCATCGTTTCCCTGCTTGATAGTTTGACTTCGGAAGCCCGCCGCGCTGGTGCTGTTAATACAGTTAAAATCCATGAGGGGCAGCGAATTGGGCACAATACAGATGGGGCTGGGTTTGTGCGTTCTGTAGAAGCGGAATTAAACGGTTTTCAGGCAAAAAAGGCGGTCCTTCTCGGCGCTGGCGGGGCAGCAAAAGGAATTGCCTTGGCGCTGGCAGAGCAAGGGATGGAGTTACATATTCTTAATCGGACTCCTGAAAAGGCCAAGGAATTAGTTCAGGTAATTCAACGCTGGGGAGGAACAGCGACAGCAGGGGAGTTTGCTCCCGGAGCGTGGTTAGAGGATGTAGACCTTTTAGTTCAGACAACCTCCCTTGGGTTACTTAATGAGTCTTTTCCATTTTCTATTCAAGGGATCTCCAAGGGGGCCCTCGTGGTTGATATTATCGTTAATCAGAGGGAGACAGCTATTTTAAGAGAAGCTAAAGGTCTGGGTTGTCGTACGCAAAACGGACTAGGGATGCTGCTTTATCAAGGGGCTTTGGCTTGGGAATTTTGGCTCGGTGGACAGGCTCCTGTCGAGGAGATGAGTCAAGCCTTGAAAGGTCAATTCTTTGAGCGGCTGTTTGCTAAAGGATAACTAAGAGTTAAAGAGGACGAAGAAAATGCCAAATCAGCAGGGTAAGGATTTCGGATTTACACTTCTGGAAATGATCCTTGTATTAACGCTCTTAGCTGGTGCGGGGTTTGTGCTGCTTATTAAGCTTCCTATAAATTTCGAAAAACAACATTTAGCCTTGGCGACAACCCAATTGTTAGAGGAAATTCGTGATACTCGCCAGGCGGCACTTGCGGAAAATAACTGGTATGCCATTAAGTTTTACTATCAAACGAACCATCATTATCAGATTTTTCGTCAAGGGACCAGGGTAAAGGACGTTTATTTCCAAGATGGGGTCCGATTTTTAGGCAGCCCGCCAGAATTACAATTTAATGCTTCTGGTCGAAGTGTCGGTTCAACGATTATCTTGACGACCCCTTCGGGTAAGCAAAGCCGCGTTATCGTGGCTCCTGTAGGGATGCGAATAAGGGAAGAATGACCTTCGGTGCAAGTCGTGTACCAAACAAAAACTATTGATTAGTTTTGCGCTGACCAAAATTTATGGTCTATACAATAGATCAATTTTTACGAATACGGAATAGAGAGAAGGGACATGAGATGCGCTTTTTAACGGCAGGAGAATCACATGGTCAAAAGTTAGTCGGTATCATCGAAGGACTTCCGTCTGGAATGAAGATTTCCAGAGATAGTATTGATATTGCCTTAAGGCAACGTCAACAAGGACCTGGCCGTGGTGGACGAATGGCTATTGAACAAGATGAGATACAAATTATATCCGGGGTACGAGGAGGATTAAGTACGGGCGCTCCAATCGCCTTAGAGATCCTCAACCGTGATTGGGAAAATTGGCAGAAAATCATGGCTTGGGGAGAAGAGGCTGACTTAGAAAGCCGAAAAGTGCTAACCCCTCGGCCGGGGCATGCGGATTTAACGGGTTCTCTTAAATATCGAACAGAAGTCCGGAATATCCTCGAACGGGCGAGTGCCCGAGAGACTGCCATGCGGGTAGGGATAGGAAATCTAGTAAGGCAAGCTTTGGCCGCCCTCGGAGTGGAAATCAGAGGGCATGTCCTGGCGGTGGGCGGCGTTCATGCGGAGCGTTCAGACAAGGAAGAGTATTGGCAACATGTAAAAAAATCCGAGTGGTCTGTAGGAGATCCTCTTGCTGAACAAAAGATGGAGGATCAACTCCTGATTGCTCGGAATCAGGGAGAATCCTTGGGAGGACTATTAGAGGTACAAGTGTATAATATTCCGGCAGGATTAGGCTCCCATGTGCACTGGGACCGCAAGTTAGATGGAAAGCTGGCCCAAGCAGTTCTCTCAGTGCAAGCGATCAAAGGGGTTTCCTTTGGGCTAGGCTTCGAGGCAGGGGAACGCATGGGTTCGCTAGTTCATGATCCGATCACTTATCGTCAGGGGCAAGGCTTTGCTAGGGCTTCCAACCATGCGGGAGGAATTGAAGGGGGAATGAGCAATGGGGAACCCATTATCCTTCAAGCGGTTATGAAACCCATCCCGACCCTCTATCAACCTTTAGATACGGTGCATCTGGAAACCAAAGAGGTGGTCAAGGCCAGTGTGGAGCGTTCAGATGTTTGTGCCGTGCCAGCCGCCTTAGTCGTTTTGGAACATGTGGTAGCTTGGGTGATTGCTGAAGCGGTCCTGGAAAAGTTCCCCGCAGATAACTTTGCCGAATTAAAAAGCAGCTGGGAAGCTTATCAAGAAAATTTGCGTATGATGTAGCTTTTACCTAATCTAGGTATAGCGGACTTACTTATAACTAGGGATATTTGTGCGAATTGCGGTACTCGGAACGATTGTAATTATTACTTTATCATCGAGAGGATTGATCACCATGCAAAACATCGTTCTCATTGGATTCATGGGAACTGGCAAAAGCACGGTTGGTAAGCGGTTAGCCCAGGCGCTCGCTTGGGATTTTGTCGATACTGATAACGAAATAGGAGAAATCACCAACCTAAGTGTGACAGAAATTTTCCGTCGTCATGGAGAGACGCGTTTTCGTTCAGAAGAAAGCATTGTGGTCGCTAGGCTCAGTCAATTAGACCATATCGTCATAGCGACAGGCGGCGGTACAGTCTTGAATCCCCTCAATTGGAAGGCGCTGGCTCATAAGGGGACTGTAATCGGTCTTCATGCTTCGCTGGAAGAGATTCTTAATCGGATTGGCCATAAAAATGATCGTCCGCTTCTCAAGGGCTCAAAAGAGGAGATTGAGAAGTTATGGTCGGAGCGTCAAGGCTGCTACGCTCAGGCTGACTATATGATTGATACATCTCAAAAAAATATTGATGAAGTGGTAAGTGAGATTCTTACCATACTTAGGAGGCTTAATAACAATGAGTTTAGCGGAATTGCAAAAGATTGAAGTCAGCTCTGATAAACCGTATCCGGTATTTTTAGGTGCGCCTCTCGAAGCGCTAGGGGAGTACCTTCATGCTCAGATAAACGATGTGGAGCACATTCTGATTATTACTAATAGGGAAGTCGGAGAGCTCTATGCGGAACGTCTCCAAAAAGGCCTTGTAGACTATCGTGTCAATCTACTGACAGTCCCTGCCGGTGAAGTAGAAAAATCCCTGGAACGTTTAAGTCAGCTTACGACAGCGGCACTACGTTGTGGTGCAGATCGCAAAACTCTCGTAATTGCTCTGGGAGGCGGGGTAATTGGGGATTTGGCCGGTTTTTTTGCCAGTGTCTTTATGCGGGGAATTCGCTTTATACAAGTTCCGACAACTTTGTTAGCGCAAGTTGATAGTAGTATAGGTGGGAAAGCGGCGGTCAATCATCCGGCTGGAAAAAATATTCTGGGTACCTTCACTCCACCGTTGGCAGTCTGGACAGATTTCAAGACCCTGGATAGTCTGCCTTGGCAAGAAGTTGAAAATGGGTTAGCAGAAAGCATCAAGCATGCTATGATTACGGATTCGGGCCTGTTTGAGTTTTTCGAACAACAAGAACTTAACATTAAACAACGAGATCCCCTGACTTGGAGCGAAATGGTGACACGGTCTTCGGCAGTAAAGATAGGTATAGTTTCCCAAGATGAACACGAGCAAGGGATACGGGGTCTGTTGAATCTAGGCCATAGCTTCGGGCACGCCTTAGAGACTGAGATGAACTATCGAGGAGTGACTCATGGGCAAGGGGTTAGTATCGGCATCGTGGCAGCTTCATATTTAGCAAAGACTAAAGGACTAATGACTTCCGAAGAAGTTAGTAGAGTTGAGCAGTTACTGACTAACTTTGGTTTGCCGACTAAGGTTAATGTCAAGCAAGACCCTCTGGCCTTGTTACAGCGCATGCAAGCCGATAAGAAAAACCAAGGGGGACGAAAAATCCTAATTCTCCCCAAAGGAATCGGACAAGCGGTTATTTCTAGGGAATGTACTGACCAAGAAATATTAAGCGCCTGGGAAGAGGTTATTACGTCACATAATTAGGACCAAGTGAAATATTTACATTTCTATCGGCTATAATATTGATGTATTAAACATTAGCCGAAAGGTAGTCTGTGAAATGAGTTATATTACGTGATATGGAAGAGATAGTCGTCGAACTGCAATTTTAATTACTGGGCCTAGACTGTTGGAAAAACAACATTGCTTGAAAATCTAATGGAGGATCAGATAGAACCTAAGTATCCCTTGATGATTTGAATATTAGAGCATTTGCTCAAAAGGATGGAGCTAGTTAGGCACTATTTGATGCTTATGATAACTGTAACCTGTGAATTGTGAAGCGACAAGATAATCTGGCATAGATCGAGAGATCTTTGTCAGATTTCTTGTTTTAAGAGAAGAAATCCCAAGCATTTTCGCCATATGCTGGGAATTAATAAGAGAGAATGACAATCGAAGGTATTTATAAGAAAGATATGTCGAGTCGAAAGGTATTTAATAATGGATGGAGAAATCAACAGGAATTAGTTGAAATAATCTGATCTATGTTGAGATCGTGAATTTGTGAATCGTAAATAGCGTTTTGTAATTTGTGCATTTTATAGGATTTTAGTGGAAAGGAGTGAGGCCTTGAAAAGAGGGGAAAACACGCAAAGAGGTTTTACATTGTGGGAACTTCTGCTTGTACTTTCATTGATAGGAATTCTCCTAGTCCTAACACCTCACTTCGGTTCAGCTGTGAGTCAGGTTCAGAACCGCGTGGATCTCGCGAATGTACTAAAGATCGAAGGGGCAGTCCAGCTTTATCGGATTGATGTGGGAACGTTTCCCAGGAGGGTTTCGGATTTGGTTCACTCTCCGATCGGCGTGAGTGGATGGCGCGGTCCATATTTAGAGGAGATTCCAGAAGATCCTTTCAATCCAGTCTTGAGTTATCAGCTCGATGCCTTGGGACGGGTCAAAGCACGAACAGCTTTATAGATCAAGAAAGAAAATACGAAAAATATTCAATAAGATTATTAAGCGCTTGAAGAAATTCAAGGAGTGATTAGAACGAAACTAGTAAACGCTTCTTTGGGTTATGTATTGTTTGATGTGTTACTCGCCTTGTTTCTTTTTTCCCTCGGGTTTGCTGTTCTCTTTGGCTTGACGGAGAGCGCTGTTACCCAGTCCCGTCAAGCCACTACCCTTATGGAGGGAGCGAATCTTGCTCAGAGAATCATGGATCGGTTAGCGAACCATGATTGGAGGGATAATCTTGCCCGACAAGCCTGCATACCGGGTGGGATCCTAGAAGGAAACGAAGGGAAATTCCAGTATATTATTCGTGCGGATTGGTACGATATGCCGCAGCTTCTGAGAGTTAGTGTGGAAGTCTTCTGGAGAGGCAAGGGGAGTGATCCCCAATATAAACTGGAGAGTCTTTATGCTGTTGAATAGTCGTAATGCTAATCGTAATCGTAATCGTAATAGTAGTACTGCTGGACTAACGCTCATGGAAGTTTTATTTGCCCTATTAATCACCGGAATTTTTTTAATCATAGCCCTGCGATTTTTAACGGATCAGTGGCGGGGAGCGCGTTCTCTCAAAAATCATTTAGAAGCTCACTATTTCGTGATGACTGCTGGGACAACTGTCTCTGATGTGATTCGCACGGCTCAAACTGTAGAATGGGTTCCGGATCCTGG
>DOPS01000160.1:17945-33967 GCA_003512645.1 Desulfosporosinus sp.
AGCTATGTAACTGGATGGGAATGTAGGGAGGTGGAACCGGGACTGTGGGAGATCTTCTTGCAAGCAAGTGTAGAGGAGCAGACGGTTATTTGGCAGAGTATGATCCGACAACGTGCGCATTCTACAATATCTCACGGCTCAAGGCCTACTTCAGGGGTTGCATTTACTACGTTAAATGCAGAACCTCCCCTAGTTGCAGTAAATACAGCAATAACTTCAATAACTTCAATAACTCCTATAACTCCTATAACGACTTAAAGCACAGATCAACCGGGTATGTCAGTCTGCTTATCCTCCTTTTATTTACGACTTTAGCCGGACTAGGGATGGAAGTCTATCTGAAGGCTAATGCAGAAAATCGTATGGTAAAACGGGAAACCCAGAGCAGGCAGGCTCTCTACGTTGCTGAGGGAGGAATTGAGTGGGCGAAAGCTCATCTACTAGTGAATCCAGGACTTAGTGAGGGTAACGTTTCTTTGGCAACCGGACGTGCTATTATTGTTATTGAGTTAAATGGAGGAGGGTATAAAGTGATTTCTGAGGGACAGTCAGGCTTAGCCATTCGAAAAATTGAACAAACACTGCAGTTGGACGCGGGAAAGTGGGTCATGACGAGTTATCAGGAACTACACCGCTAACCATGGAAAAGCAGCTTGAATTTAGTCAGTTTTTGCTGGTTAAGGGGTATATTGACGAAAAGGGCTTGGCAGAGGGGTTAGATTTTGCCTTGGAAAGAAGAGAGCCCATCGGTGATATTCTTGTGCGGATGGGTGTGTTGTCCAAAGCCAAGTTATCAGAAGCCGTACGTAGATATTTGGGCATCCCGGAAGTTTCTCTGACCAGGGTCATAATTGACCCAGAAATTGCAGGGCAAATTCCCGAAGCAATGGCTCGCCGCTATACCCTTATACCATTTGAGCGACGATCGGGAGTCTTAAGAGTAGCCATGTTAGAACCCACCCATGAACGAGCTCTACGGGATGTTCGAATGTTTACAGGCTTAGAGGTTGAGCCAGTATTCGCTAAGGCTGAGGAAATCCAGGCTGCAATCCGCCAGTACTTAACCGTGGAACAGTCCGTCGCCCGAATTACGCATTTTGAAGATCATTTCTTTGAGGATCAGGGCGTTTGGTCGAAGGAATCTCTTGAATCTGTTGAATTCGATTCCTTAGTAGACGATTCGCCCACGCTCAAATTAGTTTACTCAATTTTGCATGAGGCCGTTTTGCAAGGCGTAAGCGATATTCATTGGGAACCCCGTAAGAATGATTTCGTCGTGCGTTATCGCATAGATGGTAAACTTCTGAAGAAACACGTGCTCTCTGCAAAAACTGCCCGAAGTATAGTTTCTTGTTTAAAAGTCATGGCCCAAATGGATGTTGCAGAACGACGAATCCCTCAAGATGGTCGAATGGCGTTCAACGCAGGGGTGCGACAGGTCGATTTTCGCATGTCTTCAATGCCCATTGTTTATGGAGAAAAGGTTGTTGTGCGTATTTTAGACCAAGAAATGGCACAGCGTTCGCTTAATGGCTTAGGTATGCGTTCAGAGGTAGAAGCAGGGGTCAAATCCTTATTGACACGTCCGAATGGCTTAATATTGGTAGTAGGACCGACGGGAAGTGGCAAGACCACAACCCTTTATGCACTGCTGAGGGAATTGAAGGCTGAAGAGCAGAACATTATATCCATTGAAGAACCGGTTGAATATCAACTTTCAGGGGTAAACCAAGTACAAGTCAATCTTCCGGCAGGACTCAGTTTCGCTGTTGGGTTGAAACATATCTTACGACAAGACCCGGATGTGATTATGGTTGGGGAAATCCGAGATGAAGAAACAGCGAGAATTGCCATAACAGCTGCACTTACAGGTCATTTAGTTTTATCAACCCTTCATACTAATACGGCGGCAGAGGCCTTAACTCGGCTTGTAGATATGGGGATAGAACCTTATCTTTTAGCGGCAGCAGTCAGTGGGGTTTTGTCCCAACGCCTGGTACGCCGGTTATGCGAACATTGTAAGACAACGTATAGGTTAACGGAAACCGAAAAACGGGCCCTCCGCTTACCTGCATCGATTAATTTGTTCTATCGCTCAACTGGATGTCCGGAATGTTTTGGCTCCGGGTTTCGAGGTAGGATTGGGATTCATGAATTTTTGCTTTATAATCAAGAAATTAAAGACCTTGTGTTGACGCGACATAATTCCAGAGACATTGAGCGACAAGCGTTAGTTTCTGGTATGCTTACAGTATTCGAAGATGGTCTGTTAAAAGTAACCCAAGGATTAACCACCATGGAGGAATTACTCCATGCGGCATCTGGTATTTGAGGGTAAGAGGGGAAGTTAAAACACTTGCTAACACTTAAAGAATTATTAATCATAGCTGGGGAAAGAAAATCCTCGGATATTCACTTAACTGTAGAGAGTCCGCCCGTCTTGCGTATTGACGGTTCCATGGTTCAACTTCAAGCGGATAAACTGTCCCAATCTGATTTAGAAACCTTCGCCCTTTCCCTGATGAATGAGACACAAGCCAAACGGTTTGCCGAATCCGGTGAACTCGATTTATCCTACAGTTTGCCGGGAATCGGACGATATCGGGTTAATGTTTTTCGCCAGCGAGGCTCGATTGGCGTAGTCATTCGCTTGATACCCTTTGTTATTCCTAGTCCTGAGAGTTTGGGTTTGCCAGCTGTAAGTATCGAGTTAGCACGCTTACACAAAGGGTTGGTGCTAGTGACCGGGCCAACCGGAAGTGGAAAATCGACGACTCTTGCTTCATTAGTGGACTATATTAATCGTACGCGGTCTTGTCACATTGTCACGATTGAAGACCCTATTGAATATTTGCACCGACATAATTTAAGTTTGGTCAATCAACGAGAAGTTGGTAATGATACCATGTCATTTACCAATGCCTTACGCGCGGTCTTGCGGCAAGATCCCGATGTTATTTTAGTCGGAGAGATGCGAGACTTAGAAACCATTGCCACGGCTGTTACAGCGGCTGAAACAGGACACTTAGTTTTTAGCACGCTTCACACAAATGATGCGACCCAATCAGTGGATCGGATGATCGATGTTTTTCCACCTCATCAACAACAACAAATTCGAGTGCAGCTGGCAGCCGTTTTACAAGGGATAATGTCTCAACAATTATTCCCTAGGGCAGATAAAAAAGGGCGCGTGGCCGCCATAGAGGTCATGTTGGCAACCCCAGCAGTTCGCAGTCTTATTCGTGAGGGTAAAACTCATCAACTGCCGACAGTCATTCAAACCAATGTTAAGCTTGGCATGCAGACCATGGATAAAGCTATACTTGACTTAGTTCAAAAGGGTCTGATCTCAGCTGAGGTCGCCCAGGGGAAACTGCAGAGTCCTGATAGTCTGAGAAGATGAAGCAGCAGCGTTTTGTCTGGAAAGCGGTTGATTTGAATGGAATTCTTAAGCGCGGAGTTTGGGAAGGGGCTGGAATAACTGAAGTTCAAGCTCGCTTAAGGAAAGAAGGATACTTTCCAGTCTGGGTTCGAGCTAAAAAGATTTGGAAAATGCCTCTGTTGCCCTTCGGTGGCATCCAATGGAGTCCCTTCGTTCGCCGACTTGGGACGCTGCTGGAGGCTGGGATCCCGTTGCTTCAAGCCTTGGAGATCATGACTTTCCACGGGGAAAAGTTATCCTTGGAGCAAGAATTATGGAAAAGGGTTAAAGATCGAGTGGAATCAGGAAGTGATTTATCAGAGGCCTTAGCCCTTTTAAATCCATGTCCCAACTCATTTGTGCTTTCGATGATTAAAGCTGGGGAATACACAGGGACGTTAGGGAAAGTTCTAAGTGAAGTGGCTGAAGAATTAGAACAGGAACATGAATTACATAAAAAAATCAAAGCAGCACTTGCCTATCCCCTACTTCTGTCTTCAGGGGTAGTGGTCGTGCTATACGTTCTCTCTGTCTGGGTGCTCCCTATGTATGAAAAACTCTTTCTGAGTATGGGCAGTACAGAATTACCGATTGTGACTAAAGTCATTTTTGCCAGTGGTCGAGCACTTCCAGCCTTTTTATGGGGTATGCTGGGATTGGTCACAATTCTTATGATAATTGTCAGAGTTTCAAGAACTTATGATTGGAAGTTACGCTTAGAGCATTTACTGGGACGGGTACCCATCATCGGAAGGGTTTATCGTCTCCGCGATTTGGTTCAATTTAGTCGGATGTTGGGTCGTTTAATAGCGGTCGGAATCCCTTTACTAGAAGCGTTGCGTTTAACGGCAGGAACGCTACGCAGTCCTGTGATGCTAGAGTTGACAAACCAGCTTGTGCTATCTGTTCGGCAGGGAAAACCTATGGCTCCCCTACTCCGCTCGAGTCGCATCTTTCCCAAAGAGGGGGCAGAAATGATCGCGATTGCTGAGGAAACCGGACAATTGGATCGAATGTTAAACTATGTTACCGAACTGTTTCGTCGAGAACTCGAGGATCAGCTTGTGCGATTACTGCGTATGATCGAGCCAACACTTATTCTTGCTTTAGCAGGGCTAATCGGCCTAGTTGCCAGCGGGGTAATGATTCCTATTTTTGATCTTAGTTCACATCTAGAATGAACGGTTTGGACTAAAGCGGAACATCCACTAATAGAATTAGGGTATTTTGAAAGTGATCTAGTGGAGAACTTATGGCTTCAGGCCAAGAATGGCTAAAAAACAGAGAGGTTAAAGAATATGAGGAAAGGAAAGGAGAATTGAGATGAATCATCTCAAGGAAAAGAACGGGTTTACGCTCATTGAGGTCATGGCAGTGATTATTATACTAGGTGTCTTGGGTGCTATCGTAATTCCTAAATTGACATCAAGCACAACAAACGCACGGCGAAAAGCGGACATCGCAACTGCACACGAGGTAAAAGCCGCCCTTGATCGTTATCAGATGGAAAAGGGAACCTATCCTAAAAATACAGAGTTGACAGCCTCTGAAGGTACGGTGACAAGTTCAAGTCTCATACCTAAATATATTAGTAAATTGGACAAATCAACGACCCAGCAAATCGTCGCTGAGGGAAACAAAGGATTTGGAGTGGTTAATATTGTGGCAGATGCTACAGATCCCACGAAATTTACTATTCCAGACACGAAGACCAATACGATCATGATTTATTTATTTGGAGATGGTTTGGGAGCGGAAGTTCGAGTGTATGATGAAGGTCTCAAGGATTTTCTGTGGACGTCCGCAAATTAGCAAAAAAACTCTAAGCAGAAAAATCATGTCTAACATTTGTAGTGCAGGAGAGTACTGAAAGGGGAAAGACCATTGTACCTAATAAGTATAATTAGCGGATTTTTTGGAATCTTGATCGGGAGTTTTTTGAATGTGGTCATTTGTCGTGTCCCACGTGGGGAGTCCATTGTTTCGCCTGGTTCATATTGCTATACTTGTGGACACTCCTTACGAGCTTGGGAACTCATTCCTATAGTTAGCTTTCTAATCCAAAAAGGACAGTGTAGTAACTGCGAGGCTCGGATCTCATGGCGTTATCCAGCAGTTGAAGCTCTGACAGGGATTCTCTTCTTTCTTACTACTTTATTGAGCTTCGATTCTGGGATGCACCCTGCACGAATACTCTTGAACCTTTCTTTTGTAGCAACGCTTGTGGCATTATCTTTTATTGACCTTGATACATTCCGTTTGCCAGATGTGCTTACCCTTCCTCTCTTGGGAATAGGACTTATAGGAGCTTTTCTCATCCCAGGGAATCCTAGTGGATGGGAAAGTGTGCTTAGTGCCTTGGGTGCGGGAGGAGTATTCTGGATTATCGCCCGAGTTTACCCGCAAGGAATGGGTCTGGGGGATGTAAAGTTGGTTGCGGCAATGGGCGCATTTTTGGGGTTCCCTGCTATCTTCATCTCTATTTTTGTAGGAAGTTTTGTCGGCGCAGTAGTGGGAATCTTCCTTCTCCGTACGGGCAAAAAAAGCCTTGGTCAACAGATCCCCTTTGGACCCTACTTGGCGTTGGGGGCGATACTTACCTTATTATGGGGAATCCAAATCTTTGAATGGTATTGGGCGTGGATATAATTCGATGCGAAATGGTACGGTAGTCTTCGAATTGACTGATGGAGAAATCCGGGCGCTTTGGTTTTCTGTTCCCATTTTTTCCTCAGTTATCAAGCCAAAAAATAGATCAAGATTAGTCAAATTTGACCGCATTCCAATACCGACTGGTATTATCGAACAGGGCAATGTAAGGAATGAAGGTCTATTAATTGATCTTTTGTCAAGGTATCGCTCACAACTCCCTAAGAGCAGGCCAAATGCCTATTTAACGATTTCACTGCAACAAGGCTTTATTCGGGCTTATCCGTTACCGTGGCTCCCAAAACGCGACAGAACTTCGGCTTTGGCTCTGTTAGTCGATGAAGAAATTTCGATTGCTAGATCGGATTTGCTGTATGATTTCCTAATTATTTCCGAAGAAAAGCCCAAAAGTTTACGCGTTTTACTGGGCGCAACTCGTCAGAGTATACTCGAAGGGTATGTATTTATCTTTGAAAAAGCGGGGTTTAAAGTAAAAGGTGTTGATTTCTCGTTCTCTGTCTTAGGGCAAACACTTGGGTTTGATCCTAACGAGGATGTTCTTTATCTACAAGGGGAAGCTGGCTGTTTTCAAGTAGCTTTATTTCGTGGAGAGGTTCCGGAAAGTGTGCGAATATTGCCTCCTCTGCCTTCGATTGACGGTTGTGATTGTTGCGAAAGCGAGCAGATCGAAGAAGGGGTAAAAGAGATCCAACGCTTTCTTTTATATTATAAAACACAACAGGCAGATCTAAACTTGAAACGCTTAGTTTGGAGTGGTGATTCAGTTACAGAGAAGCTGGCACAGAGGTTACTAGCGTCAAGTCATGTTTCAACAGGTGACCAAGCCACTTTAAAATGTGTTCCAGATTCCTGGCAGGAGATTCTTAAGGCACATGTGGGTCGGAGCGAGGTAGTGGTAGGGTATGCACAGAGGATCTTGGCGCATGATCCTGTGCTCAACCTTTGGTACCAACCAGCCCGGGCGGAAAAGATTAGGCGGAGGTACCTTGGGCTGGCATCTTTCCTCGGGTCGCTTTTAGTGATGGGAATAATCTTATGCTTTTCACTCCAGCGAATAACGATGTCTTTACAACAAGAGGTACAAGTACTTTCACCTCAAGGCGTTGAGATTGAGGGGCAGGCCAAATATGAGCAAGCCCTTGAAACAGCTTGGAAGGGGGCACTGATTCGTACCGAAAAGGTTGGAGAAGCATTAGCCGAAGTGCAGGCCTTGTCGGGGAACGGGCTGAGGATAGAACAGGTGGTGTATAAGCAAGGCAGCATGTCTTTAAGCGGAATAGCTGAAGATGCCAGCAGTGTTCAAACGCTAATCCATACGCTGCGGACCAAGGGGTGGGAACAACCCGCTTTGACGAGTTACAAATTGACAACCCTTAACAATGTCGAATTCTCTATGAGTGCTAGACATCGAAGAATTGGCAGGCAACCTGTGAAGGCGAGTGAAGCTAATCAAGTGAACTAGCAAGGAATAGGGTGGACTTATCAAGGAAGGAGTGGATATATTTGGCTTTCTTCTCAAGTGAGATAAGGGACAAAACTATCCTGGATTCTTTGAAAATTTCCCTATTACCTCTTTCGCTGCGCGGTATAAAAGGAATTGCAGCGGGTTTAATTGCCTGTATAGTCCTGGCGTTTCTTCTTCTCTGGCAACCGGCATATATAAAGTATCAATCCTTACAAAAGGAAAAAGACTATTGGTTACTGATGAGCTCTGAGATGAAACACACACAACCGAACTTAAAGCTGTCCGTCATTCCAACCCTTGATCAGTTACCCGATATGATCGAGAGGTGTCGTAGTACCTTTGAAAAGGAGGGTATAGACGTGGCTGCCTTCAATGTTGAACGGTTTGGGGAGAAACAAGAAACGGGAAAAGTAGCAAGTTTGGATTATGCTCTAGTTCGTTTGAATCTACATGGCCAATGGAATGGAATAGTATCGTCTCTCAAAGCGCTTGAGGAAGTGCAGGAGGCCGGCATTCATGTTAAGGAAGTCGTTTTAGCATCCCAAGGTGGAGAGGTGCTTCTCCAGATTTATCTACGTCAGCAAAATAAGCCTGACTTCAAAACACCTCAGTGATTAAGAGGGTTATCCGCATCTTCGCCAGTGGCTTAAGCGTCCTTAACCGGGCCATATGATGGCTTAAACCAACCCTCTTAAGAGTGATCAAGTAAATGATGGCTGGTTATGATAAATTTGGGTAACAGGACATTCCCGTTCTTCCATAATCTAAGGAGAGGAGGGGATATGTAATGGGTGGTAAGGAGTATTGTATTCAACCTGGTGATAATTTTCATGACCTTGCTCAGCGTTGGGGAGGAACTTGTGAAGACTTCCTTTTGGTCAATCCCAGCGTTGATCCCATGAAACTTCAAATAGGGCAAAAGATTGTTCTTCCCGAATTTAAAAGCGCTCTCCAAGGGCAAGAGCAATTTGCAGATATACGTAAAGATCAGGGACAAGGGTTTGTTGGGGATTATCTAGATGAAGTCGAAATGGAAGTCGAGGGAGTTCGTGTTCGGTTACGACGGATTGGTGAACCAAGAGTCCCTCATGAAATTCACTTTATTCTCCCTAGAACCGAGATCCGTAAAATCCAACCCGCAGGGGAATGTGGGCCGACTGATGTACAAATTATGTTAAGTAATCTGGATGTTGTACTCTCCCCTCGATTAGTGAGCGGTAACGGAGACCGCGCGGAACAGGGCAAACTAGTTGTATCGCCAGATGGTCAGACTCAAGCTCAACCGCAAATCCAGGCACAGCCTCAAGCTCAAGCCCAGTCTCCAACTCAAAAGACGGTCCAAGGTGAGAACGAGTCTCCACAGTTACAATTTGGTGCAACCCCTCCCTATGATCTGAGTGCGCAAACTGCGACGCAACCCTCTCAAGGACTTATGCAGGGCAAAAATCAACCGCGATGGCGCATGTCCTTCCCCTTTAATTAATGTATCTGACTATCGGAGTTATAAATAGAACGTTCAAATGAGGAAGAGCTTTTTTGATTATGAAGGCTCTTTCTTAATTGTGATTTACCACTTGTAGCTAATTTCAATAAGTAGTTTTATATATTGAAATTTCAGATAAGAATTCCTTCAGCTGAAAATACTATGCTATAGTACAAAATTGTGTTAAAATTTCAAGGTAGTTAAGGAAGTGATAAATTGGCAAGTATATGGGTATTTCATGGTCCTAATATAAATTTATTAGGTCTACGTGAACCGGAACATTATGGATCGCGCACCTTGGCAGAGATCAATAAAGAAGCGTTAGAGACTGCGAATCTAGCAGGAATGAAGGCTGAATGTCGGCAAACTAATCACGAAGGGGAGCTCTTGGATTGGATTCAAGGGTTATCACCTGACGACTTCTTAATTTTAAATCCTGGGGCTTGGACACATACAAGTTACGCGATCAGGGACGCTATTAGTGCTGTGAAAGTTCCGACGGTAGAAGTCCATCTTTCAAACATCCATGCCCGTGAAGCATTTCGCACCAATTCTCTTATCGCACCGGTCTGTATAGGACAAGTATCAGGTCTGGGGGCAGACGGTTATGTATTAGCGATGCGTTATGCTGTCGACTACCAAGGCCGTAAGGCAAAGGCATGAATTCGATATTCAAACCACGCACCATGTACTACGTACAACGATAGGGGGGATACATCATCAATCGCATCGAACGAATGCGTCAACGCATGCATGAGGAAAGAATTGATGCTTATATTGTTATTCGTCCGGAAAATGGACGATATCTGAGCGGGTTTACAGGTGGAGAAGCAACTCTGTATATCACCTCAGAAAAAGCTCTTTTATTAACTGATTTTCGTTACATAGCACAAGCAAAGGCCCAGTCTCCAGATTTTGAAATCATTGATGCGGGTCAGGACCACTTTGCTTCTTTAGCAGAAATCGGGGAACATGTCCAGCAAGTGGGTTTTGAAGGAGACTATGTCACTTACGTGGACCACGGAAAACTGCAAGCTGCTTTATCCCAAGCGGAACTTTTGTCTCTGCCCAACCTTATCGGATATTTGCGTTCGGTGAAAGATGATTCAGAGCTCAAGCTAATTCGTGAAGCAGTAAAAATCGCAGATCTTGCTTTTGCCGATGTGTTAAAGACGATCAAAATCGGGCAAACAGAAGAAGAGATTGGTTTAAACTTGGACTTTTCCATGAGACATGCCGGAGCAAGTGGAGGTTCTTTTGATTTTATTGTAGCCTCTGGTGTGCGTTCTGCGTTGCCTCATGGAACGGCCAGCTCAAAGATCGTTCAATCAGGGGAGTTTCTGACGATGGACTTCGGTGCAATCTATCAGGGTTATTGCTCAGATATCACGCGGACGGTTTTTTTAGGCGAACCAGAGGACAAGCAGCGCGAAGTGTATGAAATTGTCCTAGCTGCGCAGAGAGCAGGAATTGAAGCAGTTGCCCCGGGAAGAACTGGCAAAGAAGTGGATGCGGTAGCCCGTAAACTAATTGAAGAAACAGGTTATGGTGAATACTTTGGACATGGACTAGGACATTCCGTAGGTCTGGCGATCCATGAGGGACCAAATCTTAATAAGCGGGAAGATCGTGTGCTTGAACCGGGCATGGTCGTTACCGTGGAACCGGGTATTTATATCCCGGATTGGGGTGGCGTTCGAATTGAGGATATGGTTTTGGTGACCGAAAATGGTTGCGAAGTATTGACCCAGGCACCAAAAGATTTCATAATCATAAAGTGACGTTTTAGAATTTCTTAGTATATAGCTTTAGAAACGGACAAACTAAATAAAAGGATTTTAGGGGGAAAGTGGTAGTTATGATTTCAACGAATGATTTTAAGACAGGTCTAACCATTCAATTAGACGGTGATGTTTTCTCAGTGGTTGAGTTTCAACATGTTAAACCCGGTAAAGGAGCCGCTTTTGTTCGAACAAAATTGAAAAATGTGAAGACGGGTGGAGTCGTTGAGCGTAGGTTCAATGCCGGAGAAAAAGTGGAAAAGGCCCATGTGGAGCGTCGTGAAATGGACTATCTCTATAAAGATGGAGAACATTACGTGGTCATGGATAAGGAAACCTACGAGCAGACCTCTTTGACTCAGGGGCAAATTGGAGACGGTGTGAAATGGCTGAAAGAAAACATGACCTTAGGTGTGCTTTTCTATGATATAGAGGTTATTGGAGTGGATGTGCCTAATACCGTTCATCTGGCTGTTACAGCAACAGAACCCGGCGTGAAAGGGGATACGGCTACCGGTGGGACAAAGCCTGCAACCTTAGAAACGGGTGCAGTCGTGCAGGTGCCTTTCTTTGTCAATGAAGGAGATATGCTGATCATTGATACTCGGACAGGAAGCTATGTTCAACGGGCCCAGTAAAGTCAGAGTTCAGAGGTCAGAAGCTGGAAATAGCAGATTTTAAGTAATATCCTAAATAACATGAAAACATCTCTTATGGGGCAAACTTAATTTTAATTGCGACCATAGGAGGTGTTATTTTGTTATCTCAACAGACTTCAAAGCTTAGCGTGATTCCGCTTGGGGGAACTGGAGAAATCGGAAAAAATTTGCTGGTTTTTGAATATGAAGATTCAATTGTAATCATTGATGGTGGGGTAAAGTTCCCAGACGAAGAACTACTGGGTATCGATTTGGTGATTCCTGACATCGCCTATTTGGAGAAAAACCGCGAGCGAATTAAAGGGCTCTTCATTACACATGGGCATGAGGATCATATCGGTGGACTCCCATTCATTTTACCAAAATTGAATATTCCTATTTATGGTACAAAATTGGCCTTGGGATTGGTTCGAGCGAAGTTTCAGGAGCGAACTGCTTATCCTGAATCTTTAGTGCACATGTTAGAACCTGGTGAACGTATACAGGCAGGGGCTTTTGAAGTAGAGGCATTTCGAGTTACACATAGTATTCCGGATGCTGTCGGATATTCTCTGCTTTCTCCGGTTGGACGCGTAGTCTATACAGGGGACTTTAAGGTCGACTATACCCCCATTGATGGTCAGAACATGGATTTGAGAAAACTGGCAGCTTGGGGTGAGGAAGGAATCTTAGCCTTAATTTGCGACTCCACAAATGCTGAACGGCCAGGGGTTACCATGTCAGAAGGGGCAGTCGGGAAAGCTTTGCGAGACAATTTCGAACGGGCTAAAGGAAAAATCATTATGGCATCGTTTGCTTCTAATGTACATCGAATCCAGCAAGCGATCGATGGTGCTTCTGAGGTTGGTAGAAAGGTTTGTGTCGTCGGAAGAAGCATGGAGAACGTGGTGCGCACTGCACTGGAGTTAGGCTACTTAAAACTGCCCAAAGAGGATATCATTATTGACAGTACAGAAGTAGGAAACACACCTTCTACACAATTGTTGGTTCTGACCACTGGGAGTCAAGGTGAGCCACTAGCTGCTTTGACACGGATGGCCACTCGAAGTCATCGTCAGATTAACGTTCTCGCCGGGGATATGGTCATTATCGCGGCAACCCCAATACCTGGAAACGAGAAGCTTGTGGGAAAGACGATTAATCATCTTTATCAGATAGGTGCGGAAGTTGTAACCAAAGAAATGGGGCAAGTACATGTATCCGGACACGCCAATCAAGAAGAGATTAAGCTTGTGATACGCCTTACCAACCCGCGTTTTCTTATTCCACATCACGGAGAAGTTCGTCATCAAGTTGCTCTGAAAAGGATCGGACATTCGCTTGGTTACTCGGATCCAGACATTGCTTTAACTCAACTGGGCTCACGTGTTGAGATATCCCCGGATCGCATGGAATTCGGAGAACGAGTGGAAGCCGGAAGTATTTACATTGATGGACTGGGTGTAGGGGATGTAGGGCAGATTGTTTTGAAAGATCGTCAACAATTGGCGCAAGACGGTGTGGTTGTAGTGGTAGCTGCACTTTCGAAAGGAAAGCCATACAGAATTTTGTCTGGACCGGATATTATCTCTCGAGGATTTACGTTTATGAAGGAAGCAGAGATATTGGTAGATGGGGCTAGAAAAGTGGTGGAAGCTACCTTAGAAAACCAGATCCAGAAGGAGCAAATGGAATGGGGCCCTCTAAAATCCAATATCCGTGACAGTCTAAGCAAATACTTATGGGATAAGACCCGGAGACGACCCATGATCTTACCTGTGCTACTACATCATTAGATCATATTACAAATTTTAGGTTGGAGCGCTGTGGTCTGTTATAAAACGACCGAAGCGCTCTACATCGTTTCAGGAGCTATTCCTGAAGTCAGGATGTACAATCAGCCGTTAAATGGTTTTTTTGCAGAACTAAAGTTTGATTTGCAGGAATATTGATTAAAATTGGAGAATACAGCCACTAGGAAGGAGGCCTGAAAATGAAATTCGGTAGAAAATGGAAATGGAACCAGGTCACTCCTTTGCGTATAACTATGCTATACGCGCTGACTGGTGGGCTCTGGATTCTCTTCTCAGATCATCTATTAGGCCTGATCGTGTCGGATCATAGCGTGCTGCTTTATTTGTCAACCGTAAAGGGCTGGCTCTATGTTACAGTGACGTCAGTGCTTCTCTATGCCCTTATTCAATGGGGATTCACCTCCCTTCAAAAAAATGAAAAAGTTTTAAAAAAAGATCGAGAACATTTAGAGCGCTATCAGCTTTTGGCGGAGCATGTTCTTGATTTAATATTATTTATCCGCCCGGATGGACAGATTATCGATGCCAACGAGGCAGCGGTGCAACGTTATGGTTATACCCGTGAGGAATTAACGAACATGCCTGTTCATCAGTTGCGTTTGCCAGAGGACCAATTATCAGTGTCCACCTTTTTAGAAAAGGCTCCCAAGGGGATACAGTTTGAACTCAAACACGTTTGTAAAGATGGCAGTGTCTTTCCAATCGATATCAGTGCTAAGGGTGCAACGATCAACGGGAAACCAATTATTGTTAGTCTCATTCGCGATATTACAAAACGTAAAGATGTAGAAACCGAGGTTTGGCTGGCGAAGGAACGAGCCCAAGTCACGTTAGAGTCCATTGGGGATGCGGTGATCACGACCGATGTACAGGCGAACGTTGAGTACCTCAATCCGGTCGCTGAGGCTTTAACTGGTTGGACGAATGCTGAAGCAGTAGGCCTCTCCTTAGAGCAAGTTTTTCAGATTGTCAATGAAGAAACGGGTAAGAAGGTTGAAAGTCCAATTATCCGATGTCTTCAAGAAGGAAAGGTTGTCGGCTTGGCAAACCATATCGTCTTAATCAATAAAGCGGGATCGAGAATTGCGATTGAAGATTCAGCTGCACCCATTCGAGACCGTAGTGAAACGATTATAGGGGCAGTTTTAGTGTTTCATGATGTCAGTTATAAACGAAATCTTATTAAAGAGTTGGCCCATCAAGCACAACATGATGCTCTAACTGGACTCCCCAACCGCTACCTTTTCAATGAACATTTAAAGCAAGCATTAGCACGAGCAAAGCGTAAACAGGGTAAGTTAGCGGTTATGTTTTTGGATTTAGATCGCTTCAAACTGATTAATGATACGATGGGCCACAACCTGGGTGATCGACTTCTATATCACGTAGCAGAACGCGTTCGTCGATCGTTGCGCGAAGGGGATACAATCGCAAGACAGGGCGGAGATGAATTTTTAGTCTTACTTCCGGAGATAATGGATGACCATGAGGTAGTCACCGTATCTGAACGAATTTTAGGAGTTTTTGCTCAACCGATTATCCTAGATGGCAATGAAGTCTACGTGAGTACGAGTATTGGAATCAGTCTTTATCCAAATGATGGCACTGATTTAGAAACTTTAGTGAAACAGGCGGATACAGCAATGTATTATGCCAAGGAAAAGGGTCGAAATAATTGTCAGTTTTTCACTTCAGGACTTAATATAAAGGCCAATCAACGACTTGCGACAGAGAACAGTCTGCGTAAGGCCTTAGTGCGTGGCGAGTTTGTCCTGCATTATCAGCCCCAAGTTGATTTTGAAAGTGGCTCGATTGTAGGCCTGGAAGCCCTCATTCGCTGGAATTCTGTCGAACTGGGAATGGTTTCCCCTGCCGCCTTTATTCCTATAGCAGAGGAAACGGGGTTGATTGTGCCGATAGGAGAATGGGTTTTATGGACCGCCTGTGCACAGAATAAGAGTTGGCAAGAACAAAGCTACCCGCCTTTGCGCATAGCCGTTAACATTTCAGCTCGGCAATTTAGAGAACCGGATTTTATTAAGATAGTGGACAGAATTCTTCAAAAAACCGGATTAGAACCCCGGTGGCTGGAATTGGAGATCACAGAGAGTATTGCTATGGAAAATGGTCAAACATCTCTTGAAATGTTGAACGGCTTTAAAGAGTTAGGAGTACGGATTTCCATTGATGATTTCGGAACTGGTTTCTCTTCACTGAATTACTTACGGCGCATGCCGATAGACACCCTGAAAATTGATCAATGCTTTATTCAAGATATCAGTTCGGGCGAAAATGGAGAGGAAGTAGTAGCAGCTATTATTCAGCTCGCTAAAAACCTTAACTTAAAAGTTATTGCCGAAGGAGTAGAGACAAATACCCAACGGTCCTTTCTCAAGGATAAATTGTGCGATGAAATGCAAGGTTACCTCTATAGTAAGGCGGTTTCGTCGCAAGATGTTGAAAAGTTGTTCGTACAACCGAAGAAGTAAATGTGTTCAGCTCAAAGCTGAACTTTGATAAATTAATAGTGGTCCCTTTTGAGGCTGGGTGCATGCTCTGTAGTGTGTTACCCGGCTTTTAACATTCAGACTATCGTGTTCGCATGCGATGTTTAGATGAAGTGGGCTCAAGTGAAGCGGGGGTCGAGTACAAGCAGTGCAAGTGCAACTCGAGAACCGTCCCTAACTGTACTGACTTGCATGTCTGATTTGCACGACTTGCACGGTTCTAACCCCGTCGACCCAAGCCAG
>DOPS01000160.1:34034-41495 GCA_003512645.1 Desulfosporosinus sp.
TATCGCCGAAGCCGTGATCCCTAAAGGAATACCCACCGGCGTAGGATGTGCGAAGGTGCTAAGCCTCTTCCTTCACTTTTTTTCCGAACGATGTCTAAAATTAGAAAGCTGGACATACCTTCTATCAAGGGGGGCAATAAGGTGTCGCTACATTACAAACTATCTGTCGTTCAAGCACCGAAACTGATGCACAATAAGCCTGCTATGTTAGCTAAGTCTTTGACTCCTCAAGCGAAGGAGAGCTATTCTGAGCCGAATCAAAGTGCGGTGTTATGGCTGGATATCTCTAGATGGTTTAGTGAGGGGATTCGTTCGATTTTAAGCAAGATAAACGATGTAGGCTTTCAAGAGGTTGAAGAGCTCCGCTTGAGGATTGGTCAGCCACTCTTGCTTCGAACGTCAGACAAGGACTGCTTTATTAATCAGGAAGGTAGGGTAACGAGTCCGGATAAGGCTTATTGGGTGAATCGGGAAGATCTTGTCGGTACTTTAGAACGGATGACCCATAGCTCGGTTTACGCTGCCGAAGAAGATCTTAAACAGGGTTTTTTGACTCTTCCTGGAGGGAACCGGGTTGGGGTAACCGGAGAGGCAGTCTTACAACACGGAAAAATTCAGACGATGAAGCATGTATCTTCCTTGAATATTCGTATTGCTCGAGATATGAAAGGAAGAGGTTTAAAGATTTTGCCCTTACTTTTAGGTGCTGACGGAAAAGTATGTCATACACTCTTGATTTCTCCTCCCCGTGCTGGTAAAACAACCCTCTTACGGGATTTGATTCGTTTAATTAGTAACGGTGTTCCTCACTTGGGATTAAATGGACAGACTGTTGGAGTTGTAGACGAACGAGGCGAGCTTGCTGGGATGTGGCAAGGGGTACCGACCTACGACTTAGGATATCGTACGGACGTTTTAGATCGGTGCCCAAAAGCTTCCGGGATGAGCATGGTGGTTCGCTCTATGGCGCCTCAAGTTATGGCCATGGATGAGCTTGGTCATACAGACGATGTCTCCGCCCTGTTGGATGCTTTACGCACGGGAGTACAAATCCTAAGCACGGCCCATGCCAGCTCATTAGAAGAAGCACAAAACAGGCCGGTTCTGGCTGATTTGCTGAATCAAGGAGTGTTTGAACGTTTGGTCGTCTTGAGTAGGCAGAATGGACCAGGAACCATTAAGGGAGTTTATAATCTTAAAACTGGGAGGATCCTGCAATGCTCATCCTCGGTTGTATTGTCCTGATCGCCGGTTGTGGTTCTTCTGGTCTGTGGTTGGCTAATCGAATCAGGCGGCGACCGTCCGAATTGCGAGAGCTTTTAATGGCCTTGGCTCTTTTAGACACAGAAATTGTTTGGGGGGCAACCCCTTTGCCAGAGGCCTTTGGGATTGTGAAGGAACGAACGGATACGCCTTGGCAAGAATTTTATAAGGAACTTCAGGATCGTTTGCAGCGGGGAGAGTCAGCAGGTATTGCTTGGAAAGAGACAATATTGGCTCAAAAAGCTAATTTCTGTTTAAAGCCAGAAGATTGGCAAGTGATTCGTGATGTTGGGAAGGGCTTAGGTCGATCAGATCGTACCGAGCAACATAAACAATTAGAACTTGTCTTACGTCAACTTACAATGATCAAGGAACAAGCAGATGTTTGGTCCGTTAAACAAGCTAAAATGTGGTCCTATTTAGGCTTTCTGGGTGGGATCGCAGGAGTGCTCATTCTGATTTAAGCAGGGGAGGAGTCGGGAAGATGAGCTTCAATCTAATCATTACCGTCGCTGGAATTGGAATTCTAGTCGGAATATTGGCAACCGTACTTACTCAATCCGGGCGCAGTGAAATGGCACAGGGTGTTACAATTATGGGCGTTATTGTGGTTCTCTATATCGTAGTTCAGTCGATTGCGGAATTATTTACACTGGTTAAGAGTGTTTTCAACCTTTATTAGGGGGCTAAAGCGTGGAGATATGGCAAATCGTAGGACTAGCCCTGATTGTTACAATTATGAGTGTTGTTCTCAAGCAGATTCGACCAGAAATTGCCTTGCAACTTACGATTCTCGCAGGAGCCTCAATCTTTATCATTATTTTAAGTAAAATCAAAGTTATTGTTGACTTACTTCAAACTCTTGCTGATCAAGCTAATATCAGTTCCTATTATTTACTGATAATTTTAAAGATTGTGGGGGTGGCTTATTTAGCAGAGTTCGGTGCTCAGATCTGCCGTGACGCTGGAGAGAACTCGTTGGCAACCAAAATCGAGCTGGCAGCTAAGGTTGGGGTTATCGTCTTAGCGATCCCTATTATTGTAGCCATTACAGAGTCGCTGGTACGACTCGTTCCGTGAGGTGATGTGTTTGCGGAGATTCTTCCTAAGTTTAGTCTTATTAATCATCTTGTTGAGTGGGACAACTTCTCCGGTCTATGCTGAAGAGGCGGCATCTCCAAGCGCTGGAAAGGTAGAATTATCCCAAAAGGTCGATCTGAGTCAAATGAGAGGTTTTTTGGACCAACTGGATGGAGATGTTCAGAAGGCAATGCCAGGTTTTTCTCTAGTGCGCATGTTTGAAGATCTTAAGAGTGGAAAACTGAGTTTGCGACCGGAAAACATCGGACAAACGTTATTAACGCTCCTGGGCCATCAAGTTTTAGGAACGGCTCCCTTAATTGGCAAGCTACTCATTTTGGCAGTATTAGGGGCAGTTTTAGGTCAACTTCAAGTTGCGTTTGGTGGAAGCGTGGGAAAAACTGCTCAAGTGATGACGTATTTAGTGCTTTTGAGTTTAGCCATTACCTCATTTAGGGAGGCTTTGACCGTCGCTACGGGGGCAATTGATCAAATGGTCGGTCTCATGCAGACGATCTTCCCGGTTATCCTAACCTTATTAATCACGATGGGGAATCTGACCAGCGCTGCACTTTTTAAACCTCTGATTATGGGTAGCCTGACTGTGTTAGCTACGCTCATCAAAACCACTATTTTACCGCTATTTTTTCTCGCTGCCGTCCTTAAACTTCTCAATAATATCTCAGAACAGTTTAAACTTAGCAAGCTCGCTGGACTTTTCGAATTTGCAGGGAAACTTTGCTTGGGAGTTATCATGACAGTCTTTATCGGAGTCATGACTGTTCAAGGGGTAACCGGAGGGGTTGCGGATAGTGTAGTTTTTCGTACCGCCAAGTATTCAGCAGATCTTATTCCTGTCGTGGGCAAATTTTTTAAAGACGCCGTTGAATTAGTGATCACGTCTGGGTTACTGCTCAAAAATGCCGTTGGAATTATTGCCTTAATAGCTATTATCATCATCTGCTTAGGTCCTTTAGTTAAGATTCTAGCGATGATCTTCGTTTTTCGGATCTCTGCAGCCTTGATTGAACCTCTCGGTGAAAAGGCCCTTGCGGAAAGTCTACAGGATATGTCAAAAAGTTTAATTTTAGTTTTGGTCACTGTCTCGTCAGTGGCGATCATGTTTTTTATGTCCGTCGCCGTGGTCGTTGGCACGGGAACTTTTTCGGTGATGTTGCACTAAGGAGGAGACCATTGTGCAGACGTTGCAAACACTCGTACGTAATTTGGCTGTGATTCTACTCTTGGCCACATTTCTAGAAATGCTCCTGCCCAATAAATCAATGCGTGGTTTTGTCCAAATGGTCATGGGATTGTTCGTGATATCGGCAGTTCTTGCCCCTATTACTACATTCTTACATACCCCATTATCCCTGGAGATTCCTGCTTGGACGGCCACAACCCCTCAGGAGTTACCCGCGCTAGCTTTAGAAGGTCAAGGGGTTAAAGTTGGTCGGGATGCTATCCAAGAGCAATACCGCCTGATTTTGATCAACCAGATCAAAGCACTGGCCTTGAGCACACAAGGAATCGAAACGGCGGAGGTCAATGTTGAATTTGAGGAGGGAGCGGGAGGGTTTACTGATCAGCCAAATATTACTAAGGTTGAGGTTATCTTAACAGCCACTAAGGATGAGATTAAAACTGTGCAACCCATTATTATCGAAAGATCTACTTCGTCTGTGAAAACTCAGTCTCAGAGAGCGGAAGAAGTTCAAGTGCGCATAGCCACATTTATGAACTTGTCTAAAGAGCTAGTTTTTGTTCATGAAAGTTAGAAAAAAGAAAGTGCTTGAAAGGAGGAAGAGGATACGTGAATTGGATGAGGCAGATTTCATCAGATAAAATATTGGTTGGGTTAGTGGCCGTCATTGTTGTTGGAATGTCTTTTATTTACCTTGGCAAAGGACCCGTGGACCCTGCTCAAAGTATGCAAGCTAAATCCGACCAAACCAACGTTCCAGTCACGAGTACTAAAATTGGCATGTTAGAAAAGGAATTAGAAAGTAAACTCCAAACAAATATTTTAATGATGACTGGGGTAGGTAAAGTTCAAGTTTCGGTAAGCTTTATGACAGGACTAAGAAATGAGTATGCGCGGAATAATAACGTGACGAAAAGAACCAATAAAGAAACCGACAAGACTGGTGGAACCCGAGAAACGACGGAAATTACCGAGAATAACCAAGTAGTTATGCCCAGCGGTTCCTCTCAACCAGTTATGGTGCTGGAGGATCGTCCAGAGATTGCGGGTGTTTTGGTGATTGCTGAAGGAGCAAGGGATCCAAAGGTGAGAGAGGGGATTCATTCAGCGGTGCAAACGCTCTTGAATATTCCGAGCGCGAGAATCACTGTTGTTCCCATGGGTGAAGGATAATGGCTTTTCCAAACAAGAAACGATCACCTATTATATTTGTAGGGCATAAATCTTGGTTATGGATCGCCAGCCTAGTCGGATTGGCAGTTATCATGGGGATTATAGGAATTAAGTCAACAACCGCTGAGCCAAAAGCTTATTTTTCAAGCCAAGTGGATTTTTGGGTAAATGCACCAGTGGAGGGGCCTGGAATTCAATTTCAAGTTGAAATGGTTAAGCAAAGCGATTCAGGAGAAAACTATTTCGTAAATTATCGTTTGAAGCGAGAACAGTTTCGTCAAGAAGCTAAAGCTATGCTCTCTGAATTGCTAAATTCAAGTGTGGAAAAAAGTAAGGCCCAAGCGCAAGAAAAATGGCTGGAACTTAGTACGAAAATACAACGAGAAAGCGAAATAGAGAACCTCCTAAAAATAAAGGGGTTTCAGGATGCTGTGGTAGATGTTTTTCAGGATAGCGTTACGGTGATCGTTTATGCTCAAATGCTAACCCCAAATGAAGTGAATCTTATTCAAGAGATTGTTGTACGAGTAACGAATGTTCGCTTAGATAAGATTACTGTAACGGCAAAAAATAGCTAAGCTTAAGCAGCGCTTGGAGCCAGCCGAGTTTCTATAAAAGTATTGTATAAATCTTGCAGGAATATGGAGATATCAGCGCGAATTGACTAATAATAGTGGTGGGACTAAAATAACAGTTGAATAGGACGAAAGACCCAATCGAGAGGGCGAGGAACACGGTAATGAACAAAATTCTTATTGCAGATGACGCAAGTTTCATGCGCTTGATGATTACACAGATTCTTGCCCGCAAGGATTTGAGGAACACTATAGAAGCCGAAGATGGGCGGCAGGCTGTAGAACGGTTTAAATCTGATCATCCAGACTTGACACTCATGGATATTACTATGCCGGAACTGAATGGGTTGGATGCGCTTAAAGAGATTCTAGAAATCAATCCCTTAGCCAAAGTGATTATTTGTAGTGCAGTTGCCAATGAAAGTATGGTTGTTGAAGCTTTGAAACTAGGTGCTGTCGACTTTTTGGCAAAACCTTTTCGACCTGATGAACTCATACGGACGGTACAAAAACACCTCACTTAGTGATTGAACATCTTTAACTCACTAAGTAATCCGAAGCCGTTGCCTGTAAGGTGATGGCTTTTTTGCTATAGGGGTGACCTAATGTGGGTTTAATACAGTGAATTTACGGATAATATATTGTATACTTAAACTCACTTCGTTGAAAAAGGCAAACTACCCTCATATAATGATACATGTATGTTATGGTGATTCACTTGATAATTGGCTGTTGTAGGTCTATAAAATTATTGAGAGACAATAGAGAGGGGTGAAGGCTATGATACCAGTTAAGATTACGGATACAACTTTGAGGGACGCGCATCAAAGCCTTTGGGCCACTCGGATGCGTACTGAAGACATGGTGCCAATCCTTGCTGACATGGATGATATGGGATTCTTCTCCATGGAAGTGTGGGGAGGAGCTACTTTTGATGTCTGTATGCGCTTCTTAGGTGAGGATCCTTGGGAACGTTTAAGAGAGATCAAACGACATGTCCATAAAACTCCTTTGCAAATGCTCTTAAGAGCCCAGTCTTTAGTCGGATATCAACATTATCCCGATGATGTAGTACGGGAATTTGTTGCGCTCAGTGTTAAGAATGGGATTGACATCATTCGAATTTTTGATTCCTTGAATGATGTGCGAAATATGGTTGTGCCTATGCAAGCGGCCAAAATGGCAGGTGCCCATGTTCAGGCGTCCGTGGTTTATACAATAAGTCCGGTTCACACGACAAAACACTATTTGGAAACAGCCACTGCCTTAGCTGATCTTGGAGCTGATTCCCTCTGTATTAAAGATATGGCCGGCTTGTTGACGCCGTTTAAGGCTTACGAATTGGTTTCCTTATTGAAAAAGGAATTAGGGATTATGATCCATTTGCACAGCCATTATATTGGCGGAATGGCTGTAGGGACTTATTTGAAGGCTGTCGAAGCAGGGGCAGATGTCATAGATACAGCCAGTGTTCCTTTAGCCTTTGGGGCCAGTCAACCTCCTGTCGAAACAGTGGTACGGGCTTTTCAAGACACTGGCTATGATTCGGGCTTGAGTTTACGTAAATTATTCCGTATCGCAAAGTATTTTGAATCACTGCGTAAGAGTCGAGGCTTTGAACGGGGGATCACCCGGATTTCGGATATGAGGGTTTTTGAACACCAGGTTCCTGGGGGTATGATCTCTAACCTTGTTTCCCAATTGGAAGAACAAGGTGCCTTGGAGCGAATACACGAGGTGTTGGAGGAGATCCCAAAAGTTAGAGCGGAATTAGGGTTTCCACCTTTGGTCACACCTACAAGTCAAATCGTTGGAACCCAAGCGGTATTAAATGTCTTGAGCGGGTCAAGATATAAGTTAATACCAGGGGAAGTGAAGGCCTATGTGCGGGGGTTATATGGACGTCCTCCAGCTCCAATTAATACTGATATTCAAAAGAAAATTATTGGGGACGAAGAACCTATGACGGTTCGTCCGGCTGATAAATTAGAACCTGGACTGCCAAAAGCCGTGAAAGATAGTGAGGGTTTAACTCGTTCTCCTGAAGATGTCATCAGTTATGCACTATTCCCCCAAATAGCTAAAAAGTTTTTTGAAGAGCGAAACCAAGGCGTTAGAGCGAAAGAAGAACTGAAGAACGTAGAAGAAACAAAGACAACCTGGTTG
>DOPS01000063.1:0-15373 GCA_003512645.1 Desulfosporosinus sp.
ATAAGGCGTTTAATGTGGATGAGCCTGTGTAGGTATAATTTTTCAAGGGATTTTAGGAATCAAGAATTACACTGGCGATATCCTGAACTTCGAAATGGCTAGCGAAATGGCAGCCAGCGAAGGAATCCAAGTTGAAAATGTTGTAGTCAATGATGACGTGGCTGTAGAAAACAGCACCTGGACAACTGGTCGTCGCGGCATCGCCGGTACCGTCTTTGTGCATAAAATTGCTGGCGCTAAAGCTGAAGCCGGTGGTACTCTGGCCGAAGTGAAGCGGGTTGCTGAAAAAGTCATTGCTAATGTGCGTTCCATGGGTATGGCGCTTGCTCCCTGTACTGTTCCGGCCGCTGGCAAACCGAGCTTTGTTTTAGCCGAAGATGAGATCGAAATCGGTATGGGTATTCATGGAGAACCAGGCACCCATCGCGAAGCTATCCGTCCGGCAGACGAAATCGTCACTCACCTTATGGAGAAGATTTTGGCTGATCTGTCTGTTGCTTCAGGACAGGAGGTTTCGGTGCTAGTTAATGGTCTTGGCGGTACTCCAATCATGGAACTTTACATTGTTAACCGCAAGGTTGCAGAGATTCTCAATGACAAAGGCGTAAAGATTGTAAAAACGTACGTAGGCAACTACATGACGTCTTTGGAAATGGCCGGTTTTTCTGTCTCGGTACTGAAACTAAACAGCGAATTGAAAGATCTTCTGCTCGCTCCGGCTGATACACCTGCTTTTGTTCAATTATAATAGGAGGTAATTAATGTGAGTCACACTACAATAGCAGCAATTGAAGCTATAAGCAAAGCAATAATCAAGAACAAAGAATTCTTGACCGACCTTGATGCGGCTATCGGTGACTCCGACCATGGTATTAACATGACGCGAGGATTTGATGCTGTTCTAATTAAAGTTAAGGGTCTTCCTACGCACACTGACGTTGGTACAGTGCTGAAAACCGTAGGTATGACTCTAATATCTACGGTTGGCGGCGCTTCCGGCCCGCTTTACGGTACGGCTTTTTTGCGAGCGGCTGTACTTGCACAAGGCATTTCCAGCATAGGTAGTCACACTGCCGTTCAGATGCTTGAAGCGGCTATTAAAGGGATTAAAGAACGAGGTAAGGCTACCAGTGGCGAAAAGACCATGCTTGATGCTTTAGTACCAGCGTGTGAGGCTTTTGCCAATGGAATCAAGGCGCAAAAATCTCTTGTGGAGTGTCTGACCTTGGCTTGTGATGCAGCGTATAAGGGAGTCGAGTATACCAAAACCATTATCGCCACCAAAGGACGAGCCAGTTATCTTGGCGAGCGCAGCTTAGGGCATCAAGATCCTGGTGCCACTTCATCCTATATTATGCTTGAAGCCTTGGCAGATTTTTGCCGTCACAACAATTTGGAGGTAAATTAAATGGTAGGTATAGTGATTGTGTCCCACAGCGCAAAAATTGCTGAAGGAATTCGTGATATGGCGGCTCAAATGGCTAGGACAGGTCAAAAAATTATTGCTGCGGGAGGTACGACTGACGGAGATATCGGTACTGATGCCGTTAAAATCTATGAAGCGATTAAAACTGCTGACGACGGTAGCGGTGTTGTGATTATGGTCGACCTTGGTAGCGCCATATTAAGCACTGAAACTGCGCTGGAGTTGCTTGAAGAAGATTTACGAAATAGGGTTAAGATTGCCGATGCTCCGGTTTTGGAGGGCTCAATCAGTGCGGTTGTTCAAGCTTCGCTGGGGGGTTCTTTGTCTGAAGTGCTTGCTACTGCGGAAGATGCACGCGAACTCCGAAAGAGATGAACATCTAAAGACTAAAGACAAGCGGCCAAACTAATCGCTGATAAAATAATGGAATATCGGAAGGAATGGGGATAGGGTGATTGATGTAATATTGAAAGTTATGAACCCAAACGGTTTACATGCCCGTCCAGCAGCTCAGTTTGTCCGAAAAGCAGCTAGTTTTAACAGTAAGGTCAAAATTTCTGGCAACAACAAAGTGGCAGATGCTAAGAGCATATTATCGGTGATGAGTATGGGTTTGGTTTATGGCACAGCTATTACCATTACCGCCGACGGCGTGGATGAAAAAGAGTGCATTGAGGCGCTTACAGCCTTGGTCGAAAGCAATTTTGGCGAGAGGTAGGTAATGACAGTGTCTGAAGTTCTCAAGGGAATAGGAATTGTAGCGGGTACTGCTATTGGCAAAATTAAAGTGTTGTCAGAAGATTTGTCAAGGCATTTACATCATTATTCGGTCGAAGCTCATGTGCGAGAGACTGAAAAATTTCTCGTGGCTTTAAACCAGGCAACCGAGCAAATTGAGAAGATCATTGAGAACGCCAATAAATACGGGGAAGACAAGCAGGCAGGTATTATGGAAGCCCATCTTGCCATGTTGGGTGATCCTATGTTGAAAGAGGCGGTGCTGCAAAAAATTAAGGACTCAATGTCGGCACCGCAGGCAGTATTGGAGGTTACTCAGGAGTATGCAGCCGAATTCGCTGCGATAGATGACCCATATTTGCTGGAACGGTCTGCAGATGTTCTTGATATTGGCCGCCGGATAGCAAAGATTCTGCTTGATGTTCGTGGTGTTGAACTGGGAAGCGAACCGATAATTTTGTTTGCTCGGGATATTGAACCGTCCGTTTTGACGGATATTTCGTCCGAAATTGTCTCAGGTTTAATTCTGGAACATGGAAGTACTACTTCGCATGCTGTTATTATCGCAAAGGCTAAAGGCATAATTACCGTTGTCGGCGTTCCCGGGTCACTAAAACTGGTAGATGGCATACAAGTAGCTTTGGACGGAACTAGCGGCGAAGTAGTGCTTTCACCTGATAAAGCCGAACTTGACTTATACTTGGCACGAATCCGGGAAGAACGGGAACGATATGTGCGTGATTTGGCTAATGCATCATTGCCGGCAGTTACTGTTGATGGAAGGCGGGTGCAATTGGCAGTAAATATTAGTACGCCTCAGGGTATGGAACAAGCTTTAATGTTCGGTTGCGAAGGGGTAGGTCTCTACCGCACAGAGTTTTTGTTCATGGGCCGAAATAGCTTCCCCACCGAGGAGGAACAATTTCAGGCTTACCGGGAGGTAGCGGAGAAATGCGGCGAAAATTTATGCGTTATCCGTACGCTGGACATTGGAGGGGATAAACCACTTTCTTATCTGGATATCGGTCAGGAAAGTAATCCGTTTTTAGGCTGGCGGGCAATTCGTATTTGCCTTGAGCGTACCGATTTGTTCGTTACTCAACTTAAAGCCATCTTGAGGGCAGGAGCATACGGTAATGTAGCGATAATGCTTCCGATGGTGATTAGTTCCGGAGAGATCCGGCGTGCCAAAGAATGTCTAGGCCAGGCGATGAGCGAACTGGAACATGAAACCAAGGATTTTGCTCGGAGCGTACCACTTGGGATTATGGTCGAGACCCCGGCTGCGGCGGTGATAGCCCCGTATTTGGCCAAAGAATGTGATTTCTTCAGTATTGGCACGAATGATCTTGTTCAATATACTTTAGCGGTTGACCGTGGTAATCAGAAAGTAAGAAATCTCTATAATCATTTCCATCCTGCAGTACTTCGATTAATCGACGGTGTAATTTCCGCTGCCCATGATCAGGGTATCTGGGCGGGAATGTGCGGTGAAATGGCCGGTGATCCACTGGCTGCGATATTACTTATCGGAATGGGGATAGATGAATTAAGTATGAACGCAACCGCTATGCCGAAAGTTAGAGAGCTGATTCGAGGTATTGATGTTCTGCAAGCTAAAGATCTATGGCGGCAGGTTCTTGCTTTCGATGATGGCGAGAAGATTCGTGAGTATCTGGTAAAAGCTTTAAAAAATTAAGGAGGAGTCTTTAGATGACAGCAAAATTCTTAGCTGAAATGATAGGCACCATGATTATACTTTTATTTGGTTCTGGGGTAGTAGCAAACGTCTTATTGGGTAAGACCAAGGGAAATAACGGCGGCTTCTTTATGATTACATTAGGCTGGGCAGTTGGAGTTCTCCTGGCAATTTATGCCACGGCTCCAATAAGTGGAGCACACTTAAACCCAGCCGTTACGATTGGGTTGGCGTCAATTAGACTGTTTCCTTGGCCAGAGGTACCGCTGTATATTGCAGCCCAATTTTTGGGAGCTTTCATTGGCGCTGTGTTGGTTTATTTAGCTTATTTGAAGCATTGGGAGGAAACGCCGGATCCAGGATTAAAATTGGCCGTCTTTAGTACGGGACCAGCTATTCGAAATTATCCTGCTAACGTGCTGACTGAAATCATAGGTACCTTTATCTTGGTCTTTGTAGGGCTTTCCATTGGAATTTCGAAATCTGCTATTACTAGTGGCCTCAATCCTCTTTTATGGGGCTTCTTGGTGTGGGGACTTGGTGTATCTTTCGGCGGACCTACGGGTTATGCAATCAATCCAGCACGTGATTTTGGACCTAGAATTGCCCACTTCTTATTACCAATTCACGGTAAGGGGTCCTCTGATTGGGCTTACTCATGGGTACCAGTTGTCGGTCCAATCATAGGCGGAATTTTGGGTGCTATTGTATACAAAATGGTGTATATGGGATAGTAATAGTTACTGATGCTCTTTAATATCCATAGATTGATGGTGTAAGATGTCTGGGTGATGTTTTTGGGGGATGTTTCCGGTGAACCTGTTACAGCAGGAATGCGTTATACGGAGACATCCTTTTTCTTTTCTATGATAAGGTCACTATATCCGTCAAGTTCCGGACAGGCAATCCTGCCAGCTTCGGACTTATTAGGCTAGTGGAAACAGAATAGTGTTAACTCCTTGCCATCTTTTTATTGCATACATTTACATTAATATTGTTCCATTCAAACATTGTCGGCTTATTACCTCTTGACAGCCCGAAAAAATGGGCAGGGAGTGATGGAATCTCTGGTGAAAGCAATAAGAAGTGAGCCCTTCTTACCCCAGACATAGATGTCAATTCCGTTATAAGCCACGGGGATGCAAAAATCCCCTTTCACGTTGACCCAAGGGTGGCGGGGTCTGACTATTGGCAAATAGGCTCCTTTAAAATATAAATTAGTATACCGAGAAAATAAACTTGCTACTCTTGTGAACTTAGTTTAGCCCACGACCTTAGCGGCTGACAGAGTGTTTCGCGACTTCTCCGTTCTCTCCACACATCTTTCCCTAATATCGTTTCCTAACCGACGTCGCTGAAATCCCCAACTCATCGCGGTACTTAGCAACAGTACGCCTGGAAATCTCCATATCTCTAGCCTTTAGTAAGTCCGCTAACTTTTGATCTGAATAAGGGTTCTTCGGATTTTCGCTTTGTATAATATCTTTAAGAACCAGTTTGATCACATCTGTCGTTATACCCGAGTCGTTTTGACTGCCTCGCCCCATACTATTGGCAAAGAAGAACTTGAACTCGAAGATTCCTCGAGGGGTTTGGACATATTTATGGGCAGTCGCTCTGCTGACGGTGGATTCATGAACTCCGATTTCTTCCGCAATATCCCTTAAAGTGAGGGGTCTAAGATGGCGTATGCCCTGGCGGAGAAAATCCGTTTGCCACTTTACAATGGCATTGGCTACCTTATAAAGGGTTAGACGGCGTTGTTCAATACTCCGTATCAGCCAGGCAGCTGCGTTCAGCTTCTGCTCGACAAATTTCCGTGTTTCAGTTCCCTCGTCTTGACCAAGCGCATCGCGATAAACTTTGTTGATCCCTAGGCGGGGTACAGTAATGTCATTAACGAGGATAATAAACTCACCTTGAATCTCTTCAATGACTACATCGGGGACAACGTAACGCACTTCCCCCGGGCTGGAGAATCGCAAGCCTGGTTTAGGGTCCAATTTACGCACCATATCCGCTAGTTCCTGAACTCGATTTATGGTGCTTTTCAGGGCATGGGCAATCCGTTGCAGACGTCCAGCAGCCAAGTCGTCCAGATACTTCAAGAACTCGGCTAATTCTGGCGGATTATCTGGCAGGAGTGGCAGTTGTAAACGGAGACATTCCTCTAAATTCCGAGCCCCGACTCCCAGCGGATCAAGGGTCTGAACAAGCGCCAAGGCTTCTTCAGCCGTTTCAAGGGGAACATTCATTTCCTGCGCAATTTCCTTTGTCGACAAGGCCAGGTATCCATTATCATCTAAATTTCCAACAATATACTCTGCTACGGATAAAGAGGCCGTAACTTTTTGGACATGGAGTTGTTCAAGTAAATACTCCAAAAGCGTAGGTGCTGCAGCGGTAAACGGATCAAATCTCTGATTATCCTCCAAGACTACCCGTTCCTGGCGAACGCGATTATCGTCTTGGTCTTGGAAATAGTCTTGCCAATCCACTTCCCATTTCTCATCGGGAGCTTTTTCCTCAACCACAGGTGTCTCAGCTTCACCCTTATTATCCGGACTTTCTTCAAGATTTTCGAGTAAAGGATTCTCCAAAAGCTGTTCCTCAACATACGTGGATAGATCCAGTGCGGACAGCTGTAGGATTGTAATTGCTTGACGTAATTCCGGAGTCATAATAAGTTTTTGAGTTTGCTCTAGACTCAAACCATACCCTAACCGCACTTTTTTACCTCCATCTCCTAATTCAGGTTATCCTATCGTGTTTTCACTTTAGATTTTCCGTCTTTTTGACCCCTGATGCGTTCAGCGATTTCATCGATTTTTCGCATGCGATGATTGACTCCTGACTTCCCAACTTTTGGACGCAATATTTCTCCAAGTTCTTTCAAACTAGCATCTGGGTATTGCAACCTAAGCTCCGCCATGTCTCTTAAAGTATCTGGTAGAGACTGCAGCCCTATTGTCTCCTGAATATATTGAATGTTCTCTAACTGGCGCACAGCGGCATCGACAATTTTATCAAGATTGGCGGTCTCACAATTAACCAAGCGATTGACTTGATTCCGAACATCTTTGAGTACACGAACATTCTCAAACTCTAACAGGGCATGATGTGCTCCCATAAAGCCAAGAAAATCCACGATATGTTCGCTTTCTTTGAGATATATCACATACCAATGCTTGCGCATGCTAACTTTAGCGCCTAATTTGAAGCGATTGATCAATTGGCATAATGCTTTAGCATGCTCAGGATCATTGCTAACAATTTCGAGGTGATATGTACCTTCAGGATTATTCATTGATCCCCCAGCCAAAAAGGCTCCTCTCAAATACGCTTTTTGATCACAGCGCCTTTTGATCAGATTGGGAGCAATTCCCGGATAGATTTGTCCTTCTTCATCAACCAAACCAATATTTTTTAAATCTTCCAATCCTCGAAGGTAGATCTTAACTAAATAGGAGTTATTCTTACGAAGTCTGAGTTTACGTCGAACCACGATTTCCAGCGGACGTTGAAGCACATCTTTTGCCAGTCGATAGACTTTGCGAGCCACTGGAGCACTTTCGGTCATAACATTCAAGGTATACTGTTTGTTGGCACTAATTTGGAGTGTACCGTCCATTCGGACTAAAGCCGCTAGTTCGGCTAACTCACAACATGCTTTCCGATCGTTTAAGCGAGCTAATTCCTCTTTAGTAATCGCACTAAAAGACAATTCCCCAGCCCCCTTTCTCGAGGTTCGAAGTTCGAAGTTCGTGGTTCGAGTGAACTCGTTCAGCTAGAGCTGAACATCGAATTCGGTTAAGAAAGTATTCAGTGATGTTTTTATGATTCTTTACGGAGCTTCTGAGTGAGCAGATAGGCATCAACTAAGGCAATGCGCTCTCCTATGGGTTTCAAACGGAAGAGTAACCGGATCAGTTCTTTTGCTAATCGATCAGGATCATGGCGAACGACGTTTCCCTCATGTACTAAATTTGCCTCAAAATATTTCGCCCCCAAGTGTTGTACTACTTTAGGGTCAGTAATGACCGGAACGGCCTCTTCCTCAACGTAGCGCTTAAGAAGGGGTGCCGTAATTTCTCCTTTGGCAGCCAGTACTGCATCGACGAAATCTGTGCCACAGTGGTCAAGAATCGCTCTAAGGTGATCAGACACCCGATAACCATCCGTCTCGCCTTTTTCCGTCATTACATTACATACATAGACACAAGGGGCTTTCACTGCTCGGATTTTATCTCTGAGACCTTTGACCAGTAAATTGGGAAGAACGCTAGTATATAGGCTTCCGGGACCTAGGACAATAAGATCTGCTTCTTCAAGGGCCTTCATGGCGTCCGGTAATGGTATACAGTCACTAGGTTCGAGGTAAACTCTTCGAATTTTTCCCTCAGTAACCCGAACTGCGGTCTCCCCTACCACTCGAGTCCCGTCCTCTAACTCCGCCAGGAGGACCACTTGTTCTAACGTGGAGGGGAATACCTTCCCACGGAGAGCAAATACTTTGCTAACCTGTTCAATCCCTTTCTGAAAATCCCCAAAGGTATCTGTTAGTCCTGCCAGAAGCAGGTTTCCCAGGCTATGGCCCTTGAGATTCCCACTTTCAAAGCGGTAAGAAAAAAGAGTATCCATAATATCTTCAGTATCAGCCAAAGCCACCAGACAATTGCGTACATCTCCGGGGGGTTGTATACCCATTTCATCCCGTAGCTTTCCCGAACTGCCACCATCATCCGAAACAGTAACTATGGCTGTAAGATTACAAGTATATTGCTTAAGTCCGCTCAGAAGGGCTGAGAGCCCTGTCCCGCCACCCACTACCACAATCTTTGGTCCTCTACGTAAATATTGCCGAGCGTAAATCACATCCACAATTTTCCCTTCATTTTCAGGGAGTACGGAGGAAATAATCGAGTAAAGCATTCGTTTAAAACCTATAATAATTAAGACGATCCCTAAGATACTGATCACAAGACCTGTCGGTACAGTTATATGCCGGGTACTACCCGTTATTTGATAGATAATTTCTCGGAACTGTAACTCAGCGTAGCCAATGGCTACCCCATCATTCATAACAGAGAAACCCGTCGCGAAAAGGAAGATTCCAAGAACCGCTAGGATAAACCAGCGTTTAACCCTTAGATTTGGGTAGAGCCATTTTAGATATCTTGAAAACCACTCACGCTTTACAGTTTTCATCGCCCAGTTCCACCCTTTTGATTTTTCTTAGCATCCCGATGTTTAACACTAATCGAATAATTCCGTTCCGTTAGAAATTGCCCCACCCTTTCAGCAATGGCCACGGAGCGATGTTGTCCTCCTGTACAGCCAATTCCGATAACTAAGTGGGTTTTTCCCTCTTTGATATAATTAGGCAGGATGTATTCAAGCAGTCCCAGGTATTTTTCCATAAATTCTTGGGCCATTTGATTGCCAAAGATATAGTCTCTTACCAACGTATGCTCCCCGGTCAGAGGACGAAGCGCTTCTACATAGTATGGATTCGGAAGAAAGCGCACATCCATAACCAAGTCCGCATCCATCGGGATACCATACTTAAAGCCGAAGGATATCACTGAAACAGCCATTTGATCTAGCCCCTGAGCCTTACAAAAGAGATCCGCTACTTGACTACGAAGTTGTTGGGCGCTTAAGTCAGACGTGTCGATTATATTGTCAGCACGGATTCTTAACTCCTCAAGCTGCTGGCGTTCAGCTTGAATTCCATCCAATACTCGTCCGTGAGGAGACAGAGGATGGCGACGACGGGATTCTTTATAACGGCGGATTAAGGTTTCATCGGAAGCATCAAGAAAGAGAACTTCCAGACGAAAGCCTTCTTTCTCAAGATTAGCCAAAGCCTCGCTAAGTGAGGAAAAAAATTCTCCTCCACGCAAATCACAGACTATCGCTGCTTTGGAAACTTTTCCACGGGACTGGGCACAAAGCTCAGCAAATTTAACCAGAAAAGTAGGCGGTAAATTATCAACACAAAAAAATCCTTGGTCTTCAAGACTTTGCATGGCTTGAGTCCTACCTGCTCCTGATAAACCCGTGATGACAATGAGTTCTAATCCTTTCTTATTCATAGTTTCACCTCCCACTCTTTTAAGATTATGACGAACTCTAGGGCGTTAAAACTTCTCTAGCATGTTCTTGTGCACTTACCAGAGCATCTAAGGGAGCAACGTTTCCCGCTAAGGCATTACTCCATGCCAAATTTTGGAGCGGAATCAACTTCCACTCTGGAGCATTTCCTTCTAACGCCCATGCCCTATCAAGTGCCAGCTTAGCCTGCGGAAAGACACCTTTCTGGGCCTCTGGCCGTTGGTAGTATCCCATATTGGCAGGAAGAAGTCGTCCTGCCTCCAGCATTGCCCCTTCCACCTCTGGGGCGAGCAGAGCTTTTTCCACGGTTTGAATCGCCGATCTCATCGTTTCATTCGTCTTGGTAGCAGAATTTGCGATCCCCAGGGTCGTTCCTAAAAGAGATTGTCCCTGTCCATTTAATAAATCAGAAAGCAATAGGCTACCCCAAGGCACATTCAGTTGAGTCAACGATTTTGCTGCACTTGCCCCAGCGATCATATAAGGAGTTTGCCCGCCGGAAAACGCGGTGAATGTAGCCGGATCAATCCGCAGAGCTTTAGCACTTTGCCAAGTAAAAAGTTGTTGAAGAAATACAACATTGTTGGGATCATCTAAGGCTGGGACCCCTCCATTCATCAACCTCCCACCCTGCCCATTCCACCATGCTGAAAGTGTGGAAGTATCTGTGGCGGCTACGGAAACCCCACCTTTAGCGGAGAATAAGTCCGATAAATTGACAGGAATTGCTGCTGTATCTGTTCTGAAATAAAGCAAAGGAATATCTGTCAACCAAGGAAGACCATACTCCTCCCCACCAAATCGAAAACCTTTCGAGGCCGCAGGAAAACCCTCTTGATCCTCGTACACTGTGGGTGCCAACGCCCCTTGTTCATAAAGCTGACGGATAATCTCCCTAGATGCGATGAATAGCTCAGGGCCTTCTCCTCCAGCCTCTGCTTGATAGGAAAAGGCTACGAATTTTTTTTCTGGTACATAACTAAGTTTGATAATCACTTCAGGATGGGTCTGATTGATCATTTGAGCCTGAACTTGTAAGGCCTGAGCTTCTGCCCCTTGCAAGGAATGCCAGACGTCCACCACTGCAGGTGCCGGTCCACCCGGTTCTCCCATCTGAGGTTCTCTCGCACACCCGGCAACAAGTAAGGCTATGACAACTATGTAAAACCATCGTGTGATCGTTTTGCATAAATAAGTGGAAGTCATTGTACTGCACTCCATTCAAAATCGAGGTTCGAAGTTCGAAGTTCGATGTTCGATATCGCTCACCGAATGCCGTTACATCGCATATTTAGTCCATGTATAAGTTCCTCTATCTTTCATAAAGTATCCAATATCCGGTGGTTAACTACCACGAGGTCGTGGTTCGTAAATAGTTCCCGGATAAATTCAGCTAATCTTCTGAAGGAGTATATACTCTTTCAGAAGAGTTTCCTAGATACCGGTAAGCCTTCACCTTCCCCTGTTGATAGTAGAAAAGATACCAGCATGGTCTAGGGGATTGAGCAACAGGAGATAAATCAGTCGTGAAACAGGCAACTGCGGTGTTGCGGATCCACTGACGCCGATCCAATAGACTGAACTCTGGAATCACTGTTTTCCAATAACCAGCTTTCCGAATCTCTTCCTGTTTTGCTTTCTGCAAATCTGCCGTTTCTCCCCACTCCGAACTTTTGTCAGGACCTAAATAATCAGGTATGATGTTTGGACGTTCCCAAAGATAATAATCAAAGCGCAGGGCATCTCGAATTGTATCCCATGGAATGTCTACGGGGGGCTCTGACTGAGCTTCAAATCCCTCAAGAAACTCCCAAAGTCTATCAAAAAGGGCTTTCCCCTGCCACTGACGTTTAAACCAACCGTTTTGCTGCCAAAACTCCGCAAACCCATGGTAAAAATCGAAGGGGGTTGGAAAAAGTTTAACGGTTTCAGGTAAGGCATGAGAAAACTTCCCTGAATTATAATATTTATCGAGAACTTCTTCCATACGATGTAATTGAAGTATTTCGCCGTGGGACAAGACTGAGGTTTCTAAAATTGTATAGGGTGGGTCTGGCGTATACACCAGACCATAGCGCTTGCTTTGCAGACGTAGCCCAGATCCTTTAAGTACTTTTAAAAACCCTAGCTGCAGCATATCTGGTCTAACTGTATAGACATCGTTAAATGAGGTTCGGAAGTTTGTCCAGTTTTCAACGGGTAACCCGGCGATCAAATCAAGATGAAGCTGAATTCCGAAGGTTTGGATTTCTGGTACGTATTTTTTCCATTTCTCGAAGTTTTGAGGGCGTGACACGATCTCGAGTGTCGGTGGATAGGTCGATTGTACTCCGATTTCCAATTGAATTAATCCCCGTGGATAATTTCTAAGATAATTCAGCCATTCTTCGTCAAAAAGGTCACCAGCCATCTCACAGTGAACCCGTATCTTTTGGGCATCTGGGTGTTTCTCACTCTCTTCCCGCACGATGTCCAAGATGCGCAGAGCATGACTTTTATTGGCATTAAACGTGCGATCCACAAACTTTATGGTCCGAGCACCGTTTTCCAGTAAGTGCCGAAACACCTGCCGAAACTTCTCCGGCTCCAAAAATCGAACCCCTCGGAACGTTGAGGACAAGCAGTACTGACAGTTAAACGGACATCCTCTAGTCGTTTCAACATAGACAAGTCGTCCTGTGAAGTCTTCGTCCTCCAGATAGGGAAACGGTAGCTCATTTAAATCGAGAGGGTTGGCACAGATAGGATTGACAACAATTGCTTTATTATCTCTCCATACTATTCCTAGCACCTCAGAAAGATCACGACCATCCTGCCACGTCTTAAGTAGATCTAAAAAAATGCGTTCCCCTTCACCAAGAACAAGGGCATCTACCTCAGGATGCTCGGTGAGAAACTCTTCGGCCCCGAAAGAAACTTCCGGACCCCCAATCACAAACTTCACATCCGGGCAGACGGGGTGAAGATACCTAATGACCGCCATGACTTCTTTCAGATTCCAAATATAACACGAAAAGCCAATGACATCGGCCTTGGCTTCATAGATTTCCCCAGCAATGCGTTCAAGGCGATCGTTAATGCTAAATTCCAAAAGCAAACTGTTAGGGAAATCGGGGCGTATCCCTTCCCGCAAATAGCGAAGGGCTAAATTTGTATGAACATACTTGGCATTGAGGGCCACCAAAAGAATACGCAAATAGAAAAACCCCCTTCTCCCTAAGTATAGCGGTTTAGCTCCCTCGATGCAATTCTTGTGCCAGTTAGCACAAGAGAACTAACTTTCTTTTTCAAAATAAATCTTAGTTTTTCCGGCAAATTCATAGCATATTCTGATAGTTATAGAATTTCCTAGCCTGCCGCTCACAGATTGAGTTCTACTGCAAGATCTCCATAATTGTAAGAGCTTCGTTATCCGACGAAGCTCTTACTAAAAAAAAGTTGTTTACTTACTAGATTTCCACATGGAACATTTCGCTTTTTCAACGACTTTAATTCAATCCAGGAAGTGGATATGACATTGGCGATTTGTGCCTGTACTCTTATTATTTTAGATCAAAACAGCACGTCAATATTAATATCACTCAGTGTTGCACAGCCTGTGAGAAGCATGGCCTGTTTCAATTCATTCGTTATTCTCCTCAGTACTAAAGCAACCCCGTCTGCCCCTCCGCCATAGCCGGCAATAATTAGAGGTCTTCCAATCATGACGGCATCAGCACCGAGTGCTAACATCTTTAAGACATCAACACCGGTTCGTACTCCTCCGTCAACGATCACAGGAATTCGGCCATCCACCACCGCAGCGATTTCTGGCAAAACTTCAGCGGTACCTGGAGTATGATCGAGTACTCTTCCCCCATGGTTTGAGACCACAATTGCTGAAGCTCCTACTTCAAGTGCCATTTCTGCTTCGCTTACCGTCATGATTCCTTTAATGATAAACGGCAAAGAGGTACTGGAAATGATGGCTTTCATTTCTTCTACACTTTTTGGCCCAACCTTCATAGAGACTAGGCCGGCCGTATCCACATCCATGCCCACTGCCAGAGCTCCCGCTTCCTCAGCTCGACGCAGACAGTTAAGAACCTCATCCTGTTCCCGGGGTTTTATAATCGGAATACCCCGTCCTTGAGCTTTAGCTATCACATCAATACCGGTAAAATACATTGCCGGGTCTGGTGCGTCCCCCGTGCACCCTAACGTTCCTGAAGTTAAGCAACCTTGAATCACAGCTTCAGCCCATTCTTCTTCATTCAAAGCCCCACCCATGTTGAAGTTGTTACCCATAATCGGTGCCCCAAGAATCGGGGTTTTCAGTTCTTGACCAAAGAGTTTGATCTGTGTATCAGGGTGTTTGGCACTATGCATTGTCCTTAAATTGATGCGAAATGCTGCTAGAGCTTCAACATTATTTTTAAACGATGCTCCCGTCCCCATTCCTCCCATACCTGGGACTTCCCCTGCACAGGCCTTGCCATTACATTCTGGACAAACTCGACAATAACCCTTGAGCTTTTCTCGCGCTGTTTGACGAACGGTTTTTATATTCATGTTCATAACCTCCACTCAATTTTGTTTATCCGTACTCTATACTCTGTAACTCTATACTCTGTACTCAAGACACAAGGCGGATTTAGATTTCCTTAATTCCCAATCCAATACTTATTACTTATTACTTATTACTTATTACTTATTACACTTAATCGACAACTCTCATTTTGTTCATTTTTAGTTTTTAAACTCACGGTTTATACTTCTTAAGCATCAATTCTTAATACATAGCGTTCAATTGCCTCTGCTACCCCGTCTTCCTCATTTGAGAAAGTGACAAAGTCCGCTTGCTCTTTTATTTCCGAACGGGCATTTCCCATGGCTACTCCAACGCCGGCATATTGAATCATTTCTAAATCATTGAAGCTATCACCAATCGCCATAACGTCTTGCTGGGCGATTCCAAAGCGTTTTGCTAAAGCAGCCAAAGCCACGCCTTTATTGACAGAGCAATCCGTGATTTCTAGGAAATGGGGCTTAGATTTTGTAATATGCACTTTTTCACCATAACATTGATTCAGTGAAGGGGTCAATTGATCGAGCACAGACTCCTCCGCAATAAGGAGGATCTTCTCCACCCCTTCTGGTTCCTGGGAAAGCAGGACCGACAGGTCAGCCTCCTCAATATGAACACTTGCTATTCTGGAGTACTCCCTAGACCATTCATTAAGTTTCGGGGCAACTACACGGTCCTTGAGATACACTTGACCATAAATTCCAAGTTTCGTAACATGCTCTACGATTTGAGCAGCGAGTGCACTCGGAATAACGCGCCTGAAGAGAATTTCACGACTTAAAACCTGTTGGATCATTGCCCCATGGTAAGTGATGATCGGAACATC
>DOPS01000159.1:0-28001 GCA_003512645.1 Desulfosporosinus sp.
ATTCCCAACTTCTCTAAGACATCGGCCGCACCGCTTTTACTAGATACACTGCGGTTGCCATGCTTCGCCACAGGTACGCCCCCAGCTGCGACGATAAAGGCAGTGGTCGTGGAGATGTTAAAGGTTCCTACCTCGTCACCACCGGTGCCCACAATATCCATGACATCATACGTCTCCTGATTGAGGTGGATGGCCTTTTCGCGCATTGCCATAGCGCTGCCGGTGATTTCATCGATACTCTCACCCTTCATCCGCAGTGCCGTGAGAAAAGCACCCATTTGGCCATGGGTGGCGGTCCCATCCATCATTTCACCCATTACCGCCTTTGCAGCCTCAAAATCTAGATCCTCTCCTTTAATGACCTTGTGTATTGCTTCAACGATCATGTTTGATCCCCTCCTAAAAAATTCTCCATGATGGTTCTGCCCTGGGGTGTTAGGATCGACTCTGGATGAAATTGAACTCCATACACTTCAAAATCTCTGTGTTTAACAGCCATGATCTCCCCGTCGTCCGTACGGGCGATTATCCTGAGTTCACTAGGTATGGTGTCTTCAATTGCAGCTAGTGAATGATACCGCGCACCCTTGATAGTTTCGGGTAATCTGGCAAAAAGCGGATAGTCGGTATCAATTTTTATTTTTGACTGTTTACCGTGCATTAGCTCCTGGGCATAAGAGACAGTGGCCCCAAATGCCTCGCAAATAGACTGATGCCCAAGGCAAACTCCGAAAACGGGAATTTTACCTGCGAAATATCTAGAACTCTCGACACATACTCCGGCATCAACCGGTCTGCCAGGACCCGGGGAAAGGATTATGGCCTCGGGTGCCAACGCCTCAATTTCAGGTATACTCAGCTCATCGTTACGGATAACCTTAATGTCCGGATTAATGGAGCCGATCAGTTGATACAGGTTATAGGAAAAACTGTCATAGTTATCAATTAAAAGAATCATCAGTCGATCTCCTCCTCAGACAGTTTCAGGGCGTTCATAACCGCTTGAGCTTTGTTGATACATTCCTGATACTCGTTTTCCGGTACACTGTCGGCAACGATTCCAGCGCCGGATCGAACAAAAACCTTGCCGTTTTTCCTAAAGACAATGCGGATTGCAATGCAGGTATCCAGATTACCTGTGAAATCAATGTACCCGATGGCACCACCGTAAATGCCTCGCTTATTGTTTTCAAGTTCGTTGATAATCTCACAGGCTCGGATTTTGGGTGCGCCGGAGAGAGTTCCTGCAGGCAACACTGCGTCTAAGGCATCTAAGGCGTTTTTATCGTCCCGTATCTCCCCCCGCACCGTAGAGCCAATGTGCATAACATGNNCCCAAATCCACCAGCATATTGTGTTCGGCCAATTCTTTTGGGTCAGAGAGTAAATCCTGTTCATTCTGAAGATCCTCTTCATCTGTCTTCCCTCTTGGTTTTGTGCCTGCCAGTGGGAAAGTGTAGAGGCTGCCATCTTGAAGCTTTACTAGGGTTTCAGGGGAAGCACCGGCGATTTCAAGATCATCGCTGGAGATATAGAACATGTAGGGCGATGGGTTTAAGGTTCTCAAAACACGGTAGGCATTGAGGAGGCTACCTTCAAAATCCGCTTCAAAGCGATTGGACAGCACAACCTGGAATATATCTCCTTCACGAATGTAATGCTTCGCCTTGTTCACCATAGTGCAATACTCGTTTTCCTTAAACAAAGGGCGGAATTCAGAGGTTATCTTAGCGGGTTGTGGCTCTAGATAAGCACCGTGTTTAATAAGCTTTACAATGCTTTCAATTTCCATAACGGCCTTGTTATAACCTGAATCCAGTTCTTCGCTTTTTACATTGGCTATAAGAATAATTTTCTGTTTCAGATGATCAAAGGCGATCACCTTGTCAAAGAGCATCAGGTCTACGTCCTTAAAACATTCTTGATCCTCGGCGTCCAGCTTTAGCGACGGTTCATTGTACTTGATATAATCATAGGAAAAATATCCTACAAGACCGCCAGTGAAGGGCGGTAAATAATCGAACCGGGGACTTTTGTTCTCGTCAAGAATCTGTTGGATATACTCACGGGGATGTTGAGTGTTCACAGTAATTTCTGTGCCAGAATTGATGTTGATGACTCCGTTTGTACAAGTCAGTTCCAGTTTTGGGTCAAACCCCAAAAATGTGTAGCGTCCCCATTTTTCGGGACTCTCTAGACTTTCCAGCATAAAACAGTGACGGCTGACGTTTTTGAGGATTTTCAACACCTCCATCGGTGTCCTGACATCCGAAAAAATCTCACGGCTGACTGGTATGAGCTTATAATGTGCTGCTAGTTCCTTGGCTTCGTTTAGGCTCGGTCTATACCTTTGGGCGGCCGCTCCTTGCCATCCATGGCACCGCGGCATTAGTCCATCCGTGGACGGCACAAAAAAAACCCGCCCAAGACTATATAGTCAAGGACGGGTTTGAAAAAACAAATACCCGCGGTGCCACCTTGCTTTGCGGAAAAACCGCACGCTTATCAGAATACTATCATATTCCTGGCAACTGACGTATGCCTTCACGTCGCGAAATACTCGGCTAAAGCCTTTCACCGCGCCCTCCGTGGTCCATTTAACATTCTGCGTTCTACCGGTTCACAGCAACTCCGGCTCTCTGAAAGTGCACGATTTGTTTTTATCTCCACATCAATGGTTTTTTGGAGCTATTAAATTAGTACTTATAATACGCGTATTAATATTGTTTGTCAACTATTATAAATGATGTTTGAAAATTCCGAAATGAAATACATACCATCATCCGGATGACCGTTAGGAATAGTATCAACGACTATTGACCTCCAAATCTTTAAAAGTGTAATCTATAGCCCATTCATATCGCTGACTGGCAGGGCGGTTATCATCTGCACCACCGTAGCGCCTTGTGCGTAAACATCTCAAAAATATGCCCCAAAGGGGTATATCAAGGATATATATTATAAAATGGAGTAACCAAAAATCCATTGGTTCCGATAACAGTTATTAATAACCTCAATTTTTAAACTCACTTCGAACTAAAACTCGAAAAAAGAGGTCGAAGCACGTGCTCCAACCTCTTTTATTGCTTTCTATTACTTTGTAACCAACTCTAACGCAACTGGGATACTCGCTTCAACTTTTTCCCCTTTAGCCACTTTAAGGGCGATTTCTAACGAAGTTTTACCAATCAAATCGGGTTTCTGAGCAACTGTTGCTGCCATTTTTCCCTCTTTAACGGATTTCACAGCATCATCTGTCGCGTCAAAGCCTACCACCATGATTTTCTTGCCTGAAGCTTCAATGGCACTGAGAGCCCCTAAGGCCATTTCATCATTATGTGCGAACACAGCTTGAATGTCTTTATTGCCTTGTAGGATATTCTCCATAACTTTTAAACCTTTAGCACGATCAAAGTCAGCAGGTTGAGAAGCTACGACTTTCACGCCATCTTTGCCGTCCACAATATTATGGAAACCTTGGCCCCGATCACGTGCTGCCGATGTTCCCGCAATCCCTTGCAATTCTACTAAGTTTCCTTTGTTGTTCAGGGTTTTCATAATATATTCGGCAGCCATGCTACCACCTTTGACGTTATCGGAAGCGATATGAGAAACGACTTTGCCGCCATTGGAAGCTCGGTCAACCGTGATCACAGGAATGTTGGCTTTGTTAGCCGATTCGACGGCTGAAACAACCGCTGCACTGTCAGTTGGGTTAATCAGAATCACGCTGACTTTTTTCTGGATCAAGTCTTCAATATCGCTGATTTGCTTAGCGGTATTATCACGAGCATCTACAACTAACAGGTCTGCACCAGCGTCTTTAGCTGCTTTTTCAGCACCTTCTTTGAGGGTTACAAAGAATGGGTTGTTTAATGTGGAGATCGAAAAACCAATGGTCACTTTACTGGCTGGTTTAGGTGCTTCTTTCGTTTCTAATTTGGAATCAGTCGTTCCACAACCAATGAGGCTTATTGACATGAGAACTACGAGGATCATCATCCATATCCTATTTTTTCTTTTCATTTTTTACTCTTCCTTTCTATTAGGGTGGCTTAGCCACCATATTTCCATAAGATGTGTACTAGTAATGATAAACTATAACTCTAAGGACGTTTCTAAGCTTTCGCATCCTCCCCCTTAAGAGAACCTATATATCCACAACTGACGAAACCGTTGTTCCATTCAGTGGAGATCAGAAAATTTACCCTTTCAACTTAAGGATTGACTATTTCCCTTTTGACCGATCTAGTAAGACCGCCAGCAAAATGACTCCACCCTTAACAACCTGCTGGTAAAACGATGAAACATTCATAAGATTTAAGCCGTTATCAAGAATCCCAATAATCATTGCCCCAATTAAGGTTCCCGCGATCCACCCTTTACCCCCCGAGAGACTCGTGCCGCCTAAGACCACGGCGGCAATCGCATCAAGCTCATACGACGTCCCGGCAGTTGGTTGAGCAGAATTCAAGCGCGAAGTTAGGATAATCCCACTCAAAGATGCCATTAACCCACTAATACTGTAAACAAGGATCTTGACTCGATTTGTATTGATACCCGAAAGGCGCGTTGCTTCTTCGTTTCCTCCCAAGGCAAAAACGTGGCGTCCAAAGGATGTAAATTTTAAGATGACATAGAGTGCCCCAAAGGCTACCAGCATCCAAATTACGGGCATTGGGATTTGGAAGAGATACCCTCGTCCAATCAAGCCAAACGCGTCAGGAAATCCAGTAATCGGTTTCGCTTCTGTATAAACCAAGGTTAAGCCGCGGAAAATCGTCATGGTCGCCAGCGTGGCAATAAACGGGGCTATTTTTCCTCGAGCAATGACGACCCCATTTATGGTTCCCATTAAAGTCCCAGACAGCACGGCTACCCCGATTGCTAACCAAGAATTTCCGCCTGTGGCCATCATCCCTGCAGCAAAGGCACTAGAAAGAGCAATAATCGAACCGACAGAGAGGTCGATCCCTCCGGTCAGAATGACAAACGTCATCCCATAGGCAATCAAGGCATTAATGGAAACCTGTCGGAGCACGTTAAAAATATTGCTCACGGTCAGAAAATCGGAATTGATAATCGATAAGATAAAGACGATAAGAATCAAACCCACAAGGGGTCCCAAGCGCTGCAGAATCCCACTTTTCCCCTGGACCTTACCCATGACTTTTCCCTCCTGTTGCAGCCATCATAATCGTTTCTTGTGTCGCGTTTTCGCGTGAAAATTCCCCAGTGATTCGTCCTTCATGCATGACGAGTACTCGATCACTCATTCCGAGGACCTCTGGAAGTTCTGAGGAAATCATGATAATGGCAACGCCCTTTTGAACGAGCTGATTCATCAGATCATAGATTTCACGTTTAGCCCCGATATCCACACCTCGTGTCGGTTCATCGAGGATTAAAACGTTAGGTTTTGTTGCTAGCCACTTACCGATCACGACCTTCTGCTGATTTCCTCCACTTAAAGAGCTCACCCATTGCCCGGAATGATGGACTTTCACGTTCAGTTTCTTAATACTATCGTCCACAAATTCCTGTTCCAGCCGATGACTGATAAACCCCAAGCGTGATAGAGAGCGTAAATTCGGTAAGGCTAGATTTTCTCGAACCGAGAGATTAGTGACAAGACCTTCCCCTTTCCGGTCCTCCGTAATCAAGGCCAGACCGACCTTAATCCCTTCGGCAGGGCTCTTAATCGTTACAGGTTTTCCATTCACGAAGATCTTCCCTTGATACTTCCCTACTCCAAACAACGCTTTGGCTAATTCCGATCGTCCAGCTCCCATTAAACCCGCAATTCCTAGGATTTCTCCAGCCCGTACACTGAAGTTAATATCATAGAGTTTTCCTTCTTGAGCTAACCCTTCCACACGTAGACGCTCTTCCCCGATTTTCGTGTCTACCTTAGGGAAACGCTCTTTGATCTCCCGGCCAACCATCATCTGAACTAACTCATCCATCGTAGTTACGTTCGTATCCCGTGTACCTATATAACGACCATCTCGCAACACCGTGATCCGATCACTGATCTGGAAGATTTCCTCCATACGATGGGAAATGTAGATCATTCCCACCCCTTGGGTTTTCAAGGTTTCAATAAGCTGGAAGAGCTTCTCGATTTCTCGTTTGGTCAAAGCCGCCGTCGGCTCGTCAAGAACCAGAATTTTAGCGTGCATGGAAAGCGCTTTGGCGATTTCTACCATTTGCTGCTGTCCGACAGATAGTTCCCCCACTAGACTATCTGGGTTCAAATCCATCCCGAGTTGCTGTAAATAGTTCTTCGCTTCGGTACGCATTTTGGACCAGTTAACAAAGCCCGACCGACCCCATTTAAACTCGCGTCCTAAAAATATATTTTCTTGAATAGATAGATCGGGGATCATGTTAAGTTCCTGATGGATGATCGCTACTCCTAAAGCTTGGGCAGTTTTAGGCGAAGAAGCCACGGACTCGGTTCCGCAAATCAGAATAGAGCCGGCATCTTTACTATAAATTCCAGAAAGGATTTTCATCAGGGTTGACTTACCCGCACCATTCTCTCCCATCAAGGCATGGACTTCCCCTTGGCGAAGAGAAAACTGAACATCTTCTAACACCTTAACTCCACTGAAGCTCTTGTTGATGCCCTCCATGGTCAAGAGATCCGTCATACCTAATCCCTCCTTTGAATTTTTAGAAGATTACGCCCGCTTCAAGGACGACATTGGCATAAGGAGTAAACTCCCCCGTACGAATCACAGCCTTGGCCTGATGAGTTAAGGCTTTCAACTCTTCATGCGTGATGACCTTAATCTGAACACCTGGTAACAACCCAATTAGCTCTTCCTTTTTAGTAGCGCTTACCGATCCCATTTCTTGCGCGACATATGCCTTTTCCACAAACATTTCGTGGAGGACGGTTTCGACCGTCTCAATGAACGATGGGACTCCTTCTTTTAATGCCAAGTCAATTCTTTTGACATGAGATGGTATAGGTAACCCTGCATCCGCTATGACAATCCTATCCATATGCCCAAGCTCGCTAATCACTCGGGATATTTCACTGTTTAAGATGCCGATCTTTTTCATCGTCGCCCCTCCTGATACGCTTCTACCTCGGCCAAAGTTGGCATCCCACCCTGAGCTCCGAATTTAGTCACGGCAAGGGCCGAAACCTGAACTGCAAATTCCGCGGCTTCTCGAATGGATTTCTTCTGGGCTAGAGCATATGCCAAACCAGCGTTGAAGGCATCTCCTGCTCCTGTAGTATCTACGACAGGGACCTTATGGCCTGAAACGACAACCAAGCTGCCGCCTTTTTCCATGAGAGCAACTCCCTCTGCTCCCAAAGTCGTGACACAACACAAAACTCCAATTTCCAATAAACTCTCAATTCCTTGAGCAATCGTAGACTCTTCGGACATGTTTGTCAGCAAGGCGAGTTCGGAACGATTAGGGGTTAAATAATCCACTTTGCTGAGAAGATCCCGAGAAAGGCTTAGGGCTGGGGCTGGATTGAGCATCACGGGCTTCCCGTGCTTTCGTGCCAATTTAATCGCATGCTCCACGGTCACTAGCGGAATCTCTAATTGTAGGAGCACAAGATCTGCTTCGGTAATTATTTCCTCATACCGTTCCAAATCCTCAGGTAAACACTGGGCATTCGCTCCTGGAACCACCACGATACTGTTATCCCCCTCAGCTAGGAGGATCGAGGCAATGCCTGTCGCTTCTGAATCGAGCACTTTAATGCTCGAGGTATTTACGCCATCCTTCTGCAAGGCCTTCATGAGTTCCACTCCAAAAGCATCGGACCCAACCGCACCGATCATCGTGGTCTGAGCACCTAATCGAGCTAAGCCCACCGCTTGGTTGGCACCTTTGCCACCGGGAACAAAATGAATTTCATCTCCGTGAACCGTTTCCCCGCGCTTAGGAGCACGCACGGCTTTGACGACCAAATCCATATTCAGACTACCTATGACGACAATCTTAGGTCGTAAGTCCATATAAGTCTCCTCCTATTGGGTCGATTTTCTGGGAATTAATGTAACGTCCAGCTCAATGAGCTTATTCTTACGGACCCCGCTCTCGATTTCGTCCAATAAAATCCGAGCAGCTAATCCACCCATTTCATAGACCGGCTGGGCCACGGTCGTTAATTCCGGTTCGGTAATCTCTGTTAAACCAATTCCATCGAACCCGCAGACTTTGACTTGTTCTGGGACTCGGATTCCTCGTTCATTCAGAGCTTTAAGAGCCCCTACCGCCATAAGATCATTTCCGGCAAAGATTCCATCCAGATCAGGATGACGGGCAAGAAGCTGTTCCACAGCTTTTCTGCCACTATCGATATCAAAGTTTCCCGAGACCATTAAACTGGGCGAATACCCATTTAATCTTCCAGCGACTTCCTCATAACCAAGCATGCGCTCTCGAGCCGTGATAAATTCCTGTGGCCCGTAAATATGAGCGATCCTCTGACAGCCCTGCTCTATTAAATGTTGAACAGCAATTTTCGCCCCTTGTCGGTTATTGGAGCGTATCACTGCACAGGATGCAGTATTCAGGCCCCTATCTAACAAAACAATCGGGATACGTTCGTTTCTTAGCGCTTCGACATCCTCTTCACGAATTGTATTCGATGCGAAGATGAAGCCATCCACATACTTTTTTTTGAGGACTTTGATATAAGAACTTTCTTTTAAGCCTAGATCATCTGAGTTGCCCAAGATAACCGTTAGGCCTTTCTTATGGGCTACATCTTCGACACCGCGGGCCAAAGCAGGAAAAAACGGATTCAATATATCCGGCAGGATTAAGGCAATGATCCCCATCTTCTTGCCCGCTAGACCCCGAGCTACAGCATTTGGCTCGTATTGAAGCTGCTCAATCGCCTTCAGTACTTGCCCTGCGGTCTCGGGATTCACAGAGTCCGTTTTGTTAATCACTCGGGAGACTGTAGCCACAGACACTCCCGCTAAACGAGCAACATCTCTAATTGTCGCCAATCGTTACACCCTCTATCATTAATTGTAATCGGTTACATTCTTATAATGTTGCGAGCTTTATTTTCTGCTTGTATAAGGATAATGCTCTACGGTTTAGTTATAGATCCCTGTGAACAAAAGCTTATATAGCTACTTTTCCTGAATTAAGAAAGTTTTGACTCCTGATATTGGGACATAAATTTTCATGTAAACGGTTACATCTCTAATACAATAATAGCTTTTTCAGAATGCACTGTCAATCCTTATTTTCTGAATTATACTTACCCTAAATAATGAATTTATATGTAGCTGAATGTACTCACTGCACTGAATTACAGTTCAATGACTTCTAAGTCATTCGGAACAAATATATTTCCATTATAATACATTTTCCCCTCAGCGGTGTATAATTGCTTTCGTTGTTCAATATTTTTGTCCTCAGTATGCCATAGAACAAGGTTTTTAACGTTCAATTGTGTAGCAAGTTCACAGGCTTCTTTTACCGTGCTATGGTTTTTCTCATATGGTCTGAAGATTTCACGATCACTATAAAGACAAAATGCCTCGCTTAATAACCAATCACTATTTTCTACGTATTCCTTACATAACGAATTATAAGGTTCATCTCCCAGAAAAGTGAGAGTTTTACCGTTATTTATCTTTGTAGTAAAGCCAAACTGTTTATCCTTCGCTGAATGTATATCAAAAAATGTAAACTCATATCCGGCCAGAATTTCCTTCTGTCCGTCTGCTACAGGAATTAGGATAATTCTCTTTCCGATTAAATCCGTAGTTACCTTATCCAGTGACGCATCAGTGACAGCTAATATATTATTAATTAGCTCGATATGGCAGTAAATATTGAAGTTTCCATCATATCGTTCTGTCAGGATTAGTGATGCTATACTACGTATAACCCACACCATACCCAATAAATGATCGGTATGCCGATGTGTAACAAAGGCGTTATGTATACCAAAAACGGGAATTTGAGTTTTTTTCATAATTCCAATAATTCCATTCCCACCCCCAGCATCGACCAAAATGTATTCTTCCGCGTTAGTGATTGCAAAACAGGTATTATAGCATTTCGTCACAAAGGCATGACCAGTTCCCAAAACTATAAGTTTTTCCATTTTTAATTCACTCCAATACACGAGTCCTAAACAATGTAGATTTATCGATTCAACGACATGACCGCATAAGAGATTAGGGGTATGCCCCAATCTCTTATGCGGTCTTAATAATTAAAACTCAAAAACTCTTGCAGGATTAGGTGAGAAGTTAATCAAACCTATTATCTTGCAATTGAGCATTTACTTTCTCCCAATTCAGTGAACAATCTAATTGTTTGATAACTATTCCTTTATTCAGAACAATACTGCAAGGTGCTTCCTTAACACAATATTTTTCTGCTAACGTTTTCTTTCTGGAAATATCCACTTTAACTATTTTATACTTACTACCGTTATCACTAACCACTTTTTCTAAAACGTTAATAAAAGCCAAGCTATCTTCTACAGTTGGATTAAAAAAGGTCAGTATAACAGGTTTTTCACTTTCTAGTACCTTTGCCCTAAAATCATTAACCTCTTCTATATATCTTTCCGCTGCGACTGCTGCAGTTGCACCATCACCTGCAGCTGATACAATCTGTCTCAAATACTTAACTCTGTTGTCACCAACGGCATAAACACCTTCAATATTAGTTTCCATTAACTCGTTAACAGGAATATATCCTTTTTGGTCTACCTCCACACCGCTGTCTTGCAAAAATCCGGTAGATGGAATCATGCCTACAAAAAAGAATACACCTTGACAAGCTAGCTCACTGCTTTCTCCCGTCTTAGAGTTTTTAATTTTAACTCCCTCAACATTTGCCTTACCTAATACTTCTTCAACAGTGGAATTCCAAACAAAGTTCATTTTTTTATTGTCAAATGCTTTTTCGGCACTAAGCTTGTTGCAATCAAGTATCCCTTCATCATGTAAAACAATAGTAGTTACCTTATTGGCGAATTTAGTAATATACATGCCTTCTTCAATGGCTTGGTCACCGCTGCCGATGACAACTACCTCTTCATTTTCAAAGAATTCAGCATCACAAGTAGCACAGTATGCTACACCACTGCCTCTTAATTTTGTTTCACCAGGTATATTCAGCAACCTTGGTTTGCAACCACATGCTAAGATCACTGCTTTGGCCGTATACTCTTTTCCTTTTTTGGTTTTAATGAGTTTCTCGTCTTGGCAGAAACCTATTTTCATCACTTCATCTTTGATAAATTCTGCTCCAAAACCTTCGGCATGCTTTTTGAAGTCCTGCATTAACTTGGGTCCTGTTGTTTGACCATACCCGGGATAGTTTACAATCTCCCTAGTGGTTTCGGCCATTCCACCTATAACCCCTTTATTAATAACCAAAGTTTTTAATCGTGCCCTAGCACCGTAAATCGCAGCAGTTAAACCTGCCGGTCCCCCCCCGATAATTACGATATCATAATTGTTCATCTTGCACCTCTTATATGAGTTCCTCAATTTTTTCGACCATGTCATCTTCCTCAACATCGCCTGCTAACTTTCCATAAAACTCACCATCTTTAAAAAATAACAGCTGAGGAACACCTTTAAGTGAGAAACTTTTAAACAAAGCTTTATCCTGCTCAACATCCATAGCGTAAAAAGATAATTTGTCTTGATACTTTTCTGCGACTTCTTCCAATCTGGGCACAACTTCTTTACACACGTGACAATCATGCCTGCTAAATACAACTACACAGGCCTCATTGTTATCATAAATTGCTGTATTAAAAAGGTCAGCCTTAATCATCTTGAGTTCCATTTTTATACCTCCTTAATTACTAACCATAAGGTTCTACCGTGAACCTACGTCACGGTAGAACTCCCATGAACTTGTAGGCATAGCTAACTGGAGTTTTATAGCATTACTGATGCTTTTATATCGTACTTCAGGTTATCGATATTCAAATAAATATCAAAGTTGCCAGACAAACCTTCCCTGCTCACATAATACTGCACATCATTTTCCTTTTGTTCTTCAAATGATACACAGGCAGCCGTGATGTCATGCACGTCGGTGGGTACTGAGTATAATTTAGAACCCTCCGCACCTTTTAATTCCAGCAGGACTTGGGAGCCTTCCACAAAAGTGCCGCGCAGCGCCAATCGATCTTCTTCAAGCACAAAGGAGAGCGCGTATTTTTGGGGTAGTTCCACACCGGCCTCTTTAAACTTAACTTTCAGGCCAAATTCCGGGTTAACTCCAAAACCACCTAAGAATTTACCTTTACCCAGTCCAAAGTTCGTTTTTTCATCATATAAAGCAAGTCGTCTGGCTCGGTAGTAGTTACCGCCTTTAACCATTAATTCATACTTAACTTCGTTGTTGAACAATTCGACCGTGGTTGATTCCAAGGTCAAGTGAATATGATCCTCTTTGTGTTTATTGATCTGCAATGCTCCTAAATCATCCGTATGCTTCCCTCTGAAGGTTGAGATACCACCTGAGTGCACCATGTAGTGGCCTTCACCGTAGTAATCCACGTTGCAGATATAGGGGGAATAGAACTCTGCGCCTCGTTCCTTGCCATACTGCCAAACTTGTTCTATTTCCATTTTTTCAGTATTCAGTCGGTAAATAACCCCTCGGGAGAAATTATCATTGGGTGGCACTCTGTTTTCCGTGGTTTTGGATCGATAGGTTCCGTTATCAAAGACGAAGACATCGCCGTTAGGTAAAATTCTAGCTGCATGCTGCTCATACTGCCAGTCAAAGTCACCTTCTGTGACATTTTTAAAGAAGTATTGTTGCCACTCTTCTCCCCAGCCTTCTGGATCACCAATAATCCAGTTTAACTTACCTGTATCGTAATTAAAGTTAATTACAGCATCCTGGTGCCGTCCGGACATGGTAATGGAATTAGTGGGTTTGTCATACCAAACGGAGTTATTATGGAACCAGTCATGGTGATTCCAGTCTCCTGCTTTACCTTGTTCTCTTGGCAATATCTTGAGCAGATCCCAGGACTTAAGGATTACGCCGGTTTCTCTATCGATTTCGACAACAAAGTCTTCCACAGATTCCGCGAAATCATTATCCGAAGCAGCTAATAAGTTGCCGTTTTCTAATTCTATAGCATCGTGGTGAAATCCGCCCGGCAGCCTGTGTTCGACGTAAATCTTACCACAAAAGCCCATTTCCATAAGTCCTACGGTGTAATACGGCTTTTGCATTGAGCGGTAAGAAGTTACTAATAGTCTTCCGTTAGTTAATTGTTTAATATCCCAGCTTGCTTTTTCAGTCATTACCCATCTTAAATCACCAGCATAATCAAAGCCGCAAGTTCTAGCAGAACCAATCAAAGGAGTTGCAGTTGATATAATCATAATATCTTTGCCAAAGTAATCATATGTCGTAACACAAGAGAATGCTTTGTTAATATTTAATTCTTCAACTTCAATTTTAACCTCAGTTGTTTTACCATTTTCCTGTGTTAACACAACGGTATTTTCATAAGCATCATATAAGCCATATATGGGCAACACATGCTCCCTGGCGGCACTAAAAGTATGGTCTAAATCTCCTTCTACTGCCTTACCCTTTACAGTTACCTTTACTGCAACTTCTTCTGCGGTATTAAAGCAAATCACTGCAGCCAATGGATTAATTAAATATGGATTTTTAACTACATAAGGATTTTCCAAAGTATAGTTTCCTGCTCTAAATTCAGATAAGAACTTTTCTTCGGATTCATGTTGTAAAGTAATTAAATGTTTTTGAGCTTCTAAATATTGTTTCATTTAACTCTCCCCTTTTCATTATTTTTTTATTATTACGTAGTGGGGCTATAAGCTTACCTCTACGAAATTAGCAAACTAAACCCCTGATTTTTCTAAAGCTTTTCTATCTCAGTGAATACCTGATTAGCTTGACCCTCGCTCCTCACCTAAAATCCCGATCCTTTGAATTCAATGCCGATGGTTTTCAAGATTCTTCGAAAGGCATCCTATTCATTCTTTCGTAGCATACTAACTCGTAGCATATAATTGCCCGGCACTATATAATTTGTTCTGCAATTCGGGTTATAATGTGAATAATTAACTAGAACACTCTTGGTACGATAATTTTACCAATGTAAAGTGGGAGGTGGTAACATGCGTATAGAGCATCTTTATTATTTAGTTGAAATAGCAAAAACAAAATCCATTACACTTTCTGCAGAGCATCTCTATATTTCACAACAAGGATTAAGTCAAGCTATTCAGAAGCTCGAGGCAGACTTAAATGTTTCTTTGTTTCGGCGCTGTCGCCAGGGAGTAGATTTAACGGATGCAGGTATCCTCGCCGTAGAAAAAGCAAAAGATGTTATTACTAAATACGAGGAATTACTTAGTAGTATGGAGCCCTATTTTAATGTTAACAGTACAATTTCAAATGATAAATTAGCCATTAGTGCGACTCCCTACATGAGTAATTACCTACCTCAAATCTTAGATCTATTTCGGAAAAAGCACCCCGATATCAACATTCACATCGAAGAACAAAAACCTAATGAGATTGTAACTAAGCTTATTAACGGGTGTACTGATATAGGACTTGTTAATTTACCGGACTATTATGACTTAGAACACCTCAAGAGCAGCAACGTTATCTTTGAAAAAATCCGAAGTTACGAATTCTTGGTTTGTGTGGCCAAATCATCCCCCTTAGCTAAGAAGACAATGTTTAAGAAATCTGATATAAAGAATCACCCACTTGTGGTCTATAAATATGAACCCTATTTAGAAATCCTAACTCATATGTTTGGCGATTTGAGTCAACTAGATATCATTGTGAAAACTAATAGTCGTGAAATCTACTTGAAGACTATTATCCACGGCAAAGCCTTTGGTATTACGACGTACAATGATTTTATCCTATTTCGCGAGAAATCAATGGTCGCGATACCGATTAGAGATAGCCTTAGCCTAGATTTCGGTTGGTTTACTTCTACAAATCATTCTCTCTCATCGGCAGGTCTGGATTTTCTAGAGATTTATAAAGCCTACATAACTAAGCTACCCATTTAACACCTGACCTCGGGTTCATGATGTGAAGAGTATCTAGGTCGAAGTATATTTACTTGCAACATTTATCACAAACAATGGTTTCATGTGTGTTGTCACAAGCAATCTTTGTAAAACACTATAAGCGCCTACTACCAAGTATAAAGCGAGTAGGGAATTTAGCTATTAGGCCAAATTCCCTACTCGCTTTTCTCCTCAGCAAGAGCGCTGATCGCGATGTTGTCTAATGTCTAGCCATTCACGACAGGTCGAAACGTTAACGGAGAAGTATTAGTATTTCTAATAACAATTATTAGCACAATAAATACTTGAAACCCATCTCAATAAAACATTGTTGGTACTAAGGCATTAGACAATCTACAATGTGCTTAAAATAACCTTCACAATCCTAAAGGAGATAAGCCTCAATTTCAATTAACCGGGGGAAGCTGGTAACCCCAATCCTAATCGGAGGAATAACGCTAGTTAGAAGACTTATCACCTATCACGAAGGAAGGGAGGAGGATTAATACAAAGAAGTATACTTTTCATTCTTGGTAATATCTGAATCTAGAAAATGTAATGATACTATAAATTAATGGAGGTTAAAATCATGTCAGTTCAAACCGTGAAACAACCCACGAATATGAAACAAATAAGTTTAATGATCATAACTTTTATTCTGCCACTAGCAATTTTGTTGATCCCAACCAATGAACTGTTTACCCCTCAGATTAGAATGTATTTAACAGTTACCCTTTTCGCAATTCTAACCTTTATTTTTGGCAATATAAATCAGACTGCTATTTCGATTTTATTACCGATTAGCTATGTAGTTTTAGCAAAAGCACCTGCTGCAGCTGTTTTTGCCCCATGGTCACTCTACATTCCATGGTTTATTATTGGCGGACTATTTCTGGCCAATGTTATGGAACGCACTAACTTGCTCAAACGAATTGCCTATAACTCTATTTTGCTCACTGGGGCAAGTTATAACGGCATTATTTGGGGATTATCTTTAGCCGGGGTAGCACTCTATCTCTTAATTCCCGGAAATACCGTTTTCCCTTTGGCAGCTTTAGCTTATGGTCTTTGCAAGGCCCTAGAACTTGAAACTGGCAAGGAAACGGCTGGTATAACCATGGCTGCTGCCATCTCCTCACTCCTTCCCGGATGGTTCATCTTCAATGCGAACTGGGGTTTGCTGACAGGACTAGGTAAAGGCGTAGCCGGAGCGGTCGATCTGACCTGGATTCAGTACCTTATGTACAATAGTATTTCAATTGTTTTCTACGCATTTATGTTTTGGGTCATCACCAAAATGTTTAAACCCGCTGGTCCTATTAATGCTAAAGAGTATTTCAAAGGTGAATTACTGAAATTAGGGAAAATGTCCTTTGATGAGAAAAAGGTTCTCATTATGTGTGGTATGCTTTTTGTTTTCCTCTTAACTACTCAATACCATAAGATAGAAGCCGGCTGGGGTTTTGTGGTTTTCCCGATGTTGCTCTACTTCCCCGGATTCAACGTAGCCACCAATGAAGACATAAAAAATGTCAATTATGGAATGGCAATATTTACTGCTAGTTGTATGGGTATTGGAACAACCGCTGGAGTCTTAGGCTTAGGGAAAGTTGTAGCCACTGTCATGCTTCCGATGCTCGCTGGTAAAGGGGTTATGTTCATTTTTGGTATCGTCTATTCGATGATCTTTTCTCTAAACTTTTTAATGACTCCGTTGGCAATTATGTCGGCATTCACCTTACCGCTTACCGAAATTGCTATGAGCTTTGGCATTAACCCCGCTGCCTGGTATATGTTCATCCAAATAGCAATCGATGCGATTATCTTGCCCTATGAATATGTCCTATATTTGATCTTCTTCTCTTTTGGAATCGTGAAGTTGTCTGACTTTGTCAAGTTCCAAGCAGCAAAAAGCGTATTAACTATGATCTTCGTGTTCGTGATACTCATTCCATTCTGGAGACTAATTGGCTTCTTAATGATGTAGTAAAAGAATTTTTTCAAAGGGTTCCCCAGTATTAAGCAGCCGTAACACTAGCCTAAAATCGCCTATACTTTGTGTTTAGGCGATTTTTCTTAATTAATGGGTTTGATCATTCCACATAAAGAAAATGCAAGACGATGGAATGGATTTATATGCTTCCCTGCCTGTCCTTTCAATGTAGCTGGACTCGGTGTTTGCACTTCAATCATCTTAGAGTCTCTTCTTGAAGGCTTGGCTGAATATTACTCCGCAAATCTTGGCAGAGAAGTCATGAAAGGCATGACGGAAAATCTTATCAGTGTAAACATACAGGGGGGATTCCCCCCCTTGGCTATGACATTGACCCTAACACCAAAAAATATGTAATCAACGAGGTTGAGGCCAAAGTTGTACGTGAAATTTTCTCACTTTATCTCGATGGCTACGGTTACAGAAGAATGATAACTGTTCTAAATCAGAAGGGATGTAAGACTAAAAGAGGTAATACATTAAATAGACATCGCAATTATTTTATTAGCATTGTTACAATATGAAATATAGTCTTGTTGTGAGATGCCTGATTGTAAGTGGGTTTTTTCCCAAATACTTTGAGGTGTGCCACAAAATATTTGACCAGGAGTGAAGTATCCTACGATTTTAGCTTCTGGGGAAGTTGCATACATTACAACCTTATCGACTTTTTGGTTAAACAAACGTTTTCGGTATTCATAAAGTTTTCTTCCCGCAAAAATTTCCTTGAGGTACTGAGGCTTAATAGAAATAAGCGCACAGGTCTCATTCAATGAAATGTACGGTTCTAGCAATAACCTAAGTAATGATGTATCCATATTTATCCTTTTCCACTTTGTATTAAAATAATAATACCTTTGTTTATAAGCGCTTGTCAATAAAATCTTATTGACAAGCCCGTGTATTTATGATACTTTACTATATTTTTAAAATCTTTTCCTTATAAAATGCAGAAAAAGCCTTGAGGTGTACAATTCAGTACCTCAAGGCTTTCATTATGCATCTCTCCACCTAATATTCGAGGGTTTGATTGGTGGAGGCGAGGGGATTTGCACCCCTGTATCGAAGAGCTGCCACAAAAGCGTCTACGCGTGTGTCCTTTAATTTAAATTTCGCCAGTCTTGACTCCTAAAGGCCAGGATTCAGTTCAGGCTAGCTCGATAATCTTAGCTAATGTCTCCGAGCATTGACATTAGAGCGTCCTACTTAATTGACACCCTGTTTCTTCATCGTAGGTTCTGAAGGCAGGATGCTAGCGGCACTTAAGCAGCTAGAGCGTAATTATTTTCGTTAACTATTAGGTCCACCGTACTTGTTTACAACTTGAATGCAAAAGAGTTCCAACTAATAGTTAGTTGCAACTCTTTTACTTATTAGACGAATCGGAAACCAATTCCTCTAATAAGTATTTAATGGCGGTCTGGAAACCAATCCCCCAAAATTATCTTAATTGATTTGTCTGTATAATAGACCATTTTGATACAAATGTCAATACTTTCTTATAAGGAGTAAGCTGGGCGGCCTGGAAACCAAACCCCCCGCTACCCCTCGGAGCTCCTAATAGTAATCTACTCAATAACCTGAGGAATTATTCCTTGCGGTTGAGGATTATCTACCCAGAGACGCACTTTCTTTGTTATCGGGACCTTTTTAAATCCCCAATTCCTGAAATCATGATTGATTCTGGTCCTTTACATAAATTTTATCTTTGATTGCCTTAAAAATTTTGTTATCTTGTCCATAATTAATATGCTTAGGTTTTGCTTCTATTAGTCCAAGTCTTACACGATTTAGAGGATTACAAAGTATGTCCGCAATTTCAAGCCCATATTTGTATTGAGGGTTAATTTTATCAGAAAAAATAAAGCCCTTTAACTTATCCTTATAATTCTCAAAATCTAAATGGACTGTTCCATGATTGAAAATATCAAAGAAAGCCTTTTGAATTAAGAAGTTATTATAATCATCCCTTGCCTCTAGAACGATTTTAGCTGTTACTACGTCCGGCGAACTTAGGAAAGAATAAAAGGATTTCATAATATGAGCAAACGCGACTTCATAAGCATCTTTATGTGTTGCAAAGTAATTCTCTAGTTTAGGTTTATCAACTGTTACTGAGATAATCTGAAAATCTAAGCTTGCAAGGAATTGAGGTAAATCATCCCAAAACTTCTTTAAGTGTTCGGGTGTAACCCCATCTGCGACCCTATATGGTTCTTTAACATTAGCGATTTTCGTTAGATGAAGAGGAATGTCTTTTCTACCAAAGCATGAACTCTTAAATGCCTCAATAGAAGGACCTAATTGATTGATTAAAAATCGATTGTCAAAAATAATTCCTGTTACAGAAAACGGCTTATTACGTTCATTAGAAGTACCTGTTTCATCTATAAACATAGTATATTTTGGCAACTCTCGTCCCCCACCCTCAAACTTTACTTCATAAGTATAATACTCTTAAGCAAATTTTGACAAGTGTCTTGCAAATATTCTTTCTTTAGAGATACAAACCGTAATATTATTATAGACCTTACCATCATTGAATGTAACACAATGCTATTCTGACACATTCCCAGATCCCTGGAACGCCTGATATTAAAGGCCTCCAGGGATTTCTTGTATTTAAGGGTAATCCACGACCCTCTGAATATGACTTAACCCCTGCCACCAATCATTATGGCACATAGCGAAAGGAGCTAAAACAATGGAATACGTTCAACCAATCAGAGACAAAAGGGCCCTAGAAACAATGAAGAAGATACTAAGATCAAGTAACCAAAGAGATTACTGTCTCTTCGTGCTTGGCATCAACTCAGGTTTACACATAGCGATCTTCTAACCCTCAAGGTATCCGACGTCTATGATGGAAGCAAGATTAAAGACCGCATCGTGATCAGGGAGAAAAAGACTAATAAGCTAAAAGACTTTCCCCTAGGAGAAACCTCAAAGAAAGTCCTTAAAGAGTTTGTGGTTTCCTTAAAGCCTGGGCAAGCATTATTTGCTAGTCGAAAAGGATACAAGCCAATTACCAGGCAGCAAGCTTACAGGATACTAAATGATGCTGCCAGGGCAATAGGGATCAAGGAACAGATCGGAACCCATTCCCTGAGAAAGACTTTTGGTTACCACGCGTTCCAGGCTGGTGTAGATATTACACGGATCCAGAAGCTGCTCAACCACTCTTCTCCTAGCGTCACCTTAGCTTATATCGGGATCACCCAAGATGAGCTGGATAATGTTTATTTGAACTTAAATCTTTAGCCAATGCGCTTGGCAAATACCTTAGATGAGGAATAAGAAATGTACACAGTAACAATGGATGACTTAAAGGTCATGGTATCAGATGGGACAACCTGTGTTATGGAAATTGATTTGTGCGAAGCTACGTCACTAGGACAATAATTCTTTTCCTTAAGAAGTTGAAGATTATTTTTGGTAGCAATTCCTCGGTCCATCACAATGGTAGGTAAAGTTTCCTTAAAGAGGGTCTCATCCTCAACATAAAGTCTCTTTAGTATTTCCTTAAGTGTCTCAGGTTCCGACTGGTTTCCTTTGTAAATCTGGCTAAAGATCGGAAAGCCTCGGTTATCCACGACCAAAGCGAGCGTGACCAAGGGACAATCGCTTCGTTTTTCTTTGGAATGACCACGCATAGCCGACGTATTCTTTGATGCCCCACCCTCAAAGTAAGTATTCGTTAAATCATACAGCAACAAAGCATGTTCCTGGGGAAAAAGAGTCTCTTCCTGTTTCCTAAGTTCATTTTCCAACTGTTTTTTATGGGTCAAAAGCGTATCACCAATCTCGTAGATAGCGTTTTCGCCCATCGCACTCAAATCAACCTCTAACATTTCCAATAGTGACGTTTTCTTTTTCAGCTAATACCTCGTCTGGCGTTCGCTTGCCGGTTCAATTAACCGGCCGAGAACAACGGCTTGAGTCCAGGCTTGCTCTGTCGAGGAGAGTCCACACGTTTGCAACAACTTATCAAACCCCAGACGTTCCCAAAACGCATGGGCAACTAATTCCGGACCTAAAGAACGGGTCATTGTATGTTCGACACTTTCTAAGTCGATCTGACAAAACGTTTGTCTTTGTTTCCGGGCAGACTTCTCCTCACCTTTTTGTTGCACAAACGAATAATAATCCATCGCTTTATCGGCAGCAGTCGTCATTTGAATGTCGTCTTCGAACAGAGAACTTTGACCTACTAATCGGGCTTCCAAAATCTTGGCCAGTTTCGGCCAATCCGATTTAGGGAGCTCCAACGTACCCAAATGCAAAATAAGGCGTTGCCTGACTTTGGCTTTGGACCCTTCCATGAAACGATAAGCTTCAACAAGGCGATGGGTAACGTATTTAGTTTTGGTGACTTTATTGGTTGTAACGCATTCTCTAATATACATGCCTATAGTATATCTCGTCACAGAAAGAAAGTATATAGCCCCTGAATTTATTACGGCACTACATTGGCATTTTGGAAAGTAGACCCGCCTGTACCAAGGGTTGCAGAGTTTGACGGCCTCTATAAATGGTATATATTAGGATATATAGCCCTTTTTAGCGTGAAGTTGGGTTAAGGGTAGGGACATTAAATAGAGGGGTATCAGCCATGGTAAACATAAACCCGCCTATTGTACAGATTTAGCTACCACGCTGAACCCCTCTTTAACCCTAAAATAAAAAAGAGCCCCGAAGGACTCTCTACTCGCCTATGTAATGGCGGAGGCGAGGTGACACTGCTAGAGCACCTAACATTGTTCATTTCTTTGTAAATAAAATTATACTTACAATTTAATGATATTTCGGTGTGACAGAGCCGCAGATTTCGCTCTGGGCTGAGCCACCATTTGATGGCTCCCACGGAGCATATTATTCATTTAAGCCTTCGCAGAGCGAGCATAGGTGTTAAAATTGACAAATAAGAATGGAAATTAAGCAATCTTATGTGAAGGGGCTTAAGCAATGACCTCAATATTCCTAATGATCTCAGAGCTCAATACCAAGGCAATCGTAGCCTTCTATTAGGCTTGTACATGATTGATATTAGTATTATAGACAATCTTCAAATCTTCATCCGTTTCTCAGATTTTCCCCCGTACCTTTCAGACAAGGGTATAGACAAAATGGTTACTAAGCCATTTCCCTGACCAACCTCGCATGGAAGCAAGGGGGACGTAGCGAAACACATGCTCCCCTTGCTTGTGACTTTGGTTTGTCTAAAGGTGACTAGAGGATAGATGACACTTTCATCTCATCAATTCAATGTCCTCATGTTATCTGCTAAGCATGGAGTCAACATCAATTTTGATCCTTTTAAGCGCATGCCAGAGTTGCAATTCTTTATGGTACTAAGGCTACTACCTGCCATTAGTGCACTTTTGGGGTCAGGCCTGAAATATTCCCTTATCCTTTTTGCAACTCGAAAGTGGCTTTTGGGGACAGGTTAGAAATTTCCTCATATCCTTTTTGGGGCGCAAGGGACCTTCGCGCCCCAACGAGTTCCGCCGAATAGAATATTATCTCATAGGGAGGGTACCTGACGAAACCCTCCCTATAATTTTTACAGTGATTCGGAACAAAATATGTTAAATAGATAGTCCTCTGAGATTGTCGATCGATCATTTGTTTCCTGATCCGAAGTCCGGAGTAGCTGCCCCGAGATGGGTTACCGTCAATTTGTCGGTCAAACACAAGCTGGAAGAAATTCGCTATCTATTGAATATAAAAATTGATACTGAGAGTCCCATGGCGCTCATGACATCTTTTTACCTTCGAATAGGGCTCTCTTCCTTAAATCGACCATTATTTCTTCAAACTGCTTTAAATCCAAAGACTGGGCGCCGTCGCACAGTGCCCTAGAAGGGTCATTATGGGCTTCAATCATTAACCCATCTGCCCCTACAGCCATGGCTGCTTTGGCAAGCGGCGCAACGAGGCTGCGTATTCCTGCCGCATGACTGGGATCCACGATCACCGGAAGGTGTGACTTCTGTTTGAGCAGGGGAATTGCGGATAAATCCAAGGTATTTCTTGTCATCGTCTCAAAGGTGCGTATACCCCGTTCACAAAGAATGACTTGTTCATTGCCCTCGGACATAATATACTCTGCACTCATTAGCAGCTCTTCGATGGTATTGGCTAGGCCTCGTTTCAGGAGGATCGGCTTTCTACATTTGCCCACTTCTTTAAGCAAGTCAAAGTTCTGCATATTCCTAGCCCCGATCTGGATAATATCCACTTCGTCCAGCAAAGGGATCTGGGTTTGATTCATGATTTCTGTGATAATGGGAAGCCCAGTCGCCTTTTTTGCCGCCACAAGCATTTTCAAGCCTTCTTCTTGCAAGCCCTGAAAGGCGTAGGGCGAGGTGCGCGGTTTGAATACGCCGCCGCGCATGATGCTTGCACCGCTGCGTTGCACGGATTTGGCAATCTCCAGGATTTGCTCCTCACTCTCCACCGAGCAGGGGCCAGCGATGACCGTAAAGTATCCCTCGCCAATGCTGACATTGCCCACCTTCACAGTGGTATTTTCAGGGTGTACGATTCTGTTAACCGCCTTATAGGGCTCGGTTACGCGTTTGCCATATTCAACGATGTCGTTGGTATGAGCAATATGGTCTACATCCACCTTCGCTGTGTTACCGATCAGACAGACCACGGTGTGTTCTGTCCCGGTGCTCAGGATTGTGGAAAAGCCCTCTGCTTCAAATTTATAAATGAAGGCATTAATCTGCTCCTTCGTTACGTTTGGTTTTAGTACAAATACCATATGCCTTCACTCCTTCTGCAATTAGTTCCCTGAACAGTGAGTAGAGTATCGCCGAAGCCGTGATCCCATAAGTCTAAATTCAATCCTGGTCCCTCACAGCGTTTTTCATACTTCGGACATAGTCGAAAATGTAAGAACCAGCGTTTTCGCCGTGCTTCTCGATAATTTTGACAATTGCACTCCCAACAATCACTCCGTCCGCAATTTTAGCGATCTCTTCGGCCTGAAGAGGTGTGTTAATTCCGAAGCCCACGGCCGTGGGAATTGAACTCGCGCCCCTGACAACCTCTAATATTGCTGGCAGATCAGTTTTAATCTCATTTCTCATCCCCGTGACACCCATCGAGGAGACTACATAGATAAAGCCAGTTGCCTCCTTAGCAATCTGTTCAATGCGCTGTTCCGAGGTGGGAGCAATCAAGGATATAACATCGACTCCAAACCCTGCGGCAACGTCAGCCAGTTCACTTTTCTCTTCGTAAGGCAAATCAGGGATGACGATGCCATCAACCCCCAGCTCCGCACAGCGGGCGAAAAAGCGGGGGTACCCGTAGTTAAACACGGGGTTTAGGTAGGTCATAAAAACGAGTGGCACGTCTGTCTTTTGGCGTACAGAAGCTACCAGGTCAAAAATCTTATCTACGGTTGCCCCTGCAGACAGGGCGCGGATATTCGCCTCTTGAATGACCAAACCCTCGGCCATCGGATCTGAGAACGGAATGCCGATTTCTACCAAATCTGCGCCACCCCGAACCATTTCTAGAATAAACTCCTCGCTCTTGGCCATGGAAGGATCTCCACCCGTCACAAATCCGATAAACGCCTTGCCGTTTTTAAAAGCCTGTGCAATTTTACTCATCGATACATACCCCCTTATAGCGCGCGATGGCGGCAACGTCCTTATCCCCGCGGCCTGACAGACACACGATCATGATTTGGTCCTTGCTCATGGTCCCGGCAATTTTCTGTACATGAGCAATAGCATGGGCGCTCTCAATGGCGCAAATTATCCCCTCTGTTCGTGCCAAGTATTCGAAGGCTTCGACTGATTCGTCATCGCTTACAGGCACATACTCTGCTCTGCCTGTGTCGTAAAGATTAGCATGTTCTGGTCCGATTCCTGGATAGTCAAGACCGGCCGAAATCGAATACACCGGAGCAATCTGCCCAAAGTCGTCCTGACAGAAATAAGACTTCATGCCATGGAATACGCCTGGTCTTCCCTTAGCAATGGTTGCAGCATGCTTCTCGGTATGAAGACCGTGTCCCGCTGCCTCGCAGCCAATTAATTTTACGCTTTCATCTCCGATGAAGTGATAGAACATTCCTATCGCGTTACTGCCACCCCCGACACAGGCAACCACGGCATCAGGAAGTTTGCCCTCGACTTTCAGGATTTGCTCTCTCGCTTCTAAACTAATCACACTCTGAAAATCACGGACCATCATCGGAAACGGGTGGGGCCCCATCACAGAACCTAAAACATAATGGGTGTCATGCACACGGGCCGTCCATTCCCGCATTGTTTCGTTCACTGCATCCTTTAGCGTCATGGTGCCACTCGTAACCGGATGAACTTTGGCGCCTAATAGCTGCATGCGGTAGACGTTAAGTGCTTGTCTGTCTGTATCTTCCTTGCCCATAAAAATCTCACAGTCTAAACCGAGCAGTGCCGCCGCCGTTGCAGTAGCAACACCATGCTGACCAGCACCGGTTTCAGCAATGACGCGTGTCTTGCCCATTTTCTTGGCCATCAGCACCTGTCCCAGCACGTTATTGATTTTGTGTGAGCCGGTATGGTTGAGGTCCTCACGCTTCAAGTAGATTTTAGCGCCCCCTAAATCGTTGGTCATTTTCTCCGCATAGTAGAGCAAAGACGGTCTGCCCGCATAGTCACTCAGCAACTTATTCAGTTCTGCGTTGAACTCTGGATCATTTTTGAAGTCCTCGTAGGATTTCTCTAGATTTAGGATTGCATTCATCAGGGTCTCTGGAATGTATTGGCCCCCATGAATTCCGTATCTGCCTTTAGCCATTGCGCATTCTCCTTACTATTTCTAAGATTTTAGCTCGGTCTTTCAGTCCGGCCGTTTCCACCCCGCTGCTCAAATCGACAGAGTAAGGACTTGTAGCCGCTATTGCCTGTTTGATATTGCCTGCCTTCAAGCCACCAGCCAGAAAAAAAGGTTTCTGCTTCTGGTTTTGGTTTTGATTTTGATTCTTCTCTTGACTGACTAGACTCCAGTCAAAACTCTCACCCGTTCCACCGGCTCCATTATCCAGTAGCAGATAGTCGGCAACGGTATCCTGCGCACCCTCTATATCCTGTTGGGATAACACACGAACTGCCTTGATGATGGGCTTGTTGGTCAGCGCTTTTAATTCTTGGATATAATTTTCATTCTCTTCCCCATGAAGTTGGGCGATCTCGATGATGTTATCATTTAAGAGTTGGGCTACCTTCGATAACGACTCATTGACAAATACCCCAACTGGTATGATCTCTGGCTTGAGTTTAGGACGCATGGCTTCTGCCCAAACGCCGCTAACCTGACGACGACTTTTAGCGAAGACAAAGCCGATAAAGTCTGGCAAAGCCTCATTAACGTAATCGATATCGCACTCTCGGAACAATCCGCAAATTTTTATCTTCCTCAAACACAATCACCTCTCATGGTGCCATGTTCACTTACGATTTCACGTTCTCCTCTCAGAATGGCAAGCTGTTCTTTTTTATTCTCGCTGCGCATTAAGCTTTCTCCGATTAGTACAGCATCGGTCTTGTTCGCTTTAAGCCTTGCCACATCCTCGGGGGATTTAATGCCACTTTCTGAGATGAAGAGGATGTCCTCTGGCACCAAGGCGCGAAGCCTTATACTGGTGGTGATGTCTACCTCGAAGGTCTTCAGGTTACGGTTATTGACCCCTATCACTCTGGCTCCCGCAGCCAGAGCTGATCTAACCTCTTCCTCCGTATGCGCTTCCACCAGGGCGGACAAGCCCAAGCCGTGAGCAATATCCAGATAGTCTTTCAATGTCTCGGTGTTCAGCAGGGCACAAATCAGTAGAATTGCCGAGGCGCCAAGGATCTTTGACTCATAAATTTGGTAGCCATCCACGATAAAATCCTTACGGAGCAGAGGAAGGCCGACCTGCTGGTGAATCTCTGTGAGGTACTGGTCATGTCCATGAAACCAATAGGGCTCAGTGAGAACTGAAATTGCCGCAGCTCCTGCCGCTTCGTAATCTTTAGCAATCTGCAGATAAGGAAAATCCTGAGCAATGATTCCTTGCGAGGGTGAAGCCTTTTTTAGCTCACAGATGAAGGATAAGCCCTCTGCTCTTAAGGCCTTTTCAAAAGGAAAAACGGTATTAATGTCTAAGCCGTTATTTGGGGTTAACGCTTTTGCCTCTCTGATGACGTGCTCTAATGGTGTTCGTTGTTTCATTTCGGCAACCCGCTCAACGGTTCGGGTTGCTATTTTCTCTAGGATCATGCACTCACCTCGTTGGAAAGTCTCACAAATTCTTCAAGTTTATCGACAGCCGCGCCGCTGTTGATCAGGTCCATTGCCAGAGGGATTGCACTTTTGATAGTCGCTGTCTTACCGGCCAGATACAGACATAGTGCTGAGTTGAGAACGACAATATCGCGCTTAGCACCCTGCTCAGTGCCGTTTAAAATGCTGCGGGTGATTTTGGCGTTCTCCTCTGCGTCGCCACCGATCAGCTCAGGCAAAGTACACATTTTCAAACCCAACTCCTCTGGGTCGAGGTAATAGCTTTTTAAGATACCCTTTTCTATTTCGCAGACCTTTGTCCTAGTTGTGAGAGTTGCCTCGTCCAAACCATCGCAACCATGGACCACCATGCCACGCTTAACACCCAGATTGGAGAGCACCTGGGCCAAAGGCTCGACAAGGTTTTCGTCATAGACGCCCATCAACTGCATATTAGCCCCAGCGGGATTAGCCAGGGGTCCCAAGATATTAAAGATTGTACGGACACCAAGTTCTCGTCTTACGGGAGCACAGTGCTTCATCGAGCTGTGATAGGTTTGAGCAAACATAAAGCAAAGATTGATTTCCTTTAATATTTTCCGACTGTGCTCAGCAGTAATCGCTATATTTATTCCCAACTTTTCCAAAACATCCGCCGCGCCGCTTTTACT
>DOPS01000110.1:0-11947 GCA_003512645.1 Desulfosporosinus sp.
CAGGCGCTTGCCGACCTCGATGGTATTGGTAAGCATGATTTTACTTATCAGTAATGCTCAACTCCAAGAATTTAAAGCTTTACGAAAAATCAGTGCCAGTGTTCAAAGAATGAATTTAAGTCGTACGATTGGCTTAGAAAGCATTAAACATGGACTCCATGCAATAGGAGGATTCGGGCCTTAATACAAAGTAAGGAGAAACTCGGCTGAACCACGAAAAAAAGAGTAGAGAAGGTATTTTGCCTTCTCTGCTCTTTTTTTCACCCCTTGCATTCATGAGGCATATAGTATGGCACGGGACTGAATGTTTAGGGGGGGCATATGATGGATAACCAACAAGTTAGTTGGAATAGTGTGGGCTTACGTCTGGTTCAAGGATTAACGACAACGATTGATGCGGTTCGTCAACTAGATGTTCAGGAAGCTTCTTTGGTGATGCGCTTATTAGGTAAAAGCTGTACGCGTATGATTAAAGAGGGGGTAGGTCATCAATTCGGAATTGCCTTGATTGAGACGAGTGCACAGTTGGCCATGAAGGAAAAATTAGTTTTAGAAGATGTGCTTAAACTAATTACGGGCATTATTGGTAGGCTCTATTTTACTGCGAATACGGATGAAGAACGTAAACTTGTTGCCCAGCTGGAAGAGGTAGTTAAAAATTACCAAGGAATCTCATAGGTGCATAAGTAATTTTTCTGCATAGATTACCAATAAGTACTATTTCAACAATATAAGGAGGCATAAGCTTATGAGAATCTATTACGTACGGTTACCGGAATTTGTACTTAATGTTTTGAGAAAAGTTTTTCGCTAAAGTGGTCTGAAAGTGACTCTTCCCTCCTAGAATGTATTATAGAGACAAGCAAGGAGGGAAATCATGCGTCAAAGTCGGTATTTATGGTTACTTGGGATATCATTCTTTTGTATGGTCACGATAATCACCCTAAAAACTCCTCAAACGGTGATATCAACCCTAGCAGATCCTCAATTTGGAAGTTCCCCTCGAGCGACTATTCAGCAATTTTGGAAACTGATGGATCTGCGTCAAACTAATCTTGCTCGTGATTTGATACTTGTTGTGCAGGGGTCATCTGACGAAAATGAGTTTAAAGCTTGGGAGTCTAGGTTAAATGGGGATCCGTTGTTATCGTTACAAAAAGTTGAATTTATGAATTCAGAGTTAGATGGCTCGCAAGCGATTATTGTGCGCGTTTCTTGGACGTCGTCAGTTGATAAAGTTCAACAAGCAATGTTCTCTATGAGTTTGAAGCAAACAGAAAAGGGCTGGCGTATTCAAGGAATTAAGCAGATTAACAACCTCTCGTTTGTGAGGGGGGATCATGATGGATGGTCAGTCTCGAGCTAAGCCTGATAAACAGGGAGCTGGTATTCAACCAACAGTAGTTCCTATGCGATTATATGTGGGTGTAATACTCTTATTTATTGGGGTAATTCTGTATCTGTTTAGCAACTAAACTGAATTTTCAAGGACCATGCTTAGAACACGGATATTCCTAACTGGGATACTGTGTTCTTTTACTTTATACGTTTATTTTATAATTTGAATCCCTTATAGTCACCCGTATGTCTTGAATAGTTTCATTGCTAATTGCTAACACTGAGGCTGAATACAATTTTTCTAGTGCAAGGCGTGCGGAAACACACACTGAGATACTGTCTGAAGTCACATAAAAGCGCAAGTTACCGTGTTACACTAGTGAACATAAAGAAGGGGGTCATATCAATGGCAGACGTAAAAAAAGAGAATCTAGAGTTGGAGTGTGCCCATTGTGGAACAACTAGTGAATTAACTCCAGTGCTTACTTATGTCCATCAAGGAGAAGAAAAACATGTATGCACGCGTTGTTTACCAATGCTCATACATGGTTAGGGGATGAATCGATGCGTTTTACACTAGAAATGAAATTAAAAGATATTATGGCAACAAATCCTAAAACCGCTGAAGCGATGCAGGAATTAGGTCTGCACTGTCTCGGGTGTTCCTTTTCCGTCAATGAAACCTTAGCTAATGCTGCCCAAATGCATAACCTTGATCCCAACATTTTGTTAGAAAAGGTAAATTCAGTAGAACAAGGGGAAATGTCTCTTGAAGCAGCTGCCAAGGCTCAACCGCCAGGGTCAATTTTACAAATGGATAAAAAGACCTATTCCATTGCTCCACATATCCCGGCAGGGGTCGTAACCCCAGAAATCTTACGTAAAATTGCAGATGTCTCGGAAAAGTATCATGCCCAAGCGCTCAAAGTGACTTCTGCTCAAAGAATCGCCATTGTTGGCTTGAAACCAGAAGATGTCCCGAAAGTATGGGAAGAGCTCGGCATGGATCCTGGGCATGCAGTTGGGTTATGTGTACGAAGTGTGAAAGTTTGCCCAGGAGACACATTCTGTAAGAGAGGGCTACAAGAAACCTTAGCCTTAGGAATGGAAATCGATAAGCTCTATCATGGCATGGAATTACCTTCTAAATTTAAGATTGGAGTTGCTGGTTGTCCGAATAAATGTACTGATGCTGCTTCAGTTGATTTAGGATTAATGGGTACCAGTAAAGGTTACCATCTGTATGTAGGAGGGAATGGCGGAGTCAAACCAAGGCAAGGAAATATCCTTTTAGAAAATCTACAGAGGGAGCAAATTTTGCCAGTTGTTGATGCGGTCGTTTCCTTCTATAAGGAAAATGCAAAACCTCAGGAGCGGATAGGACGGCTCATTGATCGAATCGGTATAGACGGCTTACATGAATTTGCAGAGAAAGCAAGGCATTAAGACAGTAAAAAGCGGATGTTGATCATCCGCTTTGACTGTCTTAGTAACTATTCAACTATTCAACGTGTATGGCGTCTGTAGGGCAGCCGTCAGCTGCATCTTTGGCAGCTGCTTCATAATCACTGGGAACAGGGTTTGTATAAGCGACTGCTAATCCGTCATCCTCCATTTTAAAGACTTCTGGACAGAATTCAGGGCAAGCTCCACACCCAATACACGCATCTTTGTCTACTGCAGCAATCATTATGTATCCTCCTTTCACGAATCTGTAATATTATTCCCTAGTCAAAAGCTAACTATTCACCTGGTGTAACATAAAATCATATGTTTCGAAGATAGTGCTAATTACCCTTAATGGTATTATAGGACAGATAAGACATATAATTCAATTGGTGTTACATTCTGCTTTAAGTCGATCATGTTCATGTATATTCGTTTTTAAACTCAGCGTATGTTTCAAGACCGAAAAATGATGTAGAATTTGCGTTAAATAAAAATATCCATAAATATCCATAAAGCCATAGCTGGTAAGACTTTGATAATATTATTATCACTTTTCACAATTACCTTATTATTTGCGATTTCGACATCCACCATATCGTATAATAAGTGCACCGGAAGAAGACAGACACTTATAAAGCAAAAAGATGTCCGGAATACAGTTAAGGTGGTATTCGTTGAATGAGTAAGAAGATTAAAATTATTATTGCGGATGATAATCGGAATTTGTGTCAAATGTTACAAAACTTCCTCCAAGGTCAGGAGGATTTAATGGTTGTCGGAGTTGCAAATAACGGTTTAGAGGCTTGGGAACTAATTCAATCTCAGGAGCCTGATTTAATTATTCTCGATTTAGTCATGCCAAATTTAGATGGATTGGGAGTATTAGAGCGAATCAATGCCCGGACGACCATGTCCCGACCAAAAATTATCATGTTAACAGCGTTTGGACAGGAATCGCTGACCCATCAAGCTATGATGCTGGGTGTTGACTATTTTATTCTTAAACCCTTCGATTTGGATATTCTCAGCAAACGTATCCGTTCTTTATCCCAGGACCTACCGACATCTGCTCCAACTCAGTTTTCAACGAATAATCCCATTGTGACAACTGTAGGAAGCGGGCTTAATTTATGTGTCGAGGTAACCACGATGATGCATCAAATTGGAATTCCTGCCCATGTCAAAGGGTATCAATATATACGAGATGCGATTTTGATGGTAGTGGAAGATGTCTCGTTATTAGGTGCGGTCACCAAGGAACTTTATCCAAGTATTGCGAAAAAGTTTGATACTGCTCCCAGCAGGGTTGAACGTGGGATTCGTCACGCCATTGAGTTAGCCTGGGAACGTGGACATACGGATACACTGAAGAGAATTTTCGGATATTCTATGAACATAGAACGCCAAAAACCCACCAACTCTGAATTTATAGCACTGCTCGCTGATAAATTAAGAGTTATGAGTAAAGTAAGCTAGGCAAGACTATTGGGTGGTAATTATCAAGTTTATTGGATACTTATCTGTCTATTGGATAAATTATAATGAGTTTTTGATACGCAAAAGCACCAAAACTTGGTGCTTTTTAGCTAAAAATTGATCTCATCAAACATATTGTAATAAGTTGACTAATTCGCAGAAAACAAGACGAACATAGAATATATAGCTGGAGATATTAATGATAAAAACTAGCGATTAATAAAATATTGCAGGAATTTTGTTCGCGTATACAGAACACTATCATGTATGGATAACATGGGTGAATTGTGTCTTTTGCTTATCAGTAAGCGATAGAAGCAGAGAGGATAAAGGTAACCCATTGTTTCCATATCCGTATTTACAACTATAAGATTAGATAAAAGGAGAGTGTTTAAAATTAAGAAGAAGAAAGTCTTAACCGTGGCCGTTGCTATGCTGCTAGCCATCAGTGTTTTTCTGACAGGTTGCTCAAGCAATCAACCAGCTGCCCCAGACGCCCCAGCAAAAGTCATGAAAACTAGTTATAACGTTGGCGCAGAACCCAAATCCTTAGATCCAGCCATTTCGACTGGTGTTCCGGAGACCCATATCCAAACAGCATTATTTGAAGGACTTGTTCGCATTGGCGAAGGTGAAAAGGTAACGCCTGGTATCGCTGAAAGTTGGACACAAAGCGCAGATGGAACGGTAATAACTTTCAAATTACGCGATGCCAAATGGAGTAACGGCGATACAATCACCGCCGAAGACTTCAAATTTGCATGGCTACGTGCTCTTTCCCCTGAATTGGCATCTGAGTATTCCTATCAACTTTACTACATCAAGGGTGCTGAAGACTATAATGGCAAAAAGGGTACCGCTGATGCAGTTGGTATAAAAGTCGTAGATCCTAAGACATTGGAAGTAACCTTGGCTGCTCCTACGCCTTACTTCATTGCCTTAACTGCTTTCCATACTCTGTACCCTGTTAATAAAAAGGTTGTTGAAGCAAACAAGGACTGGGCACTAAAGGCTGAGACTTATGTATCTGACGGTCCTTTCAAAATCCAAGAGTGGAAACACAATGATCAAGTCATTGTTGTCAAAAACGAAAACTACTGGGACGCTAAGAGCGTTAAGCTCGCTGAAGTCACCTTCAAGTTGATTGAGGATAACAAAGCAGCTCTTACAGCCTTTGAAAGCGGTCAGTTAGACGGAACTGAATATATTCCGATCGAGGACATCGACCGCCTCAAGGCAGCTAAGATCCTGAAAATTTCTCCATATATTGGTACCTCATACTATCGTTTTAATGTTACAAAGAAGCCTTTTGACGATGTCAAGGTTCGTAAGGCCTTAACTATGGCGATTAATCGTCAAATGTTAATTGACAAAGTGGTCAAAGGTGGACAATTGCCTGCCTACGCGTTTACCCCGCCAGGTATGGTAGATGTTGAAGAAGGCAAAGACTTCCGCACAGTCGGCGGAGACTATATCAAAGAAGATGTTGCTGCAGCAAAAGCACTCTTAGCTGAAGCTGGATACCCTGATGGCAAGAACTGGCCTGCAGATGTTTCGATTCTTTACAACACTAATTCCAACAACAAACTGCTTGCTGAAGCAATCCAAAATATGTGGAAAACCAACCTGGGTATTGATATTCAGCTGCATAACGAAGAATGGGCAGTTTATCTTGAAAATCAAAAGAAAATTAACTACAATATTTCCCGTGCTGCTTGGATTGGTGACTATGCTGATGCTATGACCTTCATGGATATGTTTGTTACTGGTGGCGGCAATAACCAAACTGGTTGGTCCAATGCTGAGTATGACAAACAAATTAAAGAGATTGCCAACAAATCTGGCGATCAAAAGGTTCGCATTCCAGCAATGCATGCTGCTGAAAAAACTTTGATGGAAGATATGCCTATAATGCCTATCTACTACTATACGCTACCTTGGGTTATTAAAGATAATGTTAAAGGCGCATTCCGTTCATCCTTAGGGCCAATAGACTTCAAGTTTGCAACTGTAGAATAGTACTATAATAATTAAATAATGCAACAATGGAGGTGGGCTATAATGCAACCCACCTCCATTTCATATGTATGTAAACGACAAAATTACTTCATAAATAACAATATATTTAATTTAATTCATTTAATTAAATTAATTTTTGTCGTATACAGGTTATAATATTATTAGTAAGATTTTATTTAATGGCAAGTCGAAGGGCATTTAAAAAATCCTTGTCTAAGGAGGATGAACATGGCAAAATACCTACTGCAGCGGATCGCATCCGCGGTACTTGTACTTTGGATAGTTGTTTCGCTTACATTTGTGCTCATGCACTCAATTCCCGGTGGTCCCTTTTCTCGCGAAAAACAGGTTCCCCCGGCAGTTTTGAAGAACCTCGAAGAGCGTTATCACATGAATGACCCGCTCTCCAAACAGTATATTGATTACATGAAAAATGTAGCTCAATTTAATCTTGGTCCGACCTTCCGTTATGAAGGCAGAACCGTTAATGATCTGATAAAGGATGGACTACCTAAAACAGCGACCATAGGGTTTTTGGCGACAATTATTGCTCTCGGTGGAGGCTTGCTACTTGGTAGTATTGCAGCTCTCTGGCATAACAAAACTCCAGACGGTGTGGCAACCTTTATCGCTACGATCGGTGTTTCTGTTCCCAGTTTTGTTATGGCTACTTTTTTACAATATTATTTAGGGTACAAACTTGGCTTGTTTCCTCCAGTTGGCTGGAATAATGGAGCTTTCAAAAATTTAGTCTTGCCCTCGATCGCGTTAGGGGCTTATCCTATTGCCCAAATAACGCGCTTGATGCGGACAAGCATGTTAGATGTCTTAAGTCAAGATTACATTCGTACAGCTAGGTCAAAAGGCTTACCTGGGTGCGTGATTATTGGTAGACATGCTATGCGTAACGCGTTGTTACCGGTTGTTACCTATTTAGGACCTTTCTTTGCCTATATTCTTACTGGAAACTTTGTCGTTGAATATGTTTTCAATATTCCCGGGATCGGGCAATTCTTTGTTACCTCGATTACTAACCGTGACTATTCTACCATTATGGGCATGACGGTCTTGTTCTGTAGTCTTTTAGTGGTATTTAATCTGTTGGTGGATATAGCTTATACATTTATAGATCCCAGGATCAAACTCACGGGTCAGAAAGGGGCGTAGTAATATGAAATTAGCACAAAATTTATTTGAACCCACAATATCACAAATTTCGGCCGAGCATATTAACCGCCCCAGTACTACTCTGTTGCAAGATGCCTGGAGACGTTTTAAGAAAAATAAGTTGGCCATGGCTGGTCTAATAACCCTGGTCGGCCTGATTATCTTCTCATTTATTGGCCCATTTCTCATTAAATTCAACTACATGGACAATGATTTAATGAATCAATACCTTGAACCCTCTTGGATTCATCCCTTTGGTACAGACGCTCTGGGCCGTGATACAATGGCCAGGTTAATGTACGGAGGAAGAGTTTCACTGGCCATCGGCTTTGTATCGGTCTTAATCAACCTAAGTATTGGCGTATTTTACGGAGGAATTTCCGGTTACTTTGGCGGCAGAATCGACAATCTGATGATGCGGATTATTGATATAATTTATAGCGTACCAGAATTGTTGTATGTAATTTTGCTCATGGTCGTCTTGGGAAGCGAGGGTGGCTTAATAAACATCATGATTGTTCTAGGAATTGTTAACTGGATGGGAATGGCAAGGATTGTACGGGGCCAGATTTTGGTCTTGCGGGAACAGGAATATGTTCTGGCTGCACGTACCTTAGGTGCTAGCACCACGCGGCTTTTGCTAAAACATTTGATTCCTAATGCTCTGGGTCCAATTATTATCACGTCTGCTTTAGCTATCCCATTGGCGATTTTTATGGAAGCTTTTTTAAGCTTTATCGGGATTGGCATTCAACCTCCTTTTGCCAGTTGGGGGTCCTTAGCTGCAGAGGGCAGGATGAACATTCCGTCGTACCCCTATTCCTTATTTTTCCCTGCTGCAGCAATAGCGATAACCATGTTAGCTTTTAACTTTGTCGGTGATGGCCTGCGAGACGCTTTTGACCCAAAAATGCGGAAGTAGAGGAGGAGAATGAGATATGGGACATTTGCTTGAAGTTAACGACTTATGTACCTCCTTCTTTACCTATGCAGGTGAGGTTAAGGCGGTTGATGGTGTAAGCTTCCACTTAGACCAAGGAGAGGCAATTGGAATTGTCGGAGAATCTGGTTGCGGCAAGAGTGTTACAGTCCAGTCTATCATGCGTTTAATTCCTAACCCTCCGGGGAAAATCATTGGAGGTAGGGTTAATTTTATAGGGGCGGACCTTTTGAAGAAAAGCGAAAAAGATATGGAGTCCATTCGCGGAAAAGATATCAGTATGATCTTCCAGGATCCCATGACCTCACTTAACCCAGTGCTCACGGTAGGCTTACAGCTAACCGAGGTGCTTAAGCGACATGAAGGGTTAACTGGCAAAGCTGCAGCAGATCGTGGAGTTGAGCTTTTAGACTTAGTGGGAATCCCCAATCCAGAAAGTCGCTTAAAACAATATCCACATCAATTTTCAGGAGGTATGCGTCAAAGAGTCATGATTGCTATCGCTTTGGCCTGTAACCCTAAATTGCTGATTGCAGATGAGCCAACAACCGCTCTCGACGTGACAATACAAGCCCAGATATTAGAGTTAATGCAAGATCTCAAAAGTAGAATCAACACCTCGATCATTATGATTACCCATGATTTAGGGGTTGTTGCTGGGCTTTGTAGCAGAGTAATCGTCATGTATGGCGGTAAAATTATTGAAAGCGGCAATACGGATGATATATACTATCGTCCGAAACATCCCTATACTTTGGGCCTTTTAAAATCAGTTCCTCGCTTAGATGCGGATAAGAGTGCGAAGCTTATTCCTATTCCTGGTACACCCGTTGATCTACTTGATCCTCCTAAAGGATGTGGATTCGCACCACGTTGCACTCACAGTATGCGGATTTGCATTGAGCAAAAACCGGAATTCACCCAACTTGACGAAGGTCACCAGGTGGCTTGCTGGCTGCAACATCCTCAGGCTCCCAAGGTAGCTGAGCTGGAAGGGAGAGTGTAAGCATGGAAGTACGAGAAGACTACATCTTAGAAGTCAATAATTTAGTTAAACACTTCCCCTTAGGCGGCGGTTTGTTATCGAAAAAGCAACAAGTAGTTCAGGCTGTTAATGGAATCAGCTTTAAGGTGAAACGAGGAGAAACTCTGGGCATAGTTGGGGAAAGTGGCTGCGGTAAGTCAACAGCTGGAAGATCAATCATTCGACTTTACGAACCTACTGCCGGTCAAATCATTTTCGAAGGCAAGGATGTTACGAAGGCCCAAGGAAACGACTTAATGGAGCTGCGGCGCAATATGCAAATGATCTTTCAAGACCCCTATGCTTCCTTAAATCCCCGGATGACGGTAGGAGATATTGTTGCTGAGGCCTTAGATATCCATAGATTGGCCACCGGGCAAAAACGAACCGATCGAATTTATGAATTACTTAAAATCGTTGGGCTAAACCCTGAACATGCTAACCGGTTTCCCCATGAGTTCTCCGGTGGGCAACGGCAGAGGATTGGTATTGCAAGAGCGTTAGCTGTTAATCCCAGTTTGATTATTTGCGATGAACCCATCTCTGCTTTGGATGTATCCATCCAAGCTCAGATTGTTAATATGTTAGAGGAATTACAAGCCAAGCTGGGTCTAACTTATTTGTTTATTGCCCATGATTTGTCGATGGTTAAGTATATCTCGCACCGCATTGCGGTCATGTACTTGGGACGGATTGTTGAGCTTACGAGCAGTAACGATCTTTATGCAAATCCTATGCACCCATATACTCAAGGACTGTTAAGCGCTATTCCTATTCCAGATCCTCACGTAGAAGCTAAACGACAGCGGATTGTACCCAAGGGGAATGTGCCGAGTCCCATTGATCCACCTTCAGGTTGTTATTTCCGTACTCGATGTCCCCATGCGATGGAGGTTTGTGCCAAGGAAGCACCTGAACTAAAAGATATGGGGAATGAGCACTTCGTTGCCTGCCACTTAGTTTAGAAGGTGAATTTTCAGCCATAAAGACGTCTGCTACACTTTCCATAAGGGTAAGTGTAGTCGACGTCTTTTATGGCGCAAGATAGTAAATACAGGAGCCTCATAAAAAAGAAATACCTGCAAAATCTTTAGATAAGAAAAAGGAATAAGCTAAATAATATGGAATCTAGCATATGATAAAGTTTCATTAAGTAGGATAGGGCGTATAGGAGAACTTATGGGGAAGATTATTTGTTTAATAGGTAAAAGTAGTTCAGGTAAGGACACCATTTTTAATGAACTAAAAAGGGATAAAGACCTAAACTTAAAACCCATTATTCCATACACAACAAGACCTAAAAGAAGTAACGAGATTAATGGAGTGCAATATGAATTCATCAATCAAGAAAGCCTAGAAACCTATGATCAAGCAGGATTAATCATTGAAAAAAGGGCTTATAATACAGTGAATGGCCTTTGGGTTTACTGTACGATTGATGATGGTCAAATTCAGTTAGAACATGAGAATTATATCATAATCGGTACATTAGAGGGTTATAAACATCTCGCAGGATATTTTGGCACTCCTAATGTGGTCCCAATTTATATTAACTTAGAAGATGAGATTCGTTTAGAAAGGGCAATCCATAGAGAAAAACAACAATTAAAACCTAATTATCAGGAATTGTGTAGAAGGTTTTTAGCGGATAGTGTGGATTTCGGTGATGATAAGTTAACCCATTATGGAATTACCAATAGTTATGATAACAAGGACCTGACTGAGTGCTTAACTAAAATTAAACGTGATCTACAGACTTTGCTGAAATTATAAGGATTGATGGGTAATAGCTATTTTGGGGCTTGTCACATCGCATTAGGCTAAGCACACCAAAGAAGGGTTGGAATAATTAATTCCAACCCTTAGAATACGACAAAGTCACAACCTGAGTTGTCACTAAGTTTTTCTTTATGGTGCGCCCGGCGGGATTTGAACCTGCGACCTCCGGCTTCGGAAACCGTCACTCTATCCACTGAGCTACGAGCGCTTATCAAGAATACTTTATTACTCTACTCAAAAACGAGGGTTTTGTCAAGCATTATACTGACTTGCGGATTGATTCCCACGTCCAATCAGTGATATATTAAAGTATTCATGACAGTTATATATTTGTCGCCTTTCGAACTTTGCAGTATAATTCAACGAAGATGAACAAGATAACAAAGATGAATAATGACAATGAAGATGAACGAGTAGTTATTGTTTGAATGGGGGACCTAAATGGACTGGAGACGTTTTCGAAACAATCTTACTTGGCAATGGTTAAAGCACTTTATAGGGATCGTCATTGGGGCATCGATTGTAAGTGTCAGTATTAATACTCTGATCATCCCCAATCATATTGCCGATGGTGGGCTTACAGGTATTGCCATAATACTACACTACTTATTTAATTGGCCTGTTGGTTGGGCAGTCTTTCTGCTAAACCTGCCCCTGTTTATTCTGGGTCTACGTATGGTAGGGCGGAGTTTCCTGATTTTCAGTATTGTGGGTGTGGGTATGCTCTCAGCCATGCTTTCCCTTACCACGCACTT
>DOPS01000241.1:0-8599 GCA_003512645.1 Desulfosporosinus sp.
AGTGTTCATCAAATCATGGATGGTCCATTAGGTAAGACATTACTTACTCAATTAGAGGAGAAAAATATGAAGGGACTGGTGATGTGGGATAACGGCTTTAAACACTTAACCAATAACGATCATCCCATCGTCAAACCAAGTGATTTAGAAGGGTTGCGTTTTCGAATCATGTCGCAGGGAGTTTTAGAAGAGCAATTTCAGGCTTTTGGAGCCGACACACTCTTTCTTCCTTTTAATGATGTTTATACGGCTTTGGCAGAAGGGAGAGTTCAAGGACAAGAAAATACAATCTCCAATATTTACTCAAAGGATTTTGATCAAGTGCAGAATTTCTTAACCCTTAGCCAACATGGATTTTTAGGGTATGCCGTCATCGTAAATCAGGAATTTTGGAATCAACTTTCCAGTCAGTCCCGTGAACTGCTAGAGGACACTTTGGACGAGGTAACCTTATGGGAAAGAGAAAAGGCTCGTGAACTCAATGATGAACAATTAAAGGAACTTCAGAAGAGGAATAAGGTCAACATTTATGCACTCACCACTTTGGAAAAACAGACGTGGAAAGAGAGTTTTTCCTCGGTTTATTCTAAATTAGTACAAGATATTAGCCCGGACTTTCTACTTGCTGTCCAAAAGTGGGGCGAGCCTCAGTGAGCTCTTACAGCTCAAGCTGAGCGTGGAACTCACGGTGGTCATGGACGACTTAGTGTCGCTGTAGCTGCTGATGTTGAGAGGCAACCCCTTATAGCAGGGGCCTTCGAGGAGGATAAGAAAATATAACTCGGATTTAAGGAGGTGAGGGAAGGGCTAGTGACCATAAGTGAATTGGATTAGTTTAAAAAAATTTGAGGGGGAGAAAAAATGTTTAGAAAAAAACCGATGGCCGTAGCTTTGAGTGCAGTACTAGTCTTAGCCCTTTCTTTAGTTGGGTGCGGAGCAAAACCCGCAGCGACTACTGGTGAAGTCAAAAAAGAGGAAATTAAGCCGATTATCGTAAAATTCGCCCATGTTGTGACACCTGATACTCCAAAGGGGCAGGCAGCACTTAAGTTTAAAGAATTAGCTGAACAGAAAACGAATGGAAAAGTAAAAGTTGAAGTTTACCCGTCATCCCAGCTCTATGGAGATAAAGAAGAATTAGAGGCTGCCCAATCGGGTAATGTACAAATCATTGCTCCGTCAGTTACAAAATTAGTGGGCTTAAACCCTAAATTCCAATATACGGATCTCCCGTTCTTATTCCCTGATAATCAAGCAGTCTATAAATTCTTTGCTTCTGATTCAATGAAGGGGCTCATGAATTCTTTGGATAAGTATAATTTACAAGGATTAGCAGTCTGGCCTAACGGCTTCAAGCAGTTTACCAATAATAAGCGTCCCCTAATCACTCCGGCAGATTTTAAAGGGTTAAAGTTTAGAACTCAAGCCGGTAAAGTACTGGAGGCTCAGTTCAAAGCCCTAGGGGCTGGTTCGGCAACGATTGCTTTTGGTGAGACCTATGCAGCGTTACAACAAGGTACTGTGGACGGACAAGAAAACACCTATAACAATATTGATACTCAAAAATATCAAGAAACTCAAAAATACCTCACTGTCACTAATCATGGTCGAATCGACTACATGATCATCGTCAATAAGAGTTTTTGGGCAGGTCTAGAGCCAGATATCCGTAAAGCCTTAGATGAGTCCATGGCTGAAGCAACCAAGTATGCTGTTGAACAAGCAGAACTTCTCGATAAAAAGAGTATGGATAACTTAAAGAAGGGTGGAAAAATGCAGTTCACCGAGTTAACCCCAGCTCAAATGGGAGTGTTCCAAGAAGCTATGAAGCCTGTTTATGCACAATTTGAAAGTGTACTCAGCAAAGAGTTAATTGACGCAGCAATTAAAGCCGGCCAGAAGTAAGTCTTAGTCCCTTAAACTCAATACACAGATAAGAGGGTTCTTCTAGTAAGAACCCTCTTATCAAAAGAGGTATTCAGACTCATTGCATTAAAAAGAACTAGAGGTGAAGCAAATGAAAAAGTTCTGGCAAGTCTTTGAATTCCTTGAGGACATCGTTTCGGGTGGACTTCTTTCGGCAGGTGTTACCTTGATTTTCTACGGTGTCATCATGCGCTATGTGTTTAATGATGCGCGCTCTTGGGTTGATGAGATTTCTCAATATATGATTATTTGGGGGACCTTAATTGGTACCAGTGTGGCCTTGCGCAATGATCATCACATCAAGGTGGATATGCTATTTAATGTCTTACCGAAAAAGGTTCAGTACTTTGTCACTTTGTTTGCGCATACGGTAGGAATTACGTTTAGCCTTTTCATGGGGTTTTATGGCTATCGTTTAGTCTCTTTCACGCACAATACAGGGCAAGTGTCTACAGACGTAGGAATTCCACTGTATATGGTTTACAGTATTCTTCCATTGACCGGAGCACTTTTGACATTCCGATTTTTAGTTAAGCTCTATGAGGCTGCCCGAAATACCGGCGGGGTCGGCAAAGTGGCGGAAAGGATGTAATGAAATGTTAGTAGCATTGTTGTTTTTACTTTTTGTTATTTTCTTTTTGTTAAACGTCCCTATTGCCATTAGTTTAGCCATGTCAACAATTGCGCTGATCGTAACTACGGAAACTTTTAATATGATGATGATCCCTCAAAGGATGTTTGCCGGACTGAATTCGGCTACCTTGATGGCCATACCGGGTTATATTTTAGCCGGAGTTTTAATGTCACGGGGGGGAGTTTCTAAATACTTGATCGAGAGTTTGCGCTCTTGGATTGGGCATTTACCTGGTGGCTTATCCGTTGTCACGATCTTAGCGTGTATGATTTTCGCAGCAATCTCAGGATCAAGTCCAGCAACGGCGGCAGCGATCGGTGCGATTATGCTTCCAGCTATGGTGGAGGGTGGTTATCCTAAACGCTATGCCATGGGACTCATCGCTGCTGCAGGAACCCTTGGAATTCTGATCCCACCGAGTATTCCCTTGATCGTGTATGGTGTTACCTCGGATGAATCTATTGGAAAGCTGTTCATGGCTGGGGTTGTCCCTGGAGTAATATTAGGAGGAATTTTAGTAGTTTCAGCGATAATCTATGCAAAGAAAAATAAATATGGACTGATGGAAAAATGCACCTGGTCTCAACGTTGGAAGGCTTCTCTAAAAGCCATTCCGGCTGCCCTTTTACCCTTTGTGATCTTAGGAAGTATTTATACTGGTATTTGTACACCAACAGAAGCCGCGGTTATCGCCGTCTTTTATACCTTAGTGGTTTCCATTTTTATTTATAAAGAACTTCATTTTAAAGATATTCGTGGGATTTTAAAGGAGACGATAAATACCTCTTCGATGATTTTTCTGATTATCGCCGCCGCTATGGTTTTTGCGCTCTACCTAACTAATAATCAAATTCCGAACAAAGTCGCAGCTTGGATAAGTCAGGCTAATCTGAATACTATGTTATTTTTCTTAGTCACTTCACTTGTGTTCTTTGTGATGGGCACGTTCTTAGAAGCCGTTTCCATTATCTTAATTACTTTACCGATTTTGTTACCGATCATTAAGCAATTAGGCATTGATCCAATTCATTTTGCCATTGTTATGACGGTGAATATGGAATTAGCGATGATTACTCCCCCTGTTGGCTTGAACCTATTTGTGGTTAGTTCAATGGCTAAGGAGCCTCTGGGAGAAGTTGTTAAGGGAGTAATTCCCTTTATCGTCTTGATGATTTTAGCGATGATCATGTTCGTGGTTTTCCCGGATCTATCCCTCTATATTCCACGTGTCTTAATGGATTAGGGTAGTTGTGTAGAAGCCTTTCCTGAATAGGTGTTATTGCCTATCCAGTGAAAGGCTTTATGTTTTAAAAAATAGAATACTAACAAGTCTCTCCGATTTTCTAAACCTTGCCATTTTTTTTAATTATAAAATTCTAAAAACTTTAAATTCAAGTAGGAGAATAGAGTTCTGAGCGCGAATATTCTAATAACAATAAAGTTAAAGAGCCAATTTGTGGGGGGGAATAGAGTGGCACGCAAAATCAAAGTGGGTATTGTCGGCATGGGTCAAGGGGGCGTGTCGATCTATAAAACCCTAAGAACGATTGAGCATGTCGAGCTCAGCGTAGTCTGCGATCATCTAATTAATTCCCACGGTATGCAAATGGCTCAATTAGACGGAGTACAGACCTGTGTACTATTGGCTGATTTCTTGAAGGTCCCTAACCTGGATGTGATTATTGAAGCTACCGGCGCTTCTCAAGTTCAACAACAAATTGAACAAGCTAAAGACAAGACCTGCGCTGTGATTGAAGCCCAAGGTGCCAATCTAATGATGTACATTATAGAGGAAAAAGAAAAGCTAGCTGATATAAAACGCTTAAAAGGTGAGCTTGATGCGATCTTAAACTCAGTTCAGGAAGCCATCGAAGTAGCGGGGATTAACGGCCAAATCAAATATGTCAATCCGTCCTTTAGTCGTGTTACCTCAATTCCTGCAGGGCAGAGGATTGGGAATAATATCTTTGACGTTTCTCCTAACGGGGCACTGGCCCGGTCTCTGCGAACTCACGAAGCTGTTTTCGCTCATCGTGCTGTGGTCGGAGGCGCAAACGTTGAGGTGGTCGCCAATGCTTCCCCCATTGTAGTGGATGGAAAAATGGAAGGCGCAGTTGTCGTTTTTCAGCCGTTAACGGATATTTACAAGCTGATGGAACAATTGCGAGCTTCCAACCAAGTGATTGATGATTTGCAAACTCGCATCAACCAGATTTCTACGAGTTCGTATACCTTTGATGACCTGATTGGGAGCCAACCGGAATTTGAAAGCGCTTTAAATTTAGCCCGCAAGGCAGCCAAAAGTAACTCAACCATTCTGATTACTGGAGAGTCTGGAACAGGAAAAGAATTATTCGCTCATGCTATCCATGGGGCTAGTTTACGCTTGGACAAGCCATTTATCAAAGTAAACTGTGCCGCAATCCCTGAAACGTTACTGGAAAGTGAATTTTTCGGGCATGAAAAGGGAGCTTTCACTGGAGCTCTTAAAACAAAACTGGGTAAAATGGAGTTGGCCAATGGCGGAACTATTTTCTTGGATGAAATAGGAGATATGAATCTCAGTTTGCAAGCCAAATTGTTAAGAGTATTACAAGAGATGGAATTTGAACGGGTTGGTGGAAATCAAACGATTAACGTGGATGTTCGAGTAATATCGGCAACCAACCGTAATTTGCTGGAAATGACCAAACGTGGTAAGTTCCGAGAAGACCTTTATTACCGTCTCAATGTCCTTGAATTGCGTTTACCTCCTCTTCGTAAACACAAAGAAGACATCCCATCCTACGTTCAATCCTTGATTGTTAAATTTAACCGGAAATTTGGTAAACACGTGAAGGGATTGACGACCCAGGCAGAGGAGCTTTTGATGCAATACAATTGGCCAGGTAACATCCGTGAACTTCAGAATGTTGTGGAACGAGCTATGGTTACGGCAGAAGGGGAAATTATAACTCATAAGTATATTTTCAATCTGGTAGATTCACAGGCCCAAATACAACATGAACAGGTGCTTCAAGGGGTCATACCCCTTGAACAAATGGAAAAGCAGCTGATCCGTTTGGCCTTAAAACAATACGGGGATACTGTAGAAGGAAAAAAACAAGCCGCCAAGGCCTTAAAGATATCCCTGGCGACGCTCTATAATAAACTAAAGACAATGTCGTGACTTGAATGGGATTAAGGCTGATTCCTGACTTAATTTCTAGAATTTAGAATATTCATGTCTAAATTCTAGAAATTATAAACACTTTTGTCGTCCAGGCTCAACGGATGATAAGCAGTATAGCTCTTAGGCTGGTATAAACTAACAACTATTTTACTGGAAGCTGAGTAATCATGCGGGGTTGATTTTTTTTCTAAAATAATGTCTGAAAATTAATTTTATTCTATTATATTGGCACAAAGATTGCTTAATAATAAGTGTTCCTTAAGATTTTTGACTTGCAAATGGAGGGAGATATAGAACTAAGCTAAAAATTGACAGAGCAAGATTGTATCAAATTTATTTGGAGGAGGATTGAGAGTATGAGTACTACACAAAAACCCTATCATTTTTTAATTCGAAGAGTCCATTCTTTATTAGGATTAGTCCCGATTGGCTTTTTTTTAATGTTTCACATGGTTCTCAATTTAACAGCTCTTGGGGGTCCGGAACTGTATGACCGGATTATTCATACTATGCAAAGTTTTCCAGGGATTTTCCTGATCGAATTGATCGTGATTTTTATTCCTATAGCAATCCATGCCATTTATGGAACCTGGGTGGTTTATACTGGGCAAAGCAACATTCTTAGATACAACTATGCTCGGAACTGGTTCTATATTATCCAACGGATCTCAGGTCTTTATACCGTTATATTTGTTGTTATTCATGTCTATCTTTTGCGTTTTGGCGAAGCCAATTTTGCCGCACTACAACAATTCCTGAGTCAACCCTTAGGACTTTTATTTTATGCTTTAGGTGTGATCTTTGCGATTTTCCATTTCACGAATGGCTTATGGGCCTTTGCCATTACTTGGGGTTTAACGATTGGACCTCATTCTCAAAAAGTATGGTCGTATTCATTGGCCGCAGTGTTCTTTGTCTTAACTGCGATCGGTTTATTTGATATTTCCGCCTTCCTGAAGTAAAGAAAACTCTATTATTCATACTTATATTTAATCAAATCAATAATTAGGAGGTTCAAGGGATGAGTAAAGTCATCGTTGTAGGAGGTGGACTTGCTGGACTGATGGCTACGATCAAGATGGCCGAAGCCGGCACGCACGTCGACTTATTCTCGTTAGTACCCGTTAAACGTTCCCATTCAGTATGTGCCCAGGGAGGCATTAATGGTGCAGTCAATACCAAAGGCGAAGGGGACTCTACCTGGCTTCACTTTGATGATACGGTGTATGGGGGAGATTTTCTGGCTAATCAACCGCCAGTGAAAGCTATGTGTGATGAAGCACCAGGGATTATTCACTTGATGGATAGGATGGGCGTCATGTTTAGCCGTACGCAGGAAGGGTTGCTTGATTTCCGACGTTTTGGAGGGACCAAATTTCATAGGACAGCCTTTGCAGGGGCCACAACTGGTCAGCAACTGCTCTATGCCCTCGATGAGCAGGTTCGTCGTTATGAAGTCGAAGGCATGGTACAAAAATTCGAACAGTGGGAATTGCTCTCGACTGTGCTCGAGGAAGGAATCTGTAAAGGGATTGTCGCTCAAGACCTTCGAACGATGAGCATTCAGTCCTTTGCTGCGGACGCCGTGATTATTGCAACTGGGGGACCGGGCGCGGTCTTTGGTAAAAGCACAAACTCGACGATTTGTACGGGAAGCGCTGTCTCAGCCTTATATCAACAAGGGGTAAAGTATGCCAATGGAGAATTTATTCAAATCCACCCTACGGCAATTCCTGGCGATGACAAGCTCAGGCTGATGTCCGAATCTGCCCGTGGTGAAGGCGGACGAGTCTGGACTTACAAAGATGGAAAACCATGGTATTTCCTTGAGGAAATGTTTCCGGATTACGGAAATCTTGTTCCTCGCGATATTGCAACTCGAGCTATTTATGAAGTGGTCTTTGATCAAGGCTTGGGGATTAATGGTGAGAACATGGTTTACCTCGATCTGTCGCATATTGATCCGGGGGTCCTGCAAGTCAAACTGGGGGGAATCCTGGAAATCTATGAAAAGTTCGTTGGTGATGATCCTAAAAAAGTCCCCATGCGAATTTTCCCTGCTGTTCACTATTCCATGGGTGGACTCTGGGTCGATTACGACCAGATGACAAATATTCCTGGACTTTTTGCTGCTGGGGAATGTGAATATCAATACCATGGGGCAAACCGTCTGGGAGCGAACTCGTTGCTTTCTGCAATCTACGGGGGAATGGTCGCTGGACCTAAAGTAATGCAGTACATTAAGAAAAATAAGCTTCAAACCCCAAGCGGCACTGAGCCAGCCTTTTTGAAGGAGAAGAAACTTCAAGAGGAGCAGTGGACCAAGATCCTGGCTATGAATGGGACAGAAAACCCCTACTATCTTCACAAAGAGCTAGGGGATATTATGACGTTGAATGTGACCGTCGTACGCTACAACGATAAACTGGCGGAAACCGACCTTTTCCTTCAGGAACTCATGAAACGCTGGCATAATATTGGCAGGAGCGATACCGTTGAATGGGGAACCCAGGAAGGGACCTTCATTCGTCAGCTCTGGAACATGTTGGAATTGGCAAGAGTTATTACTTTAGGTGCCTTACGCCGCAACGAGAGCAGGGGCGGACATTATAAACCGGAGTATCCAGAGCGTGATGATGCCAATTTCTTAAAAACAACCATTGCGGATTGGACACCCCTTGGCCCAGAACTCAGTTATGAAGACGTTGACGTATCCTTGATTCCACCGCGTCCACGCCACTATTAATGTAGAGAAGTAGGAGGTGTATTTAAGATGGCTGAACAACAAAAAACAATACGTTTTAAGATCCGTCGTCAAGACGGACCTGATAAGCAAAGTCGTTGGGAAGAGTTTGATATTCCCTATA
>DOPS01000005.1:0-5347 GCA_003512645.1 Desulfosporosinus sp.
AAAATATCATGCTTCAGCTCTGCTAGATAATTATAAACCTTGCTAAATAATTTTTATTACTGTAATATTGTATATAAAGTTGCGCCACTAGCTCAGCTGGTAGAGCATCCGACTCTTAATCGGCAGGTCCCTGGTTCGATCCCTGGGTGGCGCACCAATTATATCAAGGTTTTCAGGGTTTTAAGGTTTCCAGTAAAAGTATAAAATACACCTACTGTACACCTACCACAGAAAAAAGCATAAAAACAACCGCCAAAAGTACCAATTTTGACGGTTGAGTAATTACATTTTCTTCTTAAAGTCCTTCCTTAACGGAGGGCTTTTTTTCTTGAAATAAAAAGTCTAATTTGGCAGCAGCGGCCTGTTTTATCTCCGGCAGTACGTGGCTGTATGCGTCAAGTGTTAGAACGATGCTCGCATGGCCGAGCATTTCCTGTACCACCTTTCGACATTGGATGAGACAAGGAGAGGAAGACAAGAAAGGTGAATATTTCAATTTTTTCAATGCTATAAAGGCAGCGGAGGCTCAGGCAGAAATTAGGGCAGTGGAACTTTGGCATAAACAGATGCCTCAAGATTGGAGGGCGGCACAAGCATTTCTTGAGCGGCGGTATCCTGAACGTTGGGGTAAGCGTGAGCGTGTTGAATTCACGGGTAAGGAAGGTGGACCAATCGAGATTGAGTCTATGAGAGCCAGACTTATTGAGAAATTGACTTCCCTTACTAAACAGGGAAGTACTATGGAATCAGATAACTGAATGTATTCATACTCCACATCCGCAGATCCCCCGCCCCTGTTCAACCCGCCATAACCCCCGACGCTACGAAGAGTGTCCGTACTGTTATGGCGAAATCGTAGTTATATTTTTCGATTGGGTTAGAATTAATGTGAGTTCTTCTGCATCATCTAGTGATGTTTTCTATCGAGCCGAACCACGTTCTACACGTGCCCGGTAAGCTCTGTTGGACTCTTTAAAAAACACATTGTGTAATAATGTACATGTCGGTAAGTTCTTGTTTACCTTACTAGAAAACATTGTGTAATTGTGTGGATATCTTAATCCTCTGTTTCCCTTGTTAGTCACAACCATGTGTAAGGTTACACATGGTGATATCATTACTCAAAACTGAAACTACGGTTCGAACTCTCCAAACCGTCATAAAAATCAGGTCTAAACTGAGGTAATGGAATTTTTACCATAAGGAAGTGGATAGTTCATTTTCGCCGTTAAGAAACAATATGTTAGAACTGATCCATAAAACAAGATCTCTACGCTGAATTTAATGTCAAACAAATATTTTTTCCATAATATAGCAATATAAAATTCAAAGGGGTTGGTTATATGGAAGATATAAAGTATGCTGATTCAAAGATTAACTTTAGGTTCATTGTATTTGGTGATAGCAGAGGTTATTACGAAGGAGTTAACAAAGCTGTCTTTGCACAAATTTTAAGAACAATAAAGAGATTTGCTATACAGCCAGGGTTTTTCTTATTTAGTGGCGATATGGCGAATGAGCATAGTTCAAGCTATGAGGCAAACAAAAAGGCATTAGAAGAGTGGAAGGAGATAGTTGAAAAATATTATCCAATTAACAGATTCTATAATTGTATTGGAAATCATGAAAGAAATGAAGAAGCTTTCAATGATGTTTTTGATTATTTACCTGATGGACAGTTACCGGGGTATGGAAGAACAGTATATTATATTGATTATGGCAATTCACGATTTATCATTTTAAATTCCAATAGAGAAAATAAAAATTACTACCAATATGTTCCTAATGAAGGTTCAATAAAAAATGAGGGTTATGTTATTGAAGAAAAGCAAAGAAACTGGTTGGAAGATAAATTAAAAAGCAGTGATAAAAAGTACAATTTTGTTATGTTTCACGTACCTGCTTTCCCTGTTAGCCATCATTTTGGGGATTGCCTTGATCAAGATCCAATAGAAAGGTATTTATTATGGGATATATTGGATAAATATAATGTCACAGCATTATTTAATGGACATGAGCATATTTACAGCAGGCGAGTAATAAATGGTGCATTTAATACTACTTTTAAAAATGATATTATACAAATAACTACAGGTGGTGCAGGGGCAAATATTTATGGATATGTCACAGATACCAGAAATAACTTAACCGGACCCCTTGGTATTTATCATTATGTTGTAGTAGATGTTTATGACCGCATACTATCTTTTAAGGTTTTTGATATAGATAGTAATATTATTGATTGCTTTACGGTTGAAAAACGTAGAAAGATTAAACCAATTGTCCATGACTCGTAAGATGCTATAAAAATTATAATGAAAAATATACTAAATTAAATCACAGATGAATATTAAATTTTTGCTTAGGAATAATGAAATTTATTAGGCCAACAAATATTTACCATAAAGAAAAAGGGTCTTTAAGAGGCAAAGGTAGCGGGTAGCGCTTGCACGAAGCCTTGTCATGCAACCTAAGCTTCTGATTGCTGATGAAATCAGCTCCATGCTTGACCCATCCACATAGGCAAATGTAAGCGCACAGGGACGAAAGTAAATAGCCTATCTTGGTATAAAATAAAGGAGAGCTGAGTTTTCAGGTCTCCTTTTGCACTCATATAAAATACACCTACCGTACACCTACGACGATGATTTTATCTGATTTTAGATGAAAGCCAGTAAGTTCTTAAAAACTTGTAATCCTTGCTACATAAGGCTTTTTGAGGTTAGACCATTCTAGTTAATATATACGTCGTCAAACTCTTAATCGGCAGGTCCCTGGTTCGATCCCTGGGTGGCGCACCAAAGATGAAATACCGAAAAAATAAAACAAAACAAGCGTTCAAAAGAACGCTTGTCTTTCGTAATTAACCCAGAGTACACCTTAGGTAGATTTATTTTCTTCAATTAAACCACCAAAATTCCCCTGCTGCATTTTGCTTTTGCGGGCAAAAAGCAGGTACACGAGTAGAGAAACCAATGTCGGTAGGATTACTAATAGGTACATGACATCGTATCCGACTGCTTTAGCCACAACACCCCATAAGATGGAGCCAAGAGCTAGACCCAAATCTAAAAACATGAAATAAGTGGCGGTAGCGGCTCCACGTCGCTCCAGCGGCACATACAAAACAGAAAGGGCATGTGTCGTTGGCTGGACTGCACCGAAGCCTATTCCATAAATTATACCTGCTAAAATAAAGACCGGCAGGGTTTGAGCTACATAAAGAATCACCAGAGTGAGTGAACAAAGTATTAACCCAGGTACTATAACGATGTCGTATCCCTTACGATCGGCTAAACGACCGAATAGAGGTCGAGAAATGGTAATACTAATGGCGTACACTAAGAAAAAAATCCCGATATCAGGCACTTGACGAAATTGGCCGTATAGAGCCAAGAAGGAGATAATGGCGGCGTAGTTGATTGAAAGGAAGAATATCACTAGGGAAGGACGCAAGGCCTTCTTTTCTAAGAGCACTGTTTTTACTACTGCAGCGGGCTTGTTCTGGGGCTTGTTCTGGGGCTTGTTCTGGTTTTTTTCCGGCGAACGGCTATTATTATGTTTTATGAAAATTGCTAATAAAAAAGATAATAGCACGAACCCGGCACAAACATAAAACATCAGTTGGAAATTGTAACCCTGCATCAGATAGAGGCCCAATGCTGGGCCAATCCCCATGGCTACGCTTAAAGAAAAACCGTAATATCCCATCCCCTCTGCAAAGCGAGGTTTAGGAATAATATCGCTGGCCAACGTGCCAGCTGCAGTGTTGCAATAGGCCCAGCCAAAACCTTGAACAAAGCGAGCCAACAAAAGGGTTAATAGCGTGGGTGTCCAGATGAGAGCCAAAGCGCTAACAAAGAAGATGGCTAAACCAAATAAAAAAACGCCTTTGCGTTGCAGATTATCAGTATTACGTCCAGCAAAGGGACGAAAAAGCACAGCGGCTAGGAAGAATATTCCCATCGCCGAACCGGAGAAGGCTTCCTTTCCAGTTATCTCTTTAATATAGATGGGCAGTGAGGGAATCAACATATAGAAACTAATATAGACGGAAAAGTTTGCAGCTATTAAAAGCAGGAACTTCTTCGTCCATAAAGGATTCAAAGGGTAAGTCGGTTCTGAAGTTTCTGGCAAGGCTCCACCTCATTTTGGTTTTTCTTGAACACTCCCCCACCTACGCCACATGCTAAGAGGAGGGGGATTCTAAACCTTCATTGAGAACCGCCCTTCAGCCGGAGCCTCTAGGTCTTACGTTCACTCCAGTTCATCACGTGATGGGCTTAACACCATCACGCGGCCCGGTCATGGGCACTACGCCACTGTCGAAGATGTGGACACACTTCGACTCGACGATACTTTGTTTCTTGATACTTGGGCATTTCTCGGCCTTTGGTGATCTCTCCATTTATGCCTTTATCTCGAATATTGGACGCTCCGACAACATCTCGATGACCTGTTGCTTTACACGCTGGGCAACCATAGTTTCTTGAAGATTGTTTAGTGAACGTTCCACAGACAGGGCAGGTTCCCGTGGTATAGGCCTCATTGATTCTCTCAAGGATGACCCCCTGTCGTTTCGCTTTATACTCGAGCATTTTTCGGAGTTCACCGAACGGCCAATTCGAAAGCTTTTGATTCACCTTACGTGAACGCTTGTTACGCGAGCTTTTTTGAACCCCGTCAGGGTTCCCTAAGTAGAGTTTCTTAATACCACGTTCGACACACCAATCAAGGGCCATTTTGGAGAGACAATGCAAGACATAGTCAATCTTCCTGGACATCTGAGCTAAGAAATTTTGTTTCCTACGAACCAGTTTCCAGTAGGCCTTAGACCCTTTACGCTTTTTGGATAGTTTTTTCGAAAGCTGAGCTAAGACTTTATTTCTCGATCGATACAACGACCGAAGTTCTCGCGCGGTGAGAATAAGATGTTCTTTGCCATCCGTTAGAGTTAACGCGTGGATCTCCCCTGGATCAGCCCCGGCTATGCCGGAGTCTGTAACGTTGACTATCTTCGGTTTCTCGATGGCTAGGTGAAGCCAATACTGATTGTATGTCCAAACGATTTCGGCTGAGTGGATGGAATTAAAGGAAATATGTTTCGGTCGTTTAATCACCAAAGGCTCTTCATTTCGGCCATTCGAAAAGACAATGGAATCGGTTTTTTCTAGGTGACGTAGAGCAATTTTCTTATAGTTAACCGAGAAAAACTGTTTATATCGCCAAGGGTATTTCCAATCGAGGTTTCCTTGAGCTCGTTGCTCCCGGGTCCGATCGCACGTTTCTTGATGAAGTTCAATCGTCGCTTGGATCGTCTGGGCATGAAGTTTATGCGTTTTCGCAT
>DOPS01000090.1:0-2498 GCA_003512645.1 Desulfosporosinus sp.
ACCTTAGAAATCGTAATAATCCCCACAATGTCATCGTTCACCCCCACAACAGGCGCACAATTAACATCGTGGTCTAGATAAATTCTGCTTGCATCAGCAAGACTTTGATCAGATCTAACTGTGTAAGGGTTACAAACCATTACATTTTTAACCTTCATTGCAACTTCCTCCTTTCATAAGATTTTCATCCTATACCAGTCCATCCACGCTGGAGCACCCTGCGCTCTAAGCTCCAGAATTCTTGTCCGGACTCTTTTCCACTGCTTCCACACACACATATTTATAGACCCTACCATTAATTTCAATAGAATAGGAGATTTCCGCTACTTTTCTTAGCATATTCGACACAGAGCAATAAACCTGCTCAGCCATTTGTAGAGCTTTATTCACCTTTTCTGCTGAAATGTTCTCCCCGCTTAACCGATATACCACATGAATATCGCTAAACACCTTGGGGTGTTCTTCAACTCTAGTCCCATTAACTTCAACGTCTAAACGATTGTATACGACTCTCATTTTATTGAGAATATGACCTAACTCGATACCTGTACACCCGCCAAGAGACATTAACATTAATTCCATCGGTCTTACGCCTTCATTTTTCCCACCATAAATCGCTGACGCGTCCATAGGTATTTTAAAGCCACTATCATCGGTACCTACAAATTTCATATTTCCTTCCCAAGTAATGTTTACTTGTGACATAAAACAATCTCTCCTTTTTTAAACTATACCTGCTTAACTTTCATAACTTCTCCTCTTATCTGAGAAATTCGTTAATTTCCTAATTATAATCCTCGGACTCTTAGATGGCAATGAACAAGGCAAAATGAAAGACAGCACTCAACATAATACCAGTTACCTTCTTGCCACACGATTGTAACTGTCTCATTTGGTCCTACAGAACTGCTCTCCGACGGATACAAACTGTTGCTTGTACCGCCGACCTTCAAATTCATAAGCTAGGATTTCCTGATATCGTCCCTAGATGGCAGTATACGCGTGAACATTAGCTCGGTCTCGACAACGAACAGTGGCGTGAGCTATAAGATTACTGTGCCGCTGACAGCGGGTCATACTTATACCGTCACAGCAGTGAACTCGTTCAACTAAAGTTGAACATCGAGACTTCGGTAACGAAAGCCTCTAGTCGATGGTTAGACTATTGCTTAATCGGAAATTTAAGATCATTAATACTCGTATAATTGGGAACTAATTGCTGTTTATTAAAGGCGTCTCTTGGCAAATTAACAAATAAGAAATATAAAAGCCTATTTTGTTCCTTTTGGGCAAACGGTTGAAATGTCAGTCCAAGTTTACGGAAACCATTTGGTTGCAATACACTAGAGTCTAAAATACATTCAGCCTTCAAAGGTCCATCTGGAAGCTCTAGAATAATAGATATTTTATCATCATCGAATTGATAATTATCGAAAATAGTGATACACACCCCGTGTCGTGAGATGTCACACGTTGTTGTAGTGACCCATTCAGAATCCCTCACTTTAATCTGCAGTCTTACTTTTACTGGAAAACGATATTTTTGTCTATAGTAGTGTCGATTAATGATGTAAAGTATCGTGACTACTAACATAACGACATTATAGATTGACCAAAATATAGCAACGTAGATACTGATCGATTCCGCATCATAGAAACTTTTCCAGATTAGATTTGAGACTGCAATTGAAATTGATAAAAGAATAATACCAATTAAAAGAATGTGTAGTAATAATTCACGTCGATCCTTTCGAATAATCGATTCATCCGCTTTTTTCGGAGTTACGCGAAAAACTAGATCCCGCGGCCAAAAAAGGGACAAGGATGCTTTGATAAACGTAAACATTTTCAACATATTGTATCTCTCAGTATCTATATAGCGGAAGAAACCTCGCCCTAAGGCAATATTCGCTAAGGAGCTGAGTAAAATGAACGGCAACCAATGGAAAATAAAATCTAAACTGCTGGCCCGAATCGGCAATATACCCGTTAGCAAGATAATAATCGGTGTAAGTAGTGTCGGAAAAGTAGCCAACAGTCAGGTGGGTGTTTTCGTCGGCTATTCCGGCCCTAAAGGCTATGGTTTGATTTCAGCACGGCTGTTCATGCCCGAAAAATGGTTTGACGAAGAGCATAAACAATTAAACTGATCTGCTAGGAGAATCGATGATGATTTTTACACATTAGATGAAGCATAAACATTTCTTTTAGTTTACCTTTTTGACTCCTCCATCGTATTTGTCTTAAAAAACTTAAATGCCCTGTAAAATTGTAAAACTTTTGCTACTAAATATTGGTCTTGAAGCCACGGCTTTCTTTCTTGTTTAGAATAATCAAACGTGGTTTCTAATTTAGTCGCATTTATTTTCATTCGAAAAGTATTTACTAAACTCTCTGAGTCTATGTCAAGGAAACGAGCATAAGACCGTAAAAATCCTACCGTGTAAACCTCACCAGGAAGAACGCAGTAGTCCTCTTCTTCTAATGCTTGTAGGTAT
>DOPS01000090.1:2537-6941 GCA_003512645.1 Desulfosporosinus sp.
GTATAAGCCTAAGTAGAGCATCATTATCCCAAACCTGATTAAAAAAGAGAAAACAAAAAGAACTCCACACCAGAGATACTTAGTCCCGGCTGGGGCTCTAATTTCTTCTCCGGCAACCTGGCAATCGTGGCAGTGTCTTTACTGCTGTAGACCCATGGCTTTGCGTCACACCTTTTCAGATGTTTTGCCCTTATCAGAACAATTTTCTAAATAAATAGTTAATATATGAGTATTTATCAACAAAGAAGTTAAATGATGTCGTATTTTGCTAGGAATTCTCTTTAGAGTATTTTAGCATACTTACTAATAAATTCAAATATTTTTAATTTATTGACGAAGCTGGAAAGGAATCTCTTTCCAAGATGAAAAGAGCCTTGAGGCAGTACAACTGTATGTACCTCAAGGCTTTCGTTATGTATCTCCGCTTAATTCGAGGGTATGTATGGCGGAGGCGAACTTACACTGCTGGAAATCCTAACAGTGAAGCTGAGATAATAAAATGTTATTAGTATTAGCATTAATCCCATTACGAGTACTATTCAACTATTGTAATGGGACACGAGTAAAGCGTCGAGTGAATTTAATCTTATGCCATTTTTACAAAAAAGAAGAAACACTAATGGATTGGGGCCCATAGCGTTTCTTCTGATCTTACACATATGGCGATAGAAAATAAATGATTTGCGTTTAACCTCTACTAGACTCATTGTACATAATAATCTACCTCCTATAGCCTAATTTATCATATTCAAACACTTAAGTTAGGTGCTTGTCCAACATCCTAAAGCTGTTTGTCCCTATCAATATTATACCATATCTTCATATTATTATACTATATCTTTGGCTATCGTAAAAATAACCCCGTCACCCGGGAGAATCCAACCATTAAATTCAACTCTAACGCCATTAGTATTCTTATAAGGTATAATTTTCAACTTCTTTTCATCCATAAAACCGAATCCAAAACCATTCACACGATAAGGCGCATAATTTTTTAACATAAAATTACTACTAAATCGTTTGCAAGGAGCAGTAATACGATGTTGATAATGAATATCTGTTATTGGAACAAGGGACTCTGCTACGAGTTCAATAGAACAACTATCTTTGATCTCAATCGAAAAATGGCCAGATATATCAACTTCGTAACTTGGAGCACTTGATGGTGGGTTTTGACATCTCTCCACAAATAATTTGATATTCTTGTCTATGGTTTGATTCCCAATTGTAACTCTACATTTATTTATTTTATATAAATCAATATCATTTACATCTTCAATGGGTGTCATATATGCTCCAACCGGAACATTTTTCACCTTTACTTCAGAGGTTGGATTTACTATTGTGAAAAGCCTTGTAATGACTTTTTTCATATAATTTTTATCTTCATCTATTATGCACTCGACATCATTAATGTATTCCTCATAATAGCATTCATTAAGGAAATTACAAATTTCATCTTCAACGACGTAAAAAAAGCTAGTTGGGTCATTGGTTCCAAAGTATAGTCTTCTATCAACATTACTTTTTAATCCTTTTAATCTGGGTTCATCAAGATCGTTAATGAAATCGTCAGTAGCCATCATCTTTCTTAAAGAATCTACTAGAGTGCGCCCGTAATGAGTTAATTCCATGAAAATAGCAACACTACCTACAATAAATACAGCAATAAAAAATTCTTTAAAGAAATCCAAAAAAATCCCACTTAGTAATGAAAAATCGAAATTATGTTCATATAACGAAATAAAAAATAAGCCAACTAAACTAGTAAAAGTAAGCGGATTGCAGAATATGAAGAAAGTAGCAATAAAACCCCGTCTTGGAAAGATATTAGTAGAAGATGTTATAGGAGTTTTAGGACTTGTCAACAAAATCATCTCCCTTGGAATATTTAACCAAAATTATTCTTCTGGAAATTATCGTAAATATCCTTTATTTTATAAGGTCCATTCAGTTCCACATACCTAAGTCCGCTCAGCAAAATAAAAAAGCCCAAGGTGGGCACTTATCCAAACCCACCACGAAAAAATCGTTTTCATTCCAGTCCATACCAATTTCTTTCAAAAACAATTCTCTTGTCTGTGTTGGCAATTATTCGAAGTACTTAGAAGGCAAAATGTTCAAGCGGTTTATTTACTATTTACTAAAATTGCATAGACAATATAGCGGTCCAGAGAATAGCCAGGAGTATTGAATGGATAGCAGGTAGTCAACGTTAGTATGACATGGTGGTTGAATACTTTAATTCGCAATAATTGAATGAGTGCCTTAGAATAATGATATAATTGTCTTGGAATGGAAGCTTGATCTTCGTGGCTTGATCTTCGTAAAATGAATTAAGAAGGTGCTTTCTTGCAACTAATATATGATTTGATACAACTTTCTATAACCAACTGCTATTTAATCAAAGGCTTAAACGGCTTTTTGCTTATTGACTGCGGAGGGCGAGGGGATAAAAAGACCTTTACCAAAAAGCTTGCGCGCTTAGGCCTTAAAGCTTCCCAGATTAAATACCTTGTGTTGACCCACCATCACAACGACCATTGTGGTTTATTGCCATTTTTAATGGCAGAAAACCCCGATATATGTGTGATCATGAGCGAACTATGTTCACGATATCTTCAAGGTGGGCATAATATTCGTCATCCCAACGAGCGCTACGCCAATAAATTTCTTGAGCTTATGATGGGACTTTATTTAGGAGTTCAAAAGGATTCCGACAGCTTTGAGCCTTTTTACATAAGACCACAAGATATAGTTATCAGGAATGATGATGATAGCTTCTTGCTAAATATGGGATTTTCGGCAAATATTCTATTAACACCTGGCCATACAGAGGACAGCCTCTCCGTCATTGTGAAAGACACTGCTTTTGTCGGTGATGCCACCCGGAATTTCCTGTCTTTTACAGGCGCACCCTACCATCCCGTTATATACTACAACGAAAGCAGTTACCATGAAAGCAGGCAAAAGATCATAAAGCAGGGCATACGTTATGTATGCCCTGCTCATGGAAAACCCTTTGCTGTGGAAAAATGGCGCTGAGTTTAGGCTTTGTCGTCGTCTTTTTGGTGTTCAAGCATCAAAACATACGCAAGCTCCGTCCGGTTATTGGCACCGGTTTTTTTATAGATGTTTTTAATGTGAGTTTTAACAGTATTTTCGGAAATATTCAGTTGCTTGGCAATCTGCGGGTTGTTTTTGCCCTGCACCAAAGCGTCGATGATGTCGGCCTCCCGTTTTGTGAATTTAAACTGGTAGTCGGAGAGCAGAGAATTGCTATCTGCGTATTGCAGAATAACCACAAATTTAGCTCTCGGTTCCTTGAGTTTATTTGCCAAAACGGAGATGATAAGTTCACCTACGCTTGTTTTCAAAGGATAAGCCGAGGAAAACCGAGTGTCGATTTCTTTTTTTTGCAGAGATTCGACCATATCGGAACAAAGCTCCTTCACATGATACAGCACACTAGAGCCATAGGCAGAAGTGATTTTCAGCATATCGTAGCCCGTCACATTGCCGCCGGTTAAGCTCATTCCCTCATCAAAAACACAAATACCCATGGTATTGTTAGCTTCATTACCTGATGTCTCTAAAAATTTCACAGCGTTAAGGGTATGTATGATGTGAAAGACCATGGATACATGGGGTTGCATCAGCCCTAGCATAAACAAGTCTTCATCTGAAAAATCCGGATTGCTTTTGCTGCGATGCAGGTAGATTTCTCCCATAAACTGATCCTTGTAGATGATCCGCAGGCAGACAATGTAAAAGTCTTTTTGAAACTCAATAAAATCGCTTCTAGGCTCTTCAATGGTGATTAGTCCTTTTTGGTAATCTACCGCCTTATACACATATGCTTCCTTACCGCTACTGTTTTTCTCCGCGGCTTTTTCATATTCATCAAGCCTGGAAAATTTATCTTTCTGAGCATACGTGCTGATATTGCCCCCCTTGTAGGGCTTAAAATAACTGCAGTCTCGACTGATTGCGCAAAAAAACATCCCGCTATCATACGAAACAAATTCATGCAGCTGCATAATGGCAAGCTTTAAAAATTCCGCAAATGATACGCATTCATATGCTTTGGCTGTGAAATCGTTCAGCCTCCGAACAGTTTTGTTGTCCACACCCCACACTCCTAATCCAATTAAAAATAATACTACTAAGTATAACTATACTATGCTTGGACACTTCAATAAACCCTCAAATATTTTTAGCGCATACGAACTGCTTACTGTGGAAATCTCTATTTCATCGCCTCCCATAATGAATAGGAGATTATCCTTAAGACCTGCGCTGATATACAAAATTCCAGATAAGGCAGTTTGGCCGTCCTTTAGCATCTGTAAAAGTTCAACGGTTGTAATCAGCTGGTATGCTAAGAAATTTGACCCGAATACA
>DOPS01000090.1:6988-7416 GCA_003512645.1 Desulfosporosinus sp.
TATCCAGGTGAGAACGAATTTCTGCAAAAGTGGCGCCAGCTTCGCTTTGTTGTTGACAATAGGACAGCATTGTCTTTTCGCGGTAAATATCAAACATGGAAAGCAGTACATAAATCTCATCTTTAGACAGAGCTATTTCAAAATCAGCTCGCTTAAAACTTGTTAATCCTATAAAATTTCCAATATTCATCATAATTTTATCTAAGTCTGACCCTTTGCTAATTCTTAGAACACCGCCTGCGTTTTCGACAAGAACAAGGTCCGCCCCCTTGCGGTAGGTGTATTTTTCTACTAATATACTGCTTTCCTGCAATATAAATCTACAAGACAGATCGGGATTGGCGGCTATATCCAAAAGCTCCTTCGCCTCTTTCGACAGCACTCCATTTTGCAAGACCCCTCTTTTCTCCAAGGAGTTCAAACTCTCT
>DOPS01000225.1:0-11617 GCA_003512645.1 Desulfosporosinus sp.
AACATGCCGAGGGCAAGGAGGCTCAAGGCCAAGACCCGGGTAACGTTAGACATAGAAATATCACCTTCCTTCACCTTCCTACATAATTTATATGGAAGTATGCCAGGCCCTAGAAGTCTTGGTAAGGAGGAAACTATCCATGAATCCTATAAGAGGACTTGTTTTGGGCGCCGGAGGCGCTCGAGGGTTCGCCCACTTAGGTATCTTACAAGTACTTGAAGAAAAAAAAATTAGTATGGACGTTGTAGTCGGATGTAGCGCAGGTGCTATATTCGGCGCTTTGTTGTGTTCTGGAATGGATCTTTATCGGATTGAGCGATTGTTGACGTATCCAGGTTTTGCTAAGAAGATTCTCGATCCTGCCGTTTCTAAAGCAGGACTCATCAAAGGAGATCGGATACTTGAAGTTATTCGACTCTTAACCAAAGATATGTCATTTTCGGACCTGAAAATTCCTTTAGCGGTCGTAGCGACTGACATCGAGTCCGGGGAGCTTGTCGTATTTCGTGAAGGTAGTGTAGCTCAAGCAGTTCGAGCGAGTATTTCTATCCCCGGTTTTTTTAAACCCTATCGTTATCAGGGTCGTCTCCTGGTCGATGGTGCCGTTAAAAATCGTTTACCTATACATATTGCTCGGGAAATGGGGGCGGAGAGAGTTTTAGCAGTGGATGTAAAAAAAGGACTAGTTAACAAACTAACTAGTGCCATGGATATTTTACTCCAGTCCATTGAAATACTCGAAGAGGAAGTGTTTCAGGCCCGTTGCCATGGTGCAGATCTGCTAATCCAACCGGATATTGGACATATCGGAAGTTTTCACTTTGATCGTGCTGAAGAGGCAATACAACTTGGTCGCGCAGTAGCTTTGGCGAAATCTTCTGAAATTAGGAGAATAATGGCGTAAGGGGTTAAAAAACCAAAGATTTTGTGCTACACTCTTTTAAGATATATAATCAAAGGTGGAAAGAAATGGAGCAAGTTAAGAAGTGGAAAACTAATTTTTCAGGGAAGACTATAGAATAATACTTATCGACTAAAGATTGGAAAACACAAAAGGGGTATTAACAATGAAAATACTGGTTATAAATTGTGGTAGTTCTTCTCTGAAGTATCAAGTGATTGATATGGCCACAAAGAATGCTATAGGCAAAGGACTGGTTGATCGCATTGGTCTTCAGGGGTCGGTGCTTACTCATCGAACGGGATCAGGAGAAAAACACGTCATTAGGTCTGAAATCCCAAATCATACCATGGCTATTAAGCTCGTACTAGAGGCCTTGATTTCCCCTGAATACGGTGCCATTAAGGATTTAACCCAAATCTCTGGAATCGGGCACCGTGTGGTTCACGGGGGGGAAAGGTTTTCAAAGTCCGTAGTTATTGATGAAGCGGTCATGAAGGCTCTGAAGGACTGTATTGAGCTGGCCCCCCTCCATAATCCTCCAAATATTGCAGGAATCAAAGCTTGTCAGAAAATGATGCCTGGAGTTCCCCAAGTGGCAGTTTTTGATACTGCCTTCCATCAATCCATGCGACCAGACAGTTATATTTATGGATTACCCTATGAATATTACAAAAAATATGGAATTCGGAAATATGGTTTTCATGGGACTTCTCATAAATATGTCAGTCAACGTGCTGCGATTCTTCTCAAGAAACCACTCAAAGAACTAAAGATTATCAGTTGTCATTTAGGAAACGGGGCCTCGATTGCTGCCATCCGAGGAGGGAGATCGATTGAAACATCAATGGGCTTTACTCCTTTAGACGGTCTGATGATGGGGACGCGCTCTGGTGCCTTGGATCCGGCCATTGTGACCTACATTATGTGTCGAGAAGGCTTTAACGTTGATCAAATGAATGATTTTCTCAATACAAAATGCGGAGCTTTAGGGGTTTCGGGGATAAGCAGTGATTTCAGGGACATCGAAGTGGCAGCAGAACAAGGACACGCCCGTGCACGACTCGCCTTAGATATTTTCGAACATGATGTTAGGCAATATATTGGTGCTTATGCCGCAGTGTTGGGTGGAGTCGATGCCATAATATTCACGGCAGGCGTTGGCGAAAACGCAGCCAGCATGCGAGAAACGATCTGTAAAAACCTGGATTACCTTGGCGTAAGCCTTGACCGTGAGAAAAATAAGGTTCGAAGTGAGGAAGTAGATGTTTCTAAACCTCACGCTCGATGTCGGGTTCTCGTAATACCAACTAATGAAGAATTGATGATTGCGCTGGATACGAATGAATTAATCCGTGAAAATGAATAATACCATCCAAAGTACGTGGTAAAGAGTTTTCCCTTGACAAAGAAAAATGTGCCAACTATAATAATGAATGTGTATTGGGGTGGTAATATGAAAGTGAATGTAGCTCAGGTTCGTTATAGAGGTGGAGAAAGTGTCCATTTTGATTTAGTGGAAGACTTTTCTGCTCTGGATTTGGGAATTGAAGCCCTCTCATTTCAAGCACCGGTACGCGTACAACTTCAGGTAAACAACACAAGTAAAGCGATGCTCGTTAATGGAACGATTCACACAGAACTTAAAGCTATGTGTGGACGTTGTCTGGAGTCGTTCGTATATCCCTTAAATCTCTCCTTCCAAGATGAATGGGTTTTCCGAACGCTTGCAACAGACGATCAACTAGAGACAGCTCTCCTTTTGGATAAAGATGAGATTGATATTAAGGATCGAATTCTTGAACAAATTGTAGTAGCTTTACCGATGAAGTTTATATGTTCAGCAGAGTGTCAGGGGCTATGCCCGACCTGTGGTGCAAATCGAAATCTGACCCCGTGTGATTGCGGGGAAGGTGTCAGGGACCCTCGGTTAGCAGCACTGGAAAAGTGGCAAACCAATGACTGATAAAGTTTTTAAAACATAAAGGGGGTGTAACTATGGGTGTTCCGCAACATCGACAATCGAAATCAAGAGTGCGTAAACGTCGGGCTATGTGGAAACTAACTGCACCGAACCACATCAAATGCCCCCAATGCCATCAGCCAAAAATGCCTCATTATATATGCCCAAGTTGTGGGTTCTATAATTCTAAGGCAGTTATTACAGTTGAAGCATAAAGCTTATACGCTAAAAACAAAGAACTCTTTGCATAAGAGTTCTTTGTTTTTTACTTTCCGAAGGCTTTCGACAGGTTTATTTCTTGATAAGTATCTTAAGATAGTCTATAATTGTGACCAGGTACTAAAATCGAGGTTCGAGGTTCGAGGTTCGAAGCACGAAGCACGAAGCACGAAGCACGAAGCACGAAGCACGAGACACGAGACATGTTGCATGCACATAGGGTTTCAAACCTTACATAAGTAGTTTTAGTCATTAGGCGAAGTGATTGGAAAAATGCATGATGAGAAATGGTGATATACATGGGTCGTTATCATAAAGAAGAACGGCGTAAGGTTTTAGGGGAAGCTCTAGCCAAGGATCCTTTTTTTACCGATGAGGAACTTTCTGAGAGGTTTAAAGTGAGTGTCTCAACCATACGTTTAGATCGAGGCGTACTGGGGATCCCGGAACTTCGAGAACGAACTCGGGTCGTAGCCCAAGAAGTTTATTCGTCCTTAAAATCCTTAGATGATCAGGAATTGATCGGAAATTTAGTAGAACTAAAGGTTGGGGAAAGAGCTCGTTCTGAGTTGAAGATTGAAGAGAGCATGGTTTTAAGCAAGGCGCGAGTGGCTCGGGGGCATTATTTGTTTGCCCAAGCAAATTCCTTAGCGATTGCCTTAGTAGATGCGCCGATGGCTTTAACCGGAAGTGTTGATTTAAAATTTTTACGACCCGTTCGATTAGGTGAGGTTGCTGTTGCTGAAGGAAAAGTAGAGAAACGAAAACAGAATAAATATTGGGTTCAAGTAACAGTAAACGTCAATTCAGAGGAAGTACTCCGTGGAAATTGGATTCTTTTCGCGATCGATGATTGATTGGGTGTGGGGATAAGGAGATGAAACAATGAGAATCGCTGTGGATGCAATGGGTGGTGATCATGCCCCAGAAGAGATAATCAGAGGTACCCTGATAGCAGCAGAAGCAAATCCGAATGTACAGCTAATTTTGGTAGGGCAAGAAGAACGGATACGACCACTACTCTCTGACTCGAAATTGAAGAATATTTCAGTCTATGGAGCTTCTGAAGTTATAGAGATGGACGAACATCCGGCCAATGCCGTTCGTAAAAAGAAGGATTCTTCGATTGTTGTAGCGACCAAATTAGTCAAGCAGGGAGATGCTGATGCCGTCGTAAGTGCTGGAAGTACAGGTGCCCAAATGGCTGCTGCCCTTTTGGGTTTGGGGAGGATCAAGGGAATCGAACGCCCAGCCATTGCCACGGTTCTGCCGACTCCGGAAGGTGGGAAACTCCTCCTCGATGTAGGGGCAAATATGGATGCTACTCCGGAGCAACTTTCTCAATTCGCTTTAATGGGTAACATCTATGCCCAGAAAATTTTGGAGATTTCAAATCCACGCGTGGGTCTATTAAATGTTGGGAGCGAAGAGGGAAAGGGCAACGAACTGACCCAGAAGACTTACCCTTTGCTAAAAGCAAGTCCTCTTAATTTCATGGGTAACGTTGAAGGACGGGATGTTCCCTATGGACGTGCTGATGTGGTGATTTGTGATGGTTTTGCGGGTAATATCTTGCTAAAAACCTTAGAAGGCTTGGCCGGGGTATTGTTTGAGCAGATTAAGGAGAGAATTACTTCGAACCTGGTTCGAAAACTAGGTGCTCTCGCTGTAAAACCGGGCTTAAAAGAAATTGCTCAAATGATGGACTATGCGGAATATGGTGGAGCACCCTTACTTGGAGTGAATGGGATTAGCATTATCTGTCACGGAAGTTCGAAAGCGAAGGCAATTATGAATGCCATCCGCGTCGCCAGAGAATGTGTACAAGTGGGTCTGATTGAACAGATTCGGGAAGATCTCCCCAAGTGAGCCTGATGTTACTAATGAGAAAAGAGGACTGCGATTGATGCGTAGTGTGGGAATTGTGGGTTTAGGGTCATACGTTCCTGAAAATGTAGTGACCAATCTGGATTTAGAACAATTTGTGGACACAAATGATGAATGGATTGTATCTCGAACAGGGATTAAACAGCGTCATATAGCCCCTAAGGACATGCCTGTGTCGGAACTATGTTATCAGGCAGGTTTGAAGGCCTTAGAGGATGCTCAGATCGCCCCTGAAGAGGTAGAATTGATTATCGTCGCCACGATAACACCCGATTATGCGTTCCCGGCAACAGCATGCTTGGTTGCTGATCGTTTGGGAGCAAAAAATGCGGCGGCCTTTGATCTGGAAGCCGGATGCACAGGGTTTATCTATGCTGTGGCGACTGGCAGCCAGTTTATTGCCTCAGGATTATATAAAACGGTGCTTGTCATTGGTGGGGAAACCTTGAGCAAAATCCTTAATTGGCAAGACCGTTCAACCTGTGTTCTTTTCGGTGATGGTGCTGGAGCTGCGGTTTTGCAGCAGGTGGAAGAGGGTTTTGGTTTCTTGAGTTTCGAATTAGGTTCAGACGGTTCTGGTGGCGCGTTATTAAGCCAACCCGCTGGAGGCTCAAAGTGTCCAGCTAGTCTGGAAACCGTGGAAAAGAATCTCCACACCCTTCAGATGGAGGGCAAGGAAGTCTATAAATTTGCAGTTCGGATTATGGGGGATGTTTCGGTCAAGGTTCTTCAGAAGGCTGGTTTGACGAAGGACGATATTGATCTCCTAGTTCCCCATCAAGCTAATATGCGGATCGTCGATGCCGCTGTCAAGCGATTGGGAATTTCAAAGGATAAAGTGGTGATCAATTTAGACAAATATGGTAATATGTCAGCTGCGTCCATTCCGATTGCCTTAGATGAGGCTTTTCAAGCAGGTCTCATCACAGAGGGGGATATCATTGTGATGGTTGGATTTGGAACAGGCTTGACTTGGGGAGCGTGTGTTTTGAAATGGACGAAAGTAGGCCTAAAACGATGATTAAAACGAGGATCTGTGAACTTATCAATATTGAGTACCCAATTTTCCAAGGCGGAATGGCTTGGGTTTCGACAGGAGAATTGGTCGCTGCGGTCTCCGAAAGTGGAGGTTTAGGCATCATTGGATCAGGACAGGCTCCGGCTGATTGGTTGCGTGTGGAAATTCGCAAAGTGAAGGCCATTACAAAAAAGCCATACGGGGTTAATGTCATGCTCATGTCCCCATTCGTAGATGAAGTCATGCAGGTCATCCTTGAGGAACGTGTCCCGGTGATTACAACAGGGGCAGGGAACCCGGGAAAATACGTGCCAATGCTAAAAGAAATAGGCACAAAAGTAATCCCTGTAGTTGCTTCGGTGGCCTTGGCCAAACGTTTAGAAAAGGCAGGGGTTGACGCACTCATTGCAGAAGGCATGGAATCTGGCGGGCATATTGGGGAAATTGGAACCTTTCCACTAGTACCCCAAGTTGTCGATGCTGTGAAAATTCCAGTGATTGCAGCAGGAGGAATTGTGGATGGCCGTGGTTTAGTGGCGGCTTTGGCTCTCGGCGCTGAAGGGGTCCAAATGGGGACACGCTTTATGTGTGCGGAAGAATGTACTATTTCCCATCTTATCAAAGATAAAATTACCAAAGCAAAAGATCGCGCTACGGTCATTACCGGGCGCTCAACGGGTCACCCAGTTCGTTGCTTGGATAACCGCTTTACCCGTCTAATAGANNTCGAGAATGGTTCTATCATGGCCGGTCAAATCGCAGGAGCGGTTCAGCGTATCGAACCTGCCGCCCAGATTATTCAAGACATCATGCAATCTGCAGAACGGGAATACAAGCGTCTGGCTGCGCGATTTGGAGATGGGAGGGCATGATCGTTGGGTAAACTAGCCTGTATATTTCCAGGACAAGGATCTCAATATATTGGCATGGGAAAAGAACTCTTCCAGACTCCGAGTGGCGGGAAAGCGCTGGAGCTGGCACGTGAAATCCTGGGTGATGAGTTTATCTCCTTAATCGAAGAGGGCCCGGAAAACGAACTCCAACAGACGATCAATACCCAACCTGCGATTCTTCTCGTAAGCGTCGTGGCTTGGCAGCAACTTCAGGAGGCAGGGATAGAACCTGATTTTGTTGGAGGGCACAGTCTGGGCGAGTACTCGGCACATGTCGCAGCGGGCAGCTTTAATTTAGCTGAGGCTTTACGTGTCGTGAGACGACGTGGAGAACTTATGCAAGCAGCGGATCCCAAGGGTGTAGGAGGGATGGCTGCCATCCTAGGCTTATCTGCGGATCAAGTGGAAGAAGCTTGCCGGCTAGCCTCTGGCCACGGTGTTGTGGCACCGGCAAATTATAATTGTCCAGGACAAGTGGTTATCTCTGGGGAAAAAGAGGCTGTAGCCTATGCCATTGAGATGGCTAAGGGATTAGGCGCAAAACGGGCAATACCGTTAACCGTGAGCGGGGCATTTCACTCCAGTTTGATGGCAGGTGTGGGCGAAGCTCTGCGTTTAGTCTTAGAAAAAGTGCCTTGGCAAACCCCTCGTTGCCCAGTCGTGGCCAACATTGATGGGGCGGAGGTTTTTTCTTCGGAACGTACGGTTAGTACCTTAATAAAGCAAGTTAGCAGCGCAGTTTTATGGGAGCAATCCGTTCTGCGTCTGCTAGACTTAGGGGTTGATACGTTCATAGAGTGTGGACCTGGTAAAGTCTTGACAGGTTTAGTTAAAAAAATTGCTCCTGACGCTAAGCTCCTCCGGATCGAGGATAAAGCGTCCCTGGAAATGTCACTTGCATATTTGAAGGAGAGTCGTTAAAATGGTGCTGAATGATAGCGTAGCCATTGTTACTGGGAGTGGGCGTGGAATCGGGCGCGCCATAGCATTGGAGCTGGCAACCGCAGGGGTAAAGATCGTGGTTAATTATGCCGGTCGTGCCGATAAAGCAGAGGAAACGCTAAGCTTGATCCGTGAAGCAGGTGGAGAAGGTTTGGCCGTTCAAGCGGATGTCAGCCAAGCGGCGGAGGTTGATCGGTTGTTAAAAACAACCTTGGATCATTTCGGAAAGGTTGACATTCTTGTCAACAATGCAGGGATTACACGGGATTCTCTGTTGCTCCGCATGAAAGAAGCGGACTGGGACTCGGTCCTGGCAACCAATCTCAAAGGGGCTTACCTTTGCACTAAGGCGGTCAGTAAAGGAATGCTAAAACAACGCTCGGGGGTTATCGTTAATATTTCCTCTGTAGTGGGCTTATCAGGGAATGCGGGACAAGCCAATTATGCAGCAGCTAAAGCGGGCATGATTGGATTTACCAAATCCATTGCTAAGGAATTTGCATCGCGTGGAATTCGTGTTAATGCGGTCGCACCTGGGTATATTTTCACAGATATGACGGAAACATTACCAGAAGGGATGCAAAGTGATATTTTGCGTGGAATCCCACTAGGTCGCATGGGAAAGCCTGAAGACGTTGCCAAAGTGGTTCGATTCCTTGTGTCCCCAGAGGCGTCCTACATAACTGGACAGACTTTATGTGTCGATGGGGGTATGGAAATGTAAGGTTCAAGTTAAGTTTTGAGAGGAGGTGAAGAAGCAGATGGGAGTTTTCGATAAAGTGAAAGCCATCGTCGTCGAACAACTTGGGGTAGATGAAGCAAACATTACCCCGGAAACCTCCTTTGAAGAGCTAAATGCAGATTCTTTGGATATCGTTGAATTGATTATGGCTCTTGAAGAGGCATTCGACTTGGATATTCCGGATGAAGAAGCAGAAAAAATTCGGACAGTTGGAGATGCAGTGAACTTCATTAAGGAAAACAAATAACCTCAGAAGGTCCCGTATTCAAATGCGGGACTTTCTTTTAAAGAAGGTTGTTTCTCTTATCTATTTTGAGGTTAAGAGAAATTGAAATAGATATTTAGAAGATAAGTGTTAGGCGATTTAAAGGGGTAAGATCTCTAAATGGGAGGAAAAATCGTGAAAATACCTGTACTACGTATTGCAAATTTAGTAGCCAAAATTCCTGTAATCCAAGGAGGAATGGCTGTAAGGATATCCATGGCCCCTCTCGCAGCTGCAGTAGCAGAAGAAGGGGGGATCGGCATAATTGCAGGCAGTGGTTTGTCCGTAGAGGAACTGAGAGCGGAGATTCGTGAGGCGCGCAGGCGAACCAAAGGAATTATTGGGGTTAACATTATGTTTGCTGTCCGCGAATTTGCCCAATTAGTTCAAGCCGCTTTTGAAGAGAAGATTGATCTTTTAGTTTCGGGAGCCGGATTTTCAAGGGATATGTTTGCCTGGGGTAAGGAAAAGGGCATACCGGTCGTACCGATTGTATCATCTGCCAAACTTGCTAGACTATCCGAAAAGCTGGGTGCGGCTGCCGTGATTGTGGAAGGGGTAGAGGCTGGCGGACATCTTGGAACAGATCGTTCCATCCACGATATTCTGCCAGAGGTCATCGCAGCTGTCAGTATTCCTGTCATTGGCGCGGGAGGTGTCGTTGATGGCCAAGGTGTTGCAGAAATGTTGAAGCATGGTGCAGATGGGGTGCAAATGGGAACACGGTTCGCCCTTAGCGAAGAGAGCAGTGCAGCTTTCGCTTGGAAAGAGGAAATGTTAAAGGCTGCGGAAGAGGACGTCGTGTTCATTCATAGTCCTGTGGGGATGCTGGCCCGGGGGATAAAGAACCCCTTCACCAAAATGCTTGATGAAAAGGTGGACGTCACGCCGACGGATTGCATGGGTTGTCTCAAACAGTGTGAGGGAAACTTCTGTATCATGAATCGTTTAATTAAGGCGCAAACGGGTGATGTTCATGAGGGCCTAATTTTTTCAGGGGCCAAAGTCCATAAAATCAATGATATTTTATCGGTCCATGAGATTTTTGAAGATATTAAAAAAGGAATCCTGGGTTTGAAGGAGGAGTCGGTGTGAAACATCGTGCAGTCATTACGGGAATGGGAGTAGTCACTCCCTTGGGAAATCTTCTGGATGAATTCTGGAATAATTTAATGGCAGGAAAGTCCGGAATTGGATTATTGACACGGTTTGATGTTGCCGGTCTTCCCACAAAAGTTGCCGCAGAGATTAAGGATTTTGAGCCAACGGACTATATCGATAAAAAGGAAAGTCGACGCATGGACCGCTTTACTCAATTCGCTATGGCCGCAGCTAAACTGGCGTTGCAAGATTCCGGACTAAATATGGAAAACGTGGACAAGGAACGAGTTGGAACTGTGATTGGCTGTGGAATCGGTGGCGTGACCTCGTTTGAGGACCAAAAAGAGGTACTTATGAATAAAGGCAGCAACCGAATTAGTCCCTTTTTTGTTCCTATGCTGATTAGTAATATGGCAGCGGGACATTTATCGATTGCCTTTGGCTTTCAAGGTTCTAGTATTACGGTGGTTACAGCCTGTGCTTCAGCAACCAACGCCATAGGAGAAGCGCTGCGTATCATTCAACGCGGAGAAGCAGACATCGTGATCTGTGGAGGTACCGAGGCACCGATTACTCATTTGGCGTTTGCGGGTTTTTGTTCCATGAAAGCGATGTCAACCGAGAAGGAACACCCTGAACAAGCTTGCCGACCCTTTGATAAACGCCGCAGTGGATTTGTCATGGGTGAAGGAGCGGGGGTTTTGGTTTTAGAATCTTTGGAGCATGCTGAGGCTCGTGGTGCTCGTATCTATGCTGAACTGGCGGGTTATGGGAGTACATCGGATGCCCATCATATTACGACCCCAGCTCCTGGCGGCGCAGGCGCTGTCCGTTCCATGCGTCTGGCTTTAAATGATGCCGAGGTAAATGTTGAAGAGGTTGATTATATTAATGCGCATGGTACAGGTACGGGTCCCAATGATGCGACGGAAACAGAGGCCATTAAGACGTTGTTTGGCAGTCATGCAGCGAAGCTGGCGATTAGTTCAACTAAATCCATGACGGGGCACTTAATGGGGGCAGCTGGTGCTATTGAGGCGATCATTTGTGCCCTGACCATCGATCGGGGTTCGATCCCACCGACCACCAATTACGGAGAACCTGACCCGGAATGTGATCTGGACTATGTTCCTAATTACTCGCGAAAACAGGCTGTCAACGTGGCGATGTCTAATTCACTAGGTTTTGGTGGACATAATGCCACAATCGTATTGAAGAAATTTGCCTAAAGGTAAGGAGATCAAGAGTATGGTCGAAAAGAGATCCGACGCGACTGCAAACTCAACAAAAACAGAAGGAAGATCAGGGCGAAAAAAATACGCCCTATCTTCCTTTAAATTAGAGCCGGGAATTAAGCTGGCCAAACGGTTGGAATTGGGGACCCCACCTAATCGGTTGTTTGTCACTGCCTTGACGCATCCTTCGTACATCTTTGAAAATCCACAGTTTGGTAAAGAAAACAATCAACGTCTGGAATTTTTAGGGGATGCGATTTTGGATTTTGTGATTGCAGAATATCTATATCTCAGTTATCCGGACCGCCCAGAAGGAGAGCTTACTAAGATGCGGGCAGCAGTTGTTAATGAGACAACCTTGGCTCGCAAAGCCCATGAAATTGAGTTAGGACAAGAGCTATTATTAGGTAAAGGGGAACTGGTATCTGGGGGACGGGAACGGCCTTCTATT
>DOPS01000225.1:11690-19806 GCA_003512645.1 Desulfosporosinus sp.
TATCAGATTTTAGTGGAGGAAGGCCCTGATCACAACAAGTGCTTTACGGCGGGTGTTTTTATCGGAGGAGATTTATTGGGAAAAGGGATAGGCCGAACTAAAAAAGAGGCTGAGCAACAGGCTGCTCAACAGGTACTAGACCTTTGGGGGAGTGAGAACGATGATTAAACCTGAGAATTTCCCAGTCTTCTTGAAGGGGATTCATATTCAGGGTTTTAAATCGTTCGCTGATCGTGTGAAATTGGAACTAGGCCAGGGATTAAGCGTTATTGTCGGTCCGAACGGGAGTGGAAAAAGTAACGTTGCTGATGCTGTTCGTTGGGTCTTAGGTGAACAAAGCGCTAAGAGCCTTCGAGGCGCAAAAATGGAGGACGTTATCTTTTCTGGGAGTTCACAACGGCGCCAAGTCGGAATGGCAGAAGTATCCCTGATTTTTGATAACTCAACTGGAATTTTCCCGTTAGACTTTCGGGAAGTGACGATCACCAGGCGGGTTTATCGTGATGGTGAATCTCAATATTTAATTAATAAAGCTCTTTCTCGACTTAAAGATATTCAGGAACTTTTCATGGATACGGGAGCGGGAAAAGAAGGATTTTCGATCATTGGGCAGGGGCGGGTTGAGGAGATACTAAACCTAAAATCAGAAGAACGGAGATCACTCATCGAAGAAGCGGCAGGGATTACCAAGTTCCGTTTTAGAAAGCGCGAAGCCTTAAAGCGTCTCGATGATACGGTCCTGAATCTGCAACGGCTGGAAGATATTGTCCAAGAAATTGAGGATCAGTTGACTCCTCTGGCTGCCCAAGCCCAAGTGGCCGAGCAAAGTCTAGCTCTCTCTGAAGAACAAAAACGCCTAGAAATTCTGGGAGTAGTCCTAGATGTCACCGAGGTAAAACAAAAGTTGTCTGCAGGAGAGTCGAACTCTGAGAAATTGCAATCAGCGCTGATGTCAGTGCAAGCAGCGTTAGCCCTTAAAGAGAGTCTAACTATTGAGGATAAGGTTAACCTGAAACATAGTGATGAAACAATCCAAAGGCAGCAAAATGAGGTATTCCAGGCAGAGCAAGCCCTAAATGCTTTAAAACATGAGTTAAATCTGCGGGTTGAACGGGCTGGATATTTCGCTGATCAAATCACCCGCTTGGGACGAGAGCGTCATGTCGACGAAGAGCGGCTTAAGGATGTGCTGGAACGAATTAAGGCGCTAGAAGCTAAACAGAGTGTCTTAAAACATACGGTTGGAAAAGCACAGCAAAATGTCATGCTCCAGGAAGAAAGACTTTCTGAAGCACGCAGAAATAATGGGGCAAAGGAGATCGAACAATTAAAAACAGACTTGTTCGATGCCCTATCAGAACAATCCCACAGTTCAAATCAGTTAACTGGAACTCAACACACGCTTTCGTCTTTGGAGCAACAAGTCAGACAGCTTGAACAAGAGCTGCTGCAAAAAGAAAAAGAGCATGGAACTTTACAAGAAAGGCACCTGGCTCTGGAAAAAGAACAGCTGGAGATTGAAACTGCACTACAGATTACTGACAAGGAACGGCTTCGCTTAGTAGATGAGCTAGAGAAGATTAAGAGACATCGTCAAGAGCAGCAACAGCAAGTACAGCGACTCATGAACCAAGCAGATCAAACGAGAGCTCGACTCCAGGCGCTTCAAGCCTTAGAGGACAATCTGGAGGGGTATCAACGCGGGGTTCGTGAGGTGATGCTGGCTAAGAAGAAGGGTATCCCCGCAGGTGTGGGATTGTGTGGAACGGTCGCTGAATTGATCAACGTCAAAGAGGATTATGAACTAGCTTTGGAAACGGCTTTAGGAGCCGGATTGCAAAATATTGTTGCGGAGAGTGAACAGGCGGCAAAAGCAGCGATCCACTACTTAAAAGCCCGTCAATTGGGGAGAGCTACCTTTCTTCCTCTCGATGTTATCCAAGGGAGTAAGATATCTGTTCTGCCTGCAGTCCAAAAAGATCCTGGTTTTGTAGGTATAGCCCTCGATTTAATCAGTTTCGAAGAGAAGTATCGACCCGCGCTAGCTTCACTGTTAGGTCGAATTACCGTTGTTACAGATATGGATGCGGCAACTCGAGTGGCACGTTTCTCGGGTTATAAGCTAAGGATTGTCACCTTAGAGGGAGATCAGGTTCACCCAGGGGGCTCCTTAAGTGGAGGGAGTGTCCAGCGCAAAGGCGGAAATTTGCTCGGACGTTCCCGCGAAATTGAGTCCCTAGCTGAAACCCTATCTCGCCTGAAAAACGAAGGGCGACAAAAGGAGCAAGAGCGAGCAGAAATCGAGGCAGAACAAGGTCGAATTCAAGCAGTGATCGACCAGCTTACCCAAGAACAACGTGAAAAACAAGAGTATCTCGTCATGCTTAGGACTCAGTTTGATAGCGCGACTACTCAAATTCGTCGCTTCAAGGAAGACCTACAGATTGCCTCCCATCGTTACCAAGGGGCCATTGAACAGAAGGCAGAACTTTCTTTGGCGCTGGAAGGGCTGAAAGACCGCTTTGAAGCTGCTGAAAAGAAGTCAATCTCTTTGCGAGAGGCACTTCATAAACGTGAGCGAGAAGCGAAGACAGCTGCCGAGTCGTTGGAGGCTGTCGGAGAGCATTTAACTCAGGAAAAAATCCAACTCGCAAAATGGGAACAAGAATTATCCCAGTGCCTAGAAACGTTAGATCAAGAACGATTGGTATGCAAAGAAAATGAAGCCAGTCTTAAACTCAAACTCCAAAATCTTGAAGAGGTTCAGCTTGCGAATTCTGGGGTTGACGATGAAAAGACTGCTTTAATCATCCAGTTAGAGGAACAAAGTCAGTCTCAGGCTGCTCAGCAATTCTTATTGATGCAAAAGCGCCAAGAACGCGAAGTTTTAGCAACTCGTGTGCTGGAGTGGGAAGCGGATATTCAGAAAAAACGTGAGGAAGCCCATACGCAGGAGCAACGTCTTCATGCCAATGAATTGCGTGTTGCACGTTGGGAAACGGAGTGGCAAACGGGAATCACTCGGTTAAGCGAAGAATTCTCTCTGTCCTGGGAGGAGGCCATGATGTATAAGTCCGTCGAAGATCGGGCGACGATCGGGCAACGAATCCAGGAGCTCAAACAACAGATCAAGGCATTAGGCCCCATTAACCAAGCGGCAATAGAAGCCTATCCTAAGCTGCTCAGTCGGCATGAATTTATGTTAAATCAACGGGAGGATTTGATCGAGGCCAATCAAACCTTGCGCCAACTCATTGCGGAATTAGATAAGATCATGATGGAGCGTTTTGCTGAGAGTTTCAATGCGGTAAACCATGCGTTTAAGGATGTTTTTAAAGAACTCTTTAAAGGCGGAAGTGCAGAACTGTGTTTAGTGGATCCCGAGCATTTATTAGAGACGGGCGTAGAGATTATCGTTCAGCCACCCGGCAAAAAACAACAACTTCTCTCTTTATTATCAGGAGGGGAACGGGCGCTAACAGCCATCGCGTTACTCTTTGCATTGCTGCGCGTGAAGCCCAGTCCGTTTTGTCTACTTGATGAGATCGAAGCCTCGTTAGATGATGCTAATGTTCAGCGTTTTGCCGAATATATTCATCGCTTATCACACTCCACTCAATTTATCGTTATCTCCCATCGCAAAGGGACCATGGAATCAGCGGATGTTCTATATGGGATAACAATGGAAGAGTCAGGCGTTTCAAAATTACTTTCTGTGCAACTTGACGATCGGACGAATAGAGACGAGTCNNTGATTATGTTAAAATAACGACAATAGTGACCATGAGAGGAAGGAAAAACGTGGCAGGATTTTTTTCTCAACTTAAAGCAGGCCTTACGAAAACTCGGCAAAACTTTGTGGAAAAGATTGAGCAGGTTTTTACAGGTCGCAAGAAAATAGATGAAGAACTATATGAAGAATTGGAAGAAGTATTGATCCGGTCGGATGTCGGTGTTAACACCTCCTTCGAATTAGTTGAACGCTTACGTAAAGAAGTTAAACTACGCAAAGTTTCTGAGCCAAGTGAACTGACCTTAGTCCTACAAGAATTAATCGGGGAGTTATTAGGGGAAGAAACACACCTCACTTTCGCCAAGCAGGGTCCAAGCATTATTCTTGTGGTTGGAGTCAACGGAGTGGGTAAAACCACAACCATTGGTAAGCTCGCCAACCAGTTCAAAAAGGACGGCAAACGGGTTATGATGGCAGCTGGAGATACCTTTCGGGCTGCAGCCATTGACCAACTTGAGATTTGGGGAGAGCGATGCGGGGTAGAAGTGATTAAACAGCGGGAAGGTGCAGACCCTGCTGCCGTTGCCTATGATGCGGTACAAGCTGCTAAGTCTCGTAATATCGATGTCGTGATTGTGGATACGGCTGGTCGTCTTCACAATAAGGTAAACCTGATGGAAGAGCTGAGAAAGGTCAAGCGGGTGATTGAACGCGAAATTCCAGGTGCACCCCATGAAGTCTTACTTGTGTTAGATGCTACGACAGGACAAAACGCTCTGCAACAAGCAAAACTTTTTCAGGAAGTGGCCGGCGTGACTGGAATCGTCTTGACTAAGTTGGATGGAACGGCCAAAGGGGGAGTTGTGCTGGGAATTCAAGGGGAAACTCGGATCCCGGTAAAATTCATTGGCATTGGTGAAGCAATGGAAGATTTGCGACCGTTTGTTCCTTTGGATTTTGCAGCGGCATTGTTCGGAAGCCCTGAAGAGGAGGAAGAATTCTGATAAATTATGCACTTATTGGGGGAACCGGAGTTGAACACTTTACCCTCACTGAACAGCGCATTATTACAGTGAAGACTCCCTATGGGACGGTAGAACCAATAGTTGGAAAGCTTGCCAATCGAGAACTAGTGTTCATGAGTCGACATGGCCGTGGTCATGTCACACCTCCCCACCTCGTGAATTACAGGGCAAATATTTGGGCGCTTCGTGAACTAGGCGTGCGAAAAATTCTTGCTACGGCGGCTGTCGGTTCTCTATCTGTAGATTACCACTTGGGCGAATTGGTCCTCTTCGACCAGTTTCTTGATTTTACTAAAAGTCGCCCACTTACTTTCTATGAAGGAGGGCACCACGGTGTACTCCATGTCGATATGACAGAACCCTATTGTTCTGCTGCGCGCCAGGTAATCGTGAATGCGGCAGAAGACCTAGGGCTTGTGGTTAAGAATGGGGCATGTTATGTTTGTACTGAAGGCCCACGTTTTGAAACCCCAGCAGAAATTCGGATGTTTCAGCAACTTGGTGCTGACGTTGTCGGAATGACCAGTGTCCCTGAAGTAGTTCTGGCACGTGAACTAGGAATGTGTTATGCTTCCATCGGGATGGTGACCAATGAAGCGGCTGGAATCGCAGCTCATCGCTTAAGCCATGCCGAAGTAATGGAGAGCATTAAGAAATTAGGAAGCAACGTTGCACAACTTATTCAAGCGACCGTTGAATTATGGTCTCCAGATCAGGAATGTCTATGTGTCTCAGCGAATGTTGAAGTTGGAAAATTTTAAAAGGCGGTGGGACTTTGAAATCGATTGAATGGCTTGGTAATGCATTACGAATATTAGATCAGTCCAAGCTCCCAGTAGAAATTGTCTATCGAGATGCTACGTCTTATGAGGGAGTGGCTGAGGCCATTGAACAAATGGAAGTACGCGGTGCGCCTGCCATTGGAGCAGCTGCTGCCTATGGATTTGTGTTAGGAGCTCTTGAGTACCAGGGAAGTAGAGATGAGTTATCCGGTTACATGGATGTCGTACAAGCTAGACTTGCTGCTACTCGTCCCACAGCCGTTAACTTGTTTTGGGCCCTTCGGCGCATGGAGGACAGGCTCCGGGAGTGCTGGGATGTTGACGATTTGGAGGATGTACGACGGATTTTACTCGAGGAAGCAAATCGAATTTCTGAAGATGATCGTCGTATGAATCGCCTAATTGGAGAATTCGGCAATGAGATTGTTCCTGAAAAGGCAAATATCCTGACCCATTGCAATGCAGGGGCCTTAGCTACCGTAGAATATGGAACTGCCCTTGGTGTTGTTCGGAAGGCTCATGAAGCAGGGAAAGGAATCCACGTTTATGCAGATGAAACACGACCATATTTGCAAGGGGCGCGTTTAACGGCCTTGGAACTTCATCAAGACAAGATCCCAGTGACCTTGATTGCCGATAATATGGCTGGGTATTTAATGCAGCAAGGTAAGATTGACCTCGTGATTGTGGGAGCTGACCGCATTGCGGCTAATGGTGATACCGCCAATAAAATCGGGACTTACTCGGTAGCAGTCTTGGCGCAAGCTCATGGTATTCCTTTTTATGTGGCAGCCCCAACCTCTACGATTGATTTAAAAGTGGCTACAGGGCAAGAAATCCCCATCGAACAAAGGCCGGCTAAAGAAATTCAGGAGTTTTGTGGGATAGCCGTGGCACCTGGGGAGGTCAAGGTTTATAATCCAGCTTTTGATGTCACTCCAGCGAAATATATCACGGGAATCATTACTGAAAAAGGGATTGTTGTTGCACCGTATTCTGTCAACCTCCTGAAATTAATGGTTCGCCCGTAAGGAGATGAAGCTATGTCCAAATTTTTAATTAGGGCTATGGTTTTGCCCATGACCGAACCAGATGTATTTTATCCCCAAGGGGAAGTTGCTGTCGAGGGTGACAGGATTGTTTCAGTAGGGGAAAAGGGGTCTGCACCGCCAGGATTTAGGCCGGATCGAATTCTGGATTTGCCGGATGATGTGGTGATGCCCGGCTTGATTAACACCCATACTCATGCAGCCATGACTTTGCTCAGGAGCTATGCAGACGATCTTCCGCTTATGCCTTGGCTTAACGAGAAAGTTTGGCCTTTCGAAGATAAGTTAACGGCTGAGGATATTTACTGGGGGACGGCCTTAGCGCTTTGTGAAATGATTCGCTCTGGAACGACCACGATGCTCGATATGTATGCCTCCATGGATCAAGTTGCGGAAGCAGTACTGCACGCAGGAACGCGTGCTGTTCTTTCTCGAGGAATGATCGGGAATGGACCGAACGGAAAGCTAGCCCTCCAAGAAAGCCTCGATTTAGTAAAGCAGTACCACGGGGCGGGTGAAGGGCGTGTGCTGGTTATGTTCGGTCCCCACGCACCCTATACATGCTCAGGAGAGTACCTTCAGCTTGTGAAAGCAGAGGCAGATCGACTGGGTGTTGGTATTCATATTCATGTCGCAGAAACCCTGGATGAGATTAAAATTATTCAAGATCAATATGGAAAAACCCCTGTTCAGTGGCTTGAAGGGCTTGGAATCTTCGGAGGACACGTTGTGGCAGCGCACTGTGTCCACTTAACTCCGGAAGATCGAGAAATTTTAGCTCGCAGGCAAGTTTGTGTGGCCCACAATCCGGAAAGTAACATGAAACTACATAGTGGAACCGCCCCGATTCCGGAGTTGAGAGCAGAAGGGGTCGTTGTCGGGCTTGGTACTGACGGAGCTTCAAGCAATAACAATCTTGATCTTTTTGGGGAGATGAGATCTGCTGCCTTTCAGCAGAAGTTAAGAGTGGATTCCACGGTGCTTCCGGCCTATGAAGTGTTAGAAATGGCAACCGTAGGGGGGGCCCGGACACTTGGGTTAAAAGATGTTGGGATGCTTGCCCCAGGTTTTAAGGCTGATTTGATCACCATTGACCTGGATCAACCCCATTTCTATCCTCGGTTTTCAATTCCAGCGCATCTAGTCTATGTTGCCCATGCTGGAGATGTACGCACAGTGATGGTGGATGGAAAACTTCTCATGGAAGACCGAAAACTTTTAACCATGGATGTCAAAAAAGTTTGCCAAGAAGCAGAGACTCGGGCCAAACGAATTTCTGCGCTGTTCGAAGCATAGCTTCCGTTCGTCGCAGTCGGAAGGTTCCTTCTGGCGTAATTCAATAAATTCCTTTAATTCAGTTGAGGGAGTAAAGAGCCTACTGTATTCCTAAGCCAAACGAGTCCACTAAGCGAAAAGAGTCTTTCACCATTTGTTTTTGTGAAAGACTTTTTGAATTTGAGTGGGCACTATTTCTTACTAGAGTACTAAGCTACTCTTGACAAACTTATAGATATAGTCTAAAATTCG
>DOPS01000225.1:19894-31047 GCA_003512645.1 Desulfosporosinus sp.
GCTATTCATGATTTGCTCAAACGGACAGAACGGATTTTAGCCGAATATGAAGAAAAGTTAGGGCTAGTTCAGAGGTTTTGGACAGATCGTGAAAAGTTAATGGAAGTGCAAACTTTGTTAGAAGGATTGAAGAAAGAGGATTTTACCAACTCGGCTGCCTGGGAGCGCCATTGTCAAATGCGTATCATGTTCGAAGATGTTTCTAAAAATATTACTGCGGTATGATAACAGAGGTCGGTGGTCAGAAGCCAGAAGCCAGAAGCCGGAGTTTATGGCATAACTACGGGCGATATAGATGTTCAACAATAGCGAAAAGCAGAGTACAGAATACCCACTGAGAGAAGTGAGACTCTTGAAGGCGGATCAAATCGAAAGCGGGGACAGGCATGTTTCAAGGTCTAAGCGAAAAACTCCAAGAAACATTTAAACGGTTAAAAGGAAAGGGCAAGCTAAAGGAAGCGGATGTCAATGATGCGATGCGTGAAGTCCGCGTTGCCTTATTAGAAGCGGATGTTAACTTTAAAGTTGTCAAGGACTTTGTGGCTAGGGTAAAAGAACGTGCCATCGGGCAGGAAGTACTGGAATCCCTTTCGCCAGCACAATATGTCATTAAAATCGTACATGAAGAAATGATCCAACTTATGGGTGGTGCAACAGGCAAGATTCTCATCTCCCCGAAGCCGCCAACGGTTATTCTCTTAATAGGCTTACAAGGGGCAGGAAAAACGACTCATGCTGCAAAATTGGCCAATATGCTTAAAAAACAAGGAAAACATCCTTTGCTTGTGGCCTGTGATATTTATCGTCCTGCTGCGATTAAGCAATTGCAGGTTTTGGGTGATCAATTGAATGTTCCGGTTTTTTCTATGGGGCAGGAATCCCCGCCCAAAATTGCTAGTGAGAGTATAAAACAGGCTCATCAAAATGGGCAAGATGTTGTGATTATTGATACTGCCGGTAGGTTGCACATCAATGAAGAATTAATGGGCGAATTACGAGATATTAAAGCGACAGTAAGGCCTCATGAGATATTATTGGTGGTTGACGCGATGACCGGTCAAGATGCGGTCAATGTAGCTGAGTCATTTCACAGAGATTTAGGTCTTGACGGGGTTATTCTCACAAAACTGGATGGAGATACTCGTGGTGGGGCAGCTCTTTCGATAAAAGCAGTCACAGGGTGTACCGTGAAATTTGTTGGTTTAGGGGAGAAAATGGACGCTCTGGAGCCTTTTCATCCTGACCGTATGGCCTCCCGGATTTTGGGGATGGGGGATGTTCTTACTCTCATCGAGAAGGCTCAAGAGTCTTTCGATGAGAAAAAAGCCAAAGAAATGGAACAGAAGCTACGTAAACAAGAATTCACCCTCGACGATTTTTTAGATCAGATGCAGCAAATGAAAAAAATGGGTCCGCTTTCTTCGATTCTGGAAATGATTCCCGGCGTCGGAAAGCAGTTAAAAGATGTGCAAATTGACGAAAAAGATACTTCCCATATAGAGGCTATCATTCGCTCGATGACTACAGAGGAGCGCAGGAAACCTGCTGTTATCAAAGATTCTCGCAAAAAGAGGATTGCCAAAGGTAGCGGGACATCAGTGCAAGAAGTAGGTCGCCTCTTAAAACAGTTTGAACAAATGCAAAAGATGATGAAGCAATTTGCCGGCGGTGGCGGCGGCCTGGGTATGCTCGGGGGCAAGAAAGGTAAAAAGGGCAAGAAACCGAACTTTAGGGGACTTGTGTGACACAGCGCTCGGTGCTTACGACGCAGAGCAAACTAACCGTTCAAGCTCCTAATATGGGGCGCGGGGTTCATCCTTCGGCGATAGTATTATATATAAGAACTCGCCTACGGCGATAATCTCCACTNNGCGCTCGTGTCACACTGCGTCCTTGGCTTGGGTCGGGGACCGGAAAGCTTATGCAAGTCGCTTGCAAGTTTGGGATGTTCTTGACTTGCATTTCCAATGGATCAGGGGGGACGGCACATTTCATGTGCACCGTCCTGCCTGGGGAGTAACGGGTGGGTTGCAAGTCGGGGACCTGCCCAAGAGAGAATCTGAGGTTTCGAATATCGAATATCGAACCTCGTATATGATGGACACACGCTATCAATGTAGCGTTGTTTATATAATAAACTCTTGAAACGGAGTTCGAAACTCTATCTTGAAGTTTAGTTAAACTAATCTAGGGGCAAAATGTTCGATATGAGATATTGAATGCATGTCATTCGAACCTCGAACCTCGAACTTCGAACCTCGAATTGGGGGAGGTGAAAACATGGCTACTAAAATCCGTTTATGCCGAATGGGCGCAAAAAAGAATCCGTTCTACCGTATGGTTATTGCTGATGCTAAAGCTCCCCGTGATGGTCGTTTCATTGAACAAATTGGGTATTATGATCCAACAAAAAGCCCGGTAGTTTTAAATATCGATGAGGAAAAGGCTATCAAATGGTTATCAACAGGAGCTCAGCCTTCAAATACTGCTAAATCTTTGCTGAGCCAAGCTGGTATCATGACCAAATTCCACGAGTCCAAGAACTAAGTGTAGAGTTTGGGGGGGTGGTTCCTGTGAAGGAATTAGTAGAAATCCTCGCGAAAGCGTTGGTGGATCATTCGGACCAAGTTCTCGTTATCCAGTCTGAGACTGAGAAAAGTGTGCATTTACAATTAAAAGTTGCACCTGAGGACATGGGAAAGGTTATCGGGAAACAGGGGAAGATCGCAAACGCTATTCGTACGCTGGTTAAAGCGGCTGCCGTCAAAGATGGACGCCGAGTTCATATGGACATTGATCAATAACGTTGAGAAGGGCTTAGTGCCCTTCTCAACGTTTAAAACTATCTGCTCGAAAGGAGCAAAGAGTTATGGATGAAGTGCTGATTGGAGAAGTGTTACGTCCACAGGGGTATGGTGGGGAGTTGAAGATTTACCCGTTAACGACAGACCCTGATCGGTTTCAAAATCTGCAAAAAGTAACCTTGCGACGTGGAGAGAACGATCAACACTTCAAAGTTGTTTCAGCTCGTAAACAGATGGAGTTTGTCTATCTCATAGTTGAAGGTATAGAATCTTTAGAACAGGCAGAAAAGTACAGAGGGTGGGAAGTGCGTATTGACCGATCCGAAGTCCCTCCTCTCAAAGAAGGATGGTACTATTTCGAGCTTGAAGGAATGCAAGTCTATGAGGGGGATACCTTGCTAGGTACCTTATCTCAAGTCTTGGAAACTGGGGCGAATGATGTCTATTTGGTCAAAGGGACCAAAGGGGAAATATGTGTCCCAGCCCTGAAAACTGTGGTTCAGCGTGTAGATGTTCCGGGGCGGCGCATGGATGTCGTACTTCCCCCAGGCCTGCACGATGTTCGATGATCGATGTTCGATGTTCGAACCACGAATCAAAGCCACATACTACGAACCTTATAGTTCGCTATTTGCTATTGATGTTCGAACCACGAATCACGAACCTCGAATATCGAGTAGGGGGTTAGACAACGAATGTTGAAAATAACTGTTTTAACATTATTCCCTGAAATGTTTGCGCCTCTGCAAGAAAGCATTCTGAAGCGCGCACAAGAGACCGGTTTGATACATATTAAGCTGGTTAATTTCAGGGATTATGCGACCAGTAAACATAAAAATGTTGATGATGTCCCCTATGGAGGGGGAGCAGGCATGCTCTTAAAACCTGAACCCATTTATGCGGCAATTCGAGATTTGCCCCAAGTTTCTGCTGGGCGGAGGGTTCTTCTCATGTCTCCGCAAGGGGAAGTCTTTCACCAAGAAAAGGCTAAGCAGTGGTCGACCCAGGAAGAACTTGTTTTTATATGTGGGCATTATGAAGGTTTTGATGAGCGTATTCGTGACTTAGCCGATGAAGAAGCCTCCCTGGGGGACTATGTGTTGACGGGCGGCGAGCTAGCAGCAATGGTTATGATTGATGCCGTAGCACGACTTATACCAGGTGTGCTGGGGGAGGATGCTTCTGCTGAGGAGGATTCGCATTCCTCTGTGCTGTTAGAATATCCGCAATATACGCGACCAGCTGATTTTGAAGGGCAGAGGGTTCCAGACGTGTTGTTATCTGGGCACCACGCAATGATTAGACGATGGCGGAAAAAAGAATCTCTTAGGCGCACATTTATACGGCGTCCTGATTTAATGAGTGCAATGATATTTAGTGGGGAAGATTATCCGATCTTGGAGGAACTTCTCCTTGAACACCCTGAGATAGTAGTTTGGCGGGAGAAATGGGAGCACCTTTGCCCAAAGCCTAAACGACGGCGGCGGACATAATCGAGGTTCGAGGTTAGAGGTTCGAGGTTCGAACATCGAACATTAAAACATCGATCAAGCTTCAGGATAAGTTCAAATAAACACGGATGGAGTAAAACTCCACCCCAAGTAAATTGCAATATCAAGTGTCCAATGATTCAAGAAGTACGACGATTGGGAGGAAATCTTGCGTGGCAGACATTTATTTAGCACTAATTCATGCCCCTGTCTATAATAAAAATATGGAGACTGTCGCAACTTCGATCACAAATCTAGATCTTCATGATATCGCGCGCTGCGCTACTACTTATGGTGTAAAACGCTATTACGTAGTTCATCCCGCTGAAGCCCAGCGTCAGTTGGCTAAACGAATCATGGGTTTCTGGCAAGAGGGTTATGGTGCAGACTATAATCCAGATCGCCAAGAAGCGTTTTCAAGAGTGAAAATCGCAGATAATTTAGCTGAAGTTTATGCTGAGATTCAAGAGATGCACGGAATAGGGCCGATTAAGGTCGCTACCGATGCTCGGAAATATGCCAATACTGTTACTTATTCACAGCTTCGCGAGGACATAGAAACGTCGGAAACCCCTATTCTGTTGTTGTTTGGAACGGGTTGGGGGTTGCTCAAAGAAGATGTCGAAAACATGGACCAAATTTTGGAGCCAATCTATGGACCGACAGAATATAATCATTTGTCGGTTCGTTCCGCAGTGGCCATTATTTTAGACCGACTACGTGGTCATTAAGCTTAAAAGCCTGAATTAAAGAGACGGTTTAAGAAACTAATTGCATAACCCAATGGGTTGTGATAAAATAAGTTGGTCTATGACAGATGGTCCGCTCGCTGAAAGTCAGTGTATGAACATCTAGGCAAGGAAGGGGGGAATATTATAATGGATTATATTCGCATGATTGAAGAAGAGCAAATGAAAAAGGATCTTCCTAACTTCCGGCCAGGAGATACAGTACGCGTACATGTGCGTATTGTAGAGGGTACTCGTGAGCGTATTCAGGTATTCGAAGGGCTTGTCATCGCAATGAAAGGTGGCGGCATCAGAGAGACCTTCACTGTTCGTCGTGTTTTTGCTGGCGTTGGGGTAGAACGAACTTTCCCTTTACATTCACCTCGTTTGGAAAAAATTGAGGTGGCACGTCGAGGTGTTGTTCGCCGGGCTAAGCTTTACTATCTACGTTCACTCTCAGGTAAAGCGGCGAGGATTCGCGATCGTCGTATCGGCTAAGCAGAGAACTCGTCCAGCTAAAGCTGATATCTTAACTTGGGATTGGAAAAGAGCTGGAGCAATCTGGCTCTTTTTTTACTGCTATCAGAAAGAGTATTTGTCTGAATTGATTTCAAAAGAACATAAATTAAATTTTCTTAAGGTAGTTCTTCAACGTATGCTCTTCTAAATCTTGTTCATACTAAAAGAGTAGTGCAAGAGGGGAGCGAAATAATGGAGTATAAGAAGTCAAAAACAAAATGGGTTTTGATATTGCTTGGCGTAGTGTTGCTGACTGGTGGGTTATTGCGTTGGGCAGTATTACAACCCTATTTAATTCCATCACCTTCTATGGAGCCCGGACTTATTCCGGGTGACCGTATTATTGTCAATCGACTTTCGTATCGCATGTGGGCTCCAACTCGCGGAGATGTGATAGTATTTGCTTTTCCAAAGGACTTAAAGCGAACTTTCGTAAAACGAGTGATTGCAGTAGAGGGTGAAACGGTTGAACTTCGTGATAATAAAGTCTTTGTCAATGGCACCGCAATTGAGGAACCTTACGTCAAACCCGGGGATTACCCACCCTACGGTCCAGAAATTGTACCAATAGATAAGGTATTTGTGTTAGGGGATAATCGCCGTGAGAGCGAAGACTCTCGAGAGTGGGGTCTTCTTCCTAAAAATGATCTGCTTGGTAAAGCCTGGTTTATTTACTACCCCTTGCAGCGTTTTAGGTTCTTTTAGCGAGGTCGACTTTAAACGTCATACTCCATTATGAAGAATTTACTATCCAATCGGGAGACGACTCCCACTTCAAGTGGGAGTGGTGCCCCGTACTCTGCTTCACTGGGGTTCTTCTAATTATAAGAATTTGCTCCCAATACTGTGAAGGCTATGCGAGAAGAATGAAGAGGGGTATTCATGAGTATTCAATGGTTTCCGGGGCATATGGCTAAAGCAAGACGTCTTTTACTGGAACAACTTCAATGGGTTGATGTTGTTTTAGAACTTGCTGATGCTCGTATACCCATTAGTAGCCGTAACCCGATGCTGGATAAATTACTAAGTAATAAGGCAAGGGTGTTGGTGCTGAATAAAGCAGATTTAGCCGACTCTAAGTTGACGGCGAAATGGCTCACATACTTAAAAAAATCAGGTCCTGTTTATGCGGTTAGTGCAACTACAGGACTAGGGGTTAAACAGATTGTACCTGAACTGGAACGCTTGGTCCAAGTTAAACAAGCAAGGCAAGCGCAAAAAGGCATCCGTCAGCAGATGATTAAGGTGATGATTGTTGGGATTCCGAACATAGGTAAATCCTCGTTAATCAATCAATTCACAGGTGGAGCCCAAGCGAAAGTTGGGAATAAGCCAGGGGTGACTCGAGGAAATCAATGGGTTAGGATTCATGAACGAGTTGAACTCCTCGATACTCCAGGGATGTTATGGCCCAAATTTGATGACCCCGAAGTCGGGCGAAAGCTAGCGGCACTCGGTGCCATCAAAGATGATGTTTTTGATATAGAAGAATTATCGACATGGATTATAGACTGGCTAACGTTGTATACTCCTAATGCCTTAGTTCGATATCAGGGTTCGGATTCAGGGGTGGTTACCTTAGAGAGCTTAGGACGGAAACGCGGGTGCTTGATTCATGGTGGACGAGTAGATACCCTAAAGGCGGCCCAGATTTTCCTGCGTGAACTTCGAATGGGACAACTTGGTCCAATTACCATGGATATCTTACCGAAGGGATGAGGAAGCGTTAACTTGAGGATAGCTAACGCTTATACCTAAAAAAAGGAGATTATCTTATTTCGTTGAACTGAGTTTATAGAGAGAAGAGGTGAAAGTGTGGAGCAGTTATCCCAGATGAATATTAGGGAAGTTGAAGAAGCACTCTATAAGGACCCTTCACCTCGCATGCTGATTGCCTGCCAAAACGATCAGCGCCAAGGTGTTCGACGACTAGCCGATCGTCTAATCAAGTGTCAACAAGCAGAAGCGCTTGAACAAATCCGTATCCAGAAACTGCTTGTGGAAGAGAAAAAGTTATGGAAAAAAGGATATTTATTACTGGCGGGAATTGATGAAGCTGGCCGAGGACCGTTAGCTGGACCAGTCATTGCAGGGGCTTGTATATTACCTGCGAAGTTTGATTTACCCGGACTTAATGATTCGAAAATGCTGACGGAAAGCAAACGAGAAAAGCTCTTTATTCAAATTCAAAACCAGGCGATTGATTATGCCATTGGAAGTGCTGAACCAGCTGAGATTGACGCCTTGAATATTTTGCAAGCGACTAAATTGGCCATGAAGCGCTCAGTAGAAGGGTTAACAGTTCGCCCCCATTACTTGCTAATCGACGCCCTAATACTCCCTGAAATACAACTTCCTCAGCTTCCGCTCATCGGGGGAGATCGCTTAAGTGCCTCAATCGCGGCGGCCTCGATCTTAGCAAAAGTGACACGGGATCGCTTGATGGTTCAACTGCATTCTCTTTATCCGGAGTATACGTTTTCGAAGAACAAAGGGTATGGCACAAACGAACACATGCAGGTTCTAAAGCGCTTAGGACCATGTCCACTGCACCGAAAGAGTTTTACTCCGGTGAAGCAAGAGACATCTATTAGCTAAGGAGGAAGAAAATAACAGAATACTCTATTAATTGACCATTATCGATGGTTGTGGCACAATATGCTTAGCAATAGAAGCATGCTATTGAAAATTTTTATGAAGGGAGGTTAGTCAATGCTTGATAATAATTTTGCTGCTGTAGGCGTGTTTCTTGTAGGTGCAATAGCGGTAGCCGTCATCATGATGATTATGCCAAAATTGCTGGCGCCCAATAAACCACATAAAGAGAAGTTAACAACTTATGAATGTGGTAACGAGACCATCGGAAGAACATGGCTCGGATTTAAGAGCAATTATTTTATGTATGCCTTAGTTTTTGCTGCTTTTAGTGTTGAAACAATATTCTTATATCCTTGGGCCTTAACATTCCAAAAACTGGGAACGTTTGCCTTCGTGGAAATGTTCATCTTTATTGTCATTCTCTTAGTTGGTTACTGGTATGCTTGGAAAGAAGGTGCTCTAGAGTGGATGTAGCCTCAGAAAAACGTCTTCGCGAAGAGGAAGCGTTGATTGAAAAAAATGTTTTGGTTACTACGATCGATAAAGCCTTGAACTGGGCAAGAGGGCATTCCTTCTGGCCGGTCACTCTGGGCTTAGCTTGCTGTGCGATCGAAATGATGGCTACCGGTGGACCTCGTTATGATATTTCCCGCTTTGGGTATGAGGTTTTCCGTGCTTCACCGCGTCAGGCTGATGTCATGATTGTAGCGGGAACCTGCACACGCAAGATGGCCCCACTGTTAAGACGAATTTATGACCAAATGCCCGAGCCAAAATGGGTAATCGCCATGGGCAGTTGTGCTAATGCAGGAGGTCCCTTTGTCGACTCATACTCTATGTTGGCGGGCGTCGATAAGATTCTACCAGTCGACGTTTACATCCCAGGTTGCCCTCCGAGGCCAGAATCCTTAATTTATGGGCTTTTGCAACTTCAATATAAAGTTTCAAATCCCGCTAAGGTGAGGTTAATGAGACATGGAAAATAAAGTATTAAGCCGATATGTGGATGAACTTGCTACTCGAGTGAACGGTGAAGTCGAAGAGAGTTTCGGGGTACTTGTTTTAAAAGTTAAAGCTCCATTTATTTCTGAAACCTTAATCGGAGCTAAAAACTTCCCCGATGTCCCATGTGACTTTCTGCACGACCTATGTGGAGTAGACGGTGGAGATCATTTAGAAGTCGTTTATCAATTATCAAGCCTCCATGGGCCACAGCTTTTGCGAGTAAAGGCGAGCATGGACCGTGAGAATCCGGTGATTGATTCCGCAACTCGTATTTGGGAGGGTGCAAACTATCTAGAGCGTGAAGCCTATGACATGTTTGGCATTAAATTCAAGGGACACCCTAATCTGAAGAGGATTTATATGTGGGATGATTTTGAAGGATATCCGCTGCGCAAAGACTACGTGACCGAGCCCATCGAGGTTCGCAATGTCGTGCGCACGCGAATAGAAGGGGAATAGGGGGAAACGTCATGTCGATTGAAAAAACGGAAGAACTTATCTTAAACATGGGCCCCCAGCACCCGAGTATGCATGGTCTGTTTCGCATGGTGGTCCATTTAGCAGGAGAAACGATTACCAATATCGAACCGAAAATTGGGTATTTACATCGAGGCATGGAAAAACTAGCTGAAAGTCGGACTTATTCTCAGTTTATACCTTATACAGATCGGTTGGATTACTTGGCCTCACCCCATAATAACTGGGCCTANNGAGATCGTGAACGGATTTGTGATATGTATGAAATGACCGCAGGAAGTCGCTTAACCGTGAACATTATGCGCATTGGAGGAATGAGTGCAGAGCCACCGGAAGAATTCTGGCCTGCCTTAAAATCATTCCTTGATGACACACCTGAGATGCTGGAAGAATATTATGGTATCTTTTTTGGCAATGAAATTGCTATGGGTCGGTTAAAGAACGTGGGTATCTTATCCAAAGAATTGGCGGAAAATCTTTCGATCACGGGTCCAGTCTTACGAGCCTCTGGTGTCAATTACGACGTGCGTAAAGCAGAACCCTATAGTATCTACGATCGGTTTGACTTTGATGTGCCGGTTCGAACAGGGTGCGATAGCTATGATCGTACTATAATCCGGATGGACGAGATTGTGGAAAGTATCAAAATCATTAAACAGGCAGTCCGTGACATTCCAGACGGTCCGATTATGGCCAAGGTACCCAAGGTTATTAAACCTCCGGTGGGGGAAGTATATCACCGCGTTGAGAACCCCAAAGGAGAACTAGGATTTTATATTGTCAGTGATGGAACGACTAAGCCTTCACGGGTCCGTATCCGACCAGCTACATTCATAAACTTACAAATGCTCCCAATAATAGCCAAAGGCTGGAAAATTCAAGATGTTGTAGCTATTTTCGCCACCTTAGATGCTGTATTGGGTGAAGTTGATAAGTAGTAAATTGCGATGAGGGGAGAATAAGATGGAGACTCTAAATTATCTGCTGGAGACTCTAGATAATCTGTTTTTGATTATTGCGGCTTTCATCCGTAGTCTTTTTGCGGATCCCCACTCAGTTTGGGCTAATTTAACCATGAATGTGATAAATTTTATCATCGTGGTTATCATTGTTGTCCTGGCTGCTTTGATTTTGATCTTACTTGAACGCAAAGTAGCAGGTTGGACTTCACAAAGGCCAGGGCCCAATCGTCTCGGTCCGCGCGGATGGTTCCAGACTATAGCTGATGCCTTAAAACTCATGGGCAAAGAAGATGTTACCCCTGCAGGTGCTGATAAGTTCATTTTCAAAGTTGCACCGATGATTATTTTCTGTCTCCCAATGATGACCCTGGCAGTCATACCCTTTGGGGATGGACTGGCACCGATTAATCTCGATTTAGGTATCTTTTACTTTGTTGCCATCTCCTCAATTTCAACCTTAAGCTTCTTAATGGCTGGCTGGGGATCCAACAATAAATACTCGTTACTCGGCGGCATGCGAGCAGTTGCCCAAATGATCAGTTACGAAATTCCCTTACTCTTTTCATTACT
>DOPS01000225.1:31123-31860 GCA_003512645.1 Desulfosporosinus sp.
GAGTATACGGGACTTCGCTGGGGATTATTTTTCCTTGGTGAATACGGGAACATGACCGCTGTGTCGGCACTTGCTGCGACAGTATTTTTAGGCGGTTGGCAAGGTCCTGCTTTCTTACCGGGATATGTTTGGTTCTTTATGAAAGTTGGAGTTATCATTTTCTTTATGATGTGGGCTCGTTGGACCTTCCCGAGAATACGTATTGACCATTTAATGCACTTAGCTTGGAAGGTCTTGTTACCACTTTCAATTTTAAACATTTTGTTAACGGGTCTGGGAATTTACATTTACCGATTCGTGATGGGAGGGTGACACAGTGTTTGGTAAAGGTCTACTACAAGGTCTAGGCATCACATTCAAACGCATGGTCGGTCCGAATATCACTGAGTTTTACCCTGAGGAAAAACCGAACCTTCCGATTAGGGTGCGTAGTTCCATGGGGCTTGAAAAGGATAAGTGCATTTCTTGCAATATGTGCGCGATGGCCTGCCCTAACTCAGTCATCAAATTGACCAGCGAAAAGAATGAAGCCAATAAAAAAGTTCTCAAAACCTATCATATGGACGTGGGTCGCTGTCTGTTCTGTGGTATGTGTGCTGAAGTCTGTCCAACCAAGGCTTTAAAGGTAACTCAAGACTTTGAAAACGCAATCTATGAGCCGGACGACATGCAGTGGGATATGATTCAACGCGCGGAGCGAAAAGGGAAGGTGGAGTGAGCATGGGCACTATCGTTTT
>DOPS01000225.1:31895-32114 GCA_003512645.1 Desulfosporosinus sp.
CTCTTAAATGCCGACTATTTGGCAGCGGTGCAGTTGTTAATTTATACGGCAGCGGTCTCCTTGATGGTCGTCTTCGCAGTCATGCTGACTCTGCGTGGAGATATCTGTGATAGCAATCCAGAAAACCGTAGTTGGCTAATGGGAGCACTGATCTCGGGTTCAGTCTTTGTGATCATGGCGCTGGTGATTCTCTCCAATGCGGACTGGCGTGTTTTGGCC
>DOPS01000226.1:0-4784 GCA_003512645.1 Desulfosporosinus sp.
AGATGAAGTTTCTTAGCAATGTCCTCCACAGACTTTCCGCTTTCTTTGAGGATCACTGCCTGGCGTTCTCGAAAACTCAGTTTTTCCAAGCCCCTTATTTCTATATGCACTGTGGCACGCCCTTGCTAAAAGTTATACACAGGTGTGGATAGTTTGTGGACAAATCACCTACATTTAGTCTACAAATCACTTACAAAAGACTGCGGATAGTTCCATTATAGCCATTTAATTATTGAGAATCAACCCCTCCAAGGAATTTATCCATTTGTCTTAGGTGGCAAGAGATGATTTAACAATGCCTTCATTCTCTTCTTCAGACCCATGATTGGCTCAAAGAGAATCACTTCCGTGATCCGATAAACTAGAAGGCTAAACCAACGCAACATGGCGTAGGGTGGCCGCATAAGCATAAAGAGGCCTCTAATCGGAATCTTAATTCCTTTCTGAATAAGCCTGGCAAAGTACGTCAAAATCCCATATATTCCAAAAAATCCACGTACTGAAAAACGGCTCAATAATCTTAGATAAAGAACTAGACCCAGTAAACTTCCCCACATAATGTAAGAGCGAAAGGCTAGTGCATTCGCTTTCTCAAAAAACCAGAAAAGAATAGTCAAGGCAACGAACGAAAAGACGATATCTCCTACAAATGTCACTATTCGCCCCCAGCCTTGCCAACGTCTAAACGTGCGGTAAAAATCAAAAATTATCCCTACTGACGCCCCTGCTAGAATTACCCAAAATAACGTCACGAATTCTGAGATTGTTCTTCCTCCTTTCTCTCTACTTTGGAGGGCTAACTCTTAGCGTAAAACCCGGTTCAAAAAGCCTCGACGAGAACTGCCGCTAGAATTTCTGTGGTAAATTAAAGCACCAATATGCCCTTGAAGATCCACTAACCCCTCCTCAAGATTAAGCAGTTTGATGCCTAATTGATCCCCTTTAATGCTCAATATTCCTAGCTCAGTTTCAAGAATAATTTCCTTAGGGTCAAAGGACTGAACTTTATGTACTCCTGTCAAAGCAATTTGTTCTCGATTTTCCATGACAAGGCGATGTCCTTTGCCTGCTTTGTCCACCATGCCCCATCCCCCTAACTCTTTTTTCTCTTATAACCCTATTCATGTTGTACGTCCTTTAGACATAGCTGTTGGGAGGAAGTTTCTTAGCACGTTCGCACAACGTTCCATTGCTATTCACTTGTCGCTCAGGCTAAACCGCANNCTAAGCTAAGAAACTTCCTCTGGGCTTGGGTCAACGGGGGAGAGAACGATGTTAGGAGTTCTTTGGGAGGGACTGTTTGCGTCATTGACACAAATACGCTTTGAGTGAGGGAGTGTCTTAGACTTTTCGCACTGTTCCATTGCTATTCGCTTGTCTCAATTCTTCTATCAGCGCTCTAAGCTATGAATACTTCAGCTTGGGTTAACGAGATAAAGGTGTATGTATTAAGGTGCTGTGGCGCGCTGGTTGTGGCTCTGCAGCAATACTTCACGTCATTTTAAGTGAGGAAACGTAGGAAACTGAGGAATAGGGAAATGGGATGGTTCTTGCTTCATTCCAGAGGAATTTGAATCATGATAAATAAAAAAAGACAAAGTCTTTTTATTAAGACTCTGTCCTTCGTTCATCCCGTATCAATTCATAGAGTGTTTGTGCTTCGTTGGCCTTTATGCTGTTTGGGGTCGCCATAACTTTGACTTCAAGAATTCGGCTACCCATCTCAATGGTAATTAGGTCCCCCGCCTTAACTTCTGCTGAAGGTTTGACGGTTCGTCCGTTAATACTGATCTTTTCACCCACACAAACATCTTTGGCAACTGTACGACGCTTTATAAGGCGTGAAACCTTCAAATATTTATCAATGCGCATAACTACCCTCCTTGAAAACTAGGCTGATTCAGCCATAAACACACTTAGGCGCCGCAATAGCGAAAAGAGGCTATCTGTAGGCTCGAACAAGGTTGTTCGAGGTTAAAACACCACTCTGAGGCGAGAATAGACCGCTGGCCATGGCTCGAACAAGGATGTTCAAGATTAGAGCGCCACCATGACTCGAACAGGGACGTTCGAGATTAGAGCGCTGGCCAAGGATGGCCGAGTGTCCCTGAAACCATGGATGGTGAGAAGGGATCGCTCTTGAATTTATCTCTAAAATGGTATAAAAATCAGGTTCCAGAAAACCTGGAACCTGATTTTATAGTTAGTCCGAAGACTCATTTTTGTACTGCATCTTTGAGAGCCTTACCTGCTTTAAAACCTGGTACCTTCGCCGCAGGAATCTGAATTTCTTCTTTAGTTTGTGGATTTCTTCCTGTCCGTGCAGCACGATCTTTTACTTCGAATGTCCCAAAACCAACCAGTTGAACCTTTTCACTTTGTGCTAACGACTCCTCGATTACATCAAAAACAGCTTTTACTGCTTTTTCTGCATCTTTTTTGGACATGTCAGCTTTCTCCGCCACCGCGCTAACTAATTCAGCCTTATTCAAAATTAGTCCCTCCTAAATAACTGATCTTTTCACAACGCTTATATTTCGCGATAAAAGACCAATCTCCTGCTTTTTTAAGATTATATCATTAATTTACTGCTTTTTCTTTAGATTTTGCCTTTTCCCAAAAAATATCCATTTCACTGAGAGAAAGTTTCTCGAAAACATGTTCCTCTTCTTGACTTAATTCAACCATCTTCAAAAAACGATTCTGAAACTTATGTATGGCATCCCTTAAAACTTCTTCCGCATCAAGCTTTAAAAAACGAGATAGATTTACAATCGCAAATAATAAATCACCTAATTCTTCACGAATACCTATTCCGTTCGCAAGTGCACTCTTAAGTTCCTGTAGTTCCTCCTGGACTTTCTCCCAAGGACCCTCCATATCTTTCCAATCAAATCCCACCTTGGCAACTCTATATTGCGTTTTAGATGCCCACATTAGTGCAGGTAAGCTCTTAGGATCGCTGAAGAAGTTTGCCTCATTTTTATCGGTCTTCTCTTTTAGTTTAATTCTATCCCAAGTCTGGATTACATCCTTCGCTGTTTTGGCCGTCTCCTCTCCAAAAACATGAGGATGTCGACGAATCAGCTTTTGGATAACCCCTTGAAGTACGTCTTGGAGTTCAAATTCACTAGCATCCGAAGCAACCTGAGTATGAAAAACTACTTGCAATAATAAGTCTCCCAACTCTTCACATAAATTATACATATCTTGTTTTTCGATCGCATCAATAACTTCATAACTTTCCTCAATGAGATAAGGCTTTAAAGATTCATGGGTTTGCTCCAAATCCCATGCGCACCCACCTTCGGAACGCAAAGTTTTCATTACTTTGGCCAACTTAGAAAAAGAGATAACCTCTGTATTCGGTGGCAAAACTACGGTGGTCAAGTGATCAAAAGTCCCATGATCTAACTCGTAGAGCGAGAGCTTGTCCATTTGTTCTAGGGGAGTACCGAGGGCTTTGGTAACATACACGCTTGCCTCATCCGGATAGGACAACATGAGATCTAATTTAACCTCGGATGCTATCCGTTTATTATACACTTGGGGGATTATTAGCCATTCCTGCCCAGTCAGTCCTATGTCTTTGAGGGCATCATAATTGCGTATCAGTACCCCCTCAATCGGATCAAACTTTAGGACTCTAAAAAGCTCATCAACAAAGCTCATAGCTGGATGAATCACAACCTTATATTCCTGGGCGAGTTTTTCCTCAATAAGTTGTATAGTCTTTTCAGCAACCATCGGATGCCCGGGAACTGCGTAGACAATTTCCGAACCTTTCTCTAACTCTCTTCGTAGCTGTTCCGTAATCCTTTCATACACAGCCTCGAAGGACGGTTCCGTTGCATAGATCTCGTCAAACGATTCTATGCTTATACCCTCGCCCAGTAATTCCTGAACACAAGGATGCTGAGATGTTCGCACAAATAGTTTTTTGGCACTGAGTATTCGCCTGTAGTTACCGAGTGTTATTTGTTCAAGTCCTCCAGGGCCTAGGCCGATTACATGAAGACACGAAGACAAGTTTTAACACCTCCTTTTGAAATAGTTTATCATAAAGTATCCTATCCTACACCATTGGGTTTACAATAAAAGCGCTATGCTTTTATTTCTTTACTCAGTGACTAATCACGAATAAAAAAATAAAGCGGCAATACCGCTTTATTTTTTCTGCACTACGCTATTGTTCCATCTGCTTTGCTAAAAAGGCTGCTGCCGTTTCAACCAATTTAATCTCTAAATCTCCCATCTTTATTCCTGGCTCCTTAGATAGGAGCATCACGGCCCCTATAGGATCCCCTTGTGAAACGATCGGAGCAACCACTTCGCTCGTATACTTACATTTATCCTCCTCATCATTTTCAGGACAAGTCTTGCACATGGCATGCTCTCCTGCCAAACCGATATGAATAGTTTTTCTTTCCTCCATGGCTTGTTCAGCGGATGGTCCGATTGCTTTATTCAGATACTCTTTTTTCGAGGCTCCAGCGACAGCAATAATCGTATCTCGGTCAGCGATACAAGTAATATGTCCGGTTGCTTCGAATAGCGAATCGCAATATTCCCGTGCGAATTCCCCTAATTCACGGATAGGAGAATATTTCTTCAGGATGACTTCTCCTTCCCGGTCTACAAAAATCTCTAACGGATCACCTTCCCGAATACGAAGAGTCCGACGAATTTCCTTTGGAATAACGACACGACCGAGGTCATCAATTCTTCTTACAATACCGGTTGCTTTCATAGGCGCACATTCCTCCTTTTGTCGTTCTCGAAAA
>DOPS01000226.1:4817-6180 GCA_003512645.1 Desulfosporosinus sp.
AGTTAACTTGTTGGCTTATATCCTTGAGAATACTCGATTTTCGCATTCTTCAGTAGATCGTCAAAAAATGTCTGAAACTTCGAATCCTTTGTTTGATTGAGCGCGTCTTCACTTACTTGAGCTTTCACTTTGTCATAGTCTGGAGCTTCAGCGGCCGTGTGTGCTTCAACCAGTATCACGTGATATCCAAATTCAGATTTTACAGGGACTGTTGAGAAAGTACCCACTTTTTGGCTAAACGCCGCAGTCTCAAACTCAGGAACCATTTTTCCCTTTGTAAACGTGCCGAGATCCCCACCGGAATCCTTAGCTCCTGGTTCAATGGACTTCTCCTTAGCTAACTGTATAAAATCAGTCCCGGCTTTAAGTTGTGCAATAATTGCGTTGGCCTCATCTTCCGTTTTGACCAAAATATGACGAGCTTTTACACTTTCAGGTTGAGAGTAATTCGCTATATTTTGATCATAAAAATTTTTAATGTCTGAATCAGCTAATTTAATATCACCAGTCGTTTTCTCATAAACTGCCAAGAAATTTCTTAATTCCAGTACTGTCATGCCTTGTTGTTTAAGTGTGTCTTGAAATATCGTTTCATCCCCAATATTCTTCTTAATAATCTCTTCCTGCTCTTTCACTTTGGCATCCTCAGGATTAAGAGAATTCTTTTTAACTTCTTGGGCGATTAGTTTACCTTCAATCATACGGTCTAATAACTGGCTTTGAATCTGAGTTAAGGCCTGTTTCCCTTGGTCTGTGTCAAATTTCATGCCTTGTTTTTCATAAGTTTTTTGTGCTTCAGCAACTCGTTCTTCCAAATCCTTGACTAATATCTGATCTTCATTCACTTTTACCGCCCATTTACCGCCAACCAACGAGGAACACCCCGTAGCCACAAGCATCAATGCTATAACTCCAAAAATCATTCCCACCCGGGATTTTTTCATAAAGACACACCCTTTCAATTTGACATGAGAATAGTATATCAAGGAGTTGTCCTTGAAGCAATGTCGCAAAATGTCGAAAGAACCCGTCGTGAAGCCTCAATCACAGCCTCTTGATCAATCGTACGAATGCGGATTTTGCATTCAAGATTGCCATTTTGCATCGTCTTAAACGACAACGGGTAAGGGGAAGCCGACGCCACGGACATTAAATTTTCTCCCGTTATCCCTAAATCTGCAGAAAAACGAATAATTACGTTTTGCTTAGCCTGCTGAATTTGCTCAATTTTCAAGGAGCTTGCCAGCAACTTAATCCGGATAATTTCAATTAAGTGTTCGACTTCCCGCGTCGGAGTTCCAAAACGATCCACCAGCTCGTCGACCATTTCGCTAAGTTCGCCTTCATCATGAACCATCGATAA
>DOPS01000152.1:0-6965 GCA_003512645.1 Desulfosporosinus sp.
GAACTGAAAGGAGAAATCCTGCCGTTTGTATCACGGGGAGGATTAAAACTCGCTAAAGCGGTGCAAGCCTTCCATATTCCGTTTAAAGATCAAGTCGTAGCTGATATTGGTTCTTCAACTGGAGGCTTTACCGATTGTGCCTTGCAAAATGGAGCAAAACGAGTCTACGCTGTTGATGTCGGATATGGACAGTTGGACTGGAAACTCCGGACAGACCCTCGTGTAGTCTCCATGGAACGGGTGAATGCCCGCTATCTTAATCAAGATTCCCTTCCGGAAAAGGTGGATTGGGTCGTTTCAGACGTAGCATTTATCTCAATTACCAAGATCTTTCCAGCAATGATTGCTATTCTTAAAGACGATGGGCAAGTTATGTCTCTAGTTAAGCCACAATTTGAAGCAGGACGAGAGCATGTCGGGAAAAAAGGCGTCGTTAAAGATGAGAATGTTCATAAACAGGTCTTGAAAACTGTCCTCAGTGAGGCGGAAAAGCTGGGCTTTCATGTCTTAGGTTTAGACTATTCGCCGATTCGAGGTCCTGAAGGAAATATCGAGTATTTAGCTTGGCTGGGATTACAAGCTGAATTGAGCATAGATTGGCATAAAGAGCTAGAACGAGTGGTTCACGCTGCTCGGAAAGAGACGGAATAACCGGATGGATAAAATCGTTGGTTTATGGCGTAATATGACCAAACCAGAGACTCTGACGCTGGCTGAACGCATAAATGATTGGTTTCTAGCCCGGGGGTGGGTTGTTTTAACTGAATGGGAAGATATAATTAGGCAGCAAGCCCAATTTCTTATTTCCTTAGGTGGCGATGGAACTCTTCTTCAAGCAGCTCGAGAAAGTGCATCGTTTGGAATTCCTGTCTTAGGAGTCAACTTTGGACGTTTAGGATTTCTCTGTGAAATAGAGCGGGAAGACGTTTTCGGAGCCTTGGAAAAGATCTTGAATCAAGACTATAAAATTCAAGAGCGTTTGATGTTGAATGCAGTTGTTAATCGGGTAGGTACGGATAATATCTCTCATCTAGTTTTAAATGATGTTGTTTTTTCGAGGGAGAGTAAGGATGGGATAATAACTCTCCAAGTACACCTTTCTGGAGAACTCTCCGTGAGTTATCCAGCCGATGGTTTGATAATTTCGACTCCGACCGGTTCTACAGCTTATTCGCTTTCGGCAGGAGGGCCAATCGTCAGCCCGGATGTTCAAGCAATTTTGCTGACCCCTCTAGCTGCACATTCCCTGTCCGCTCGTCCCATAGTAGTTTCTGAAAAGGAAGAGATTCGTATTCTCCTTGCTAATGGCGAGAAATGTATGGTGACATTTGATGGCCGCCAAAGCGAGATGATCTATTCAGGTGAAACCGTGATTATCGAGACGGATCCAATCAAGGCCTTGTTAATTCGTTTAGGAAGCAGAAGTTTCCCCCAAGTGGTTCGAGAAAAACTGAGAGACCGTTGGCATGAGTAGAATTCGAGGCACGAGATTCGAGATTCGAGGTACGAGCAGGAACGGTTACGCTAGGTACGAGGTAGGGGTAGTTTGCGCTATACGGGAGTTTTCGAATTTCGAACATCGAACATCGAACTTCGAGTAAAGGGAGGCAAGTGATGAAAGCACGTCGTCAGATGAAGGTACAAGAAATAATCACCAGAGAAATCATTCATACCCAAGAGGATCTGGCAGAAAGACTGCGCCTTGCTGGGTTTAATGTCACTCAGGCAACGGTATCTAGAGATATTAAGGAAATGGGTCTGATTAAAGTGCCTAGTGCTGGTGAAGATTATCGTTATGCAGTTCCCACTGAGGCTCATCCCACTAACCTTCAAGATCGCTTAAAGCGTTTGCTGCGGGAAACCATGGTTTCCATAAATGACACAGAAAGTCTTATTGTAATTCGGACCATTCCCGGGAATGCTCATGCCTTAGCAGCAGTCGTGGATAATAGCAATTGGGAAGAGCTCATAGGTACGATAGCTGGAGATGATACGATTCTGCTAGTTATAAAACCAAAAGAGGCAGTACCAACAGTTTTAGACAGGATTAGCACCTTGCTCGGATAGGAGGGACGTCATGCTAACGGAGTTGTACGTAGAGAATTTTGGGTTGATGGAATCTGTGCGTTTAAAGTTTGATCGAGGTTTGACGGTATTTACGGGAGAAACTGGCGCAGGAAAATCCATGCTGATTGACGCTCTAGGGGTTCTTTTAGGTGGACGAGCTAGTGCGGATTTAATACGGCACGAAGAGGCTCAGGCTCGAATTGAAGGGGTGTTAGAAGATCTGACCTCAGAATACACCCTGAGGCTTGAGGAAGCAGGATATCCGATGGAAGAGGGCCAACTTTTTCTCTATCGTGAAATAAACTCCTCGGGAAGAAATGTCTGTCGTGTTCAAGGTCGCACAATCCCGCTGACTCTCTACCGTTCATTGTGTGAAGGGCTCGTAGATATACATGGGCAAATCGAACATTTGTCCCTCTTCCGGGCTGAAACTCATCGGGATCTATTAGATGCTTTAGGTGGAGTTCAAGACGATGTTGACCAGGTCAATGAAGCCGCTAAAGCCTATCAAGCATTGATCCGCAAAGAGCAGGAGTTGTCCATTTCAGTCGAGCAACGCCAAAAGCGTGAGGAAATCTTGAGGTACCAAATCGAAGAAATAGAACAGGTTAACCCTATCCCGGGGGAAGAAGAAGAACTTAACCAGGAAAAGAAACGGCTTAATAATGCAGAACGCATCACCAGTTTGATTTCTGAAGCCTTTACCGCCCTTTATGAGGGTTCTACTAGAGGGTACGCTGCCTGTGATCTTTTAGGACAGACTCGAAAAATACTCCAAGAACTGGCCCGATTGGACGAGACATTTGATGTAATCGAGCAAATTGAGTCCCTTTATTATGCAGCGGAGGACTTAGCTGAACAGATCAGAACGTATCGTGATAGCTTAGAGTTTGAGCCAGGAAGGCTTGATCAAATCGAGAGACGACTTATCGAGTTGACTAAGCTCAGAAAATACGGTCTAGAAGTGGAAGCTATTCTGGAAAAACGCTTGAACATGATTCAAGAGTTAGACAAAATTACCCACGTTCAGGAGCAATTTGAAACCCTACATAAACAGCAAAAATCGACCCTTAAAGCGTATGACAAAGTTGCCAAGCAACTCAGTCAGAAGCGACTGGAAATTGCTCAGCGAATCGAACAAGGTCTGGCCCTTGAACTGTCAGATTTGGGCTTAGAGAGAAGTCGGTTTGAAGTACGCTTCATACCTAATGTAGGACCTACGGTAGGAGGGGCTGAGAGGATTGAATTTTACTTTTCTGCCAATCTCGGTGAACCCCCTAAACCCTTAGCAAAAGTTGCCTCCGGAGGAGAGATGTCTCGTTTAATGTTGGCGTTAAAAAGTCTCTTAGCTAAGGTAGAGCCGGTAGGGACGTTTATTTTTGATGAGGTAGATAGTGGGGTCGGCGGTAGGACGATCCATAAAGTCGGAGAAAAGCTGGCTAAAATCGCCAGCGACAAACAAGTTTTCTGTATCACTCATGCAGCCCAAGTCGCTGCTTTTGCAGATGTTCATTATGGCATTCTCAAAGAAGTTAACGGTACTAGAACACGGACCAGGGTTGACCTTCTTACGGAATCCGATCGTATTGAGGAACTTGCCCGCATGCTGGGGGGCGGGGAAATCGAGATTACTCGTAAACATGCCCAGGAGTTATGGCAGCGATCGGGACGACATCAGTAACGACACCTTGCCATCCATGGCGATGTTCTAACCTTAAACATCCTTGTTTGAGTCATGGTTGTGTTCTAAACTCAAACACCCTTGTTTGAGTCATGGCGGTGTTCTCATCTCGACCATCCTTCTTCGAGTCATGGCTACAGGGACAATCGGCCTCCGCCGGCGTCTGAAGGCTTGCCAAGCATGGTTTTTCTATAAAATTTCGAAGTCATAATGATCTGCTTTAAATATTTTTGGTTATCTTAAGATGGACGAAGACTGCACAATTTATTATGCAGTCTTTTTCTTTTGTCTGTTTTGCCAATGTTTTAGAAAATAGGAACTGATTTTACAGGATGAAAGACTATAGATTTGGATAATTTAACGTTAGATTCAATTTAAAAAATTTCACTTCACTTATTATAGGACGCTCTAAAAAGAGGAAAGGGAAGAAAAATGGGGAGAATAGAGTGGAGGATGATAAGAGAGTGAAAAAAAGAAGCATCTTACTACTAATCAGTCTCTTGTGTTGTACCTTCCTACAATTATTAGTTGAATTGCCTGAACTTCATAAAGCAGAGATTAGTCATACTGAACCTAAATTTAGAGGCATTTGGTCAAATATCATAAAAATTGAGAAGGTCCCCTCTAATCAAATCGTTTCTGTGGCCACAGGATTATCCCGTTCCCAAATGTCTGAGAAATTAGAAATTGCCTACAAATTATTTGGGATTTTTCCCTTAAGGACTAGCGAAATACAAGTGATGAGTCCTGTAAAATTAATTCCAGGTGGACATTCTATTGGAGTTACCTTACAAACTAAAGGAGTCATGGTAGTAGGTCAAGCCCCGGTCGTTGACAAGAATGGAAAAAAAACGTTCCCAGCTAAAGAAGCAGGTATTGAAGTTGGAGATATTCTCCTAAAAGTCAATAATCAAGAAGTTCGAACAGATCAAGAGGTTTCTAATGCAGTCAATTTAGCGGGTGAAAAAAATGGAAGCGCGAACGTGTTATTTAAACATCAGGATCAAATCATAGAAAAAAGTGTTAATCCAATTTATTGTTCGGAAACAGGTCGATATCGTATGGGTTTATTTGTTCGTGATGAAGCAGCAGGTGTGGGTACTCTTTCTTTTTTTGACCCTGTTTCGAAACAATACGGAGCACTTGGGCACGTGATTACTGATGCGGACACCAATCAGAAAATTGAAGTCTATAATGGTAAAATAATAGCCTCGACGATTTATGCCATCGAAAAGGGGAAACGTGGGCATCCAGGCGAAAAAATAGGTTCGTTTATTTCTAATTCGATCTTCAGTGGAACTATTGAAAAAAATACCCTGACCGGGATTTTTGGAACGATGAGCGGTCAAATTGAAAACTCCTTTTTCAAAGAAGCTATTCCAGTCGGCTGGGAATCTGAGATTAAAGTTGGTCCGGCCAAGATTTATACGGTGGTACAAGGAGAAAAAATTGAGGAATTTGAGGTCAACATTGATCGTGTCATGCACAATCGAACCGATAGCAAAAACATGATCGTTCGTGTTACCGACCCTAGGCTGCTAGATATAACAGGCGGTATTATCCAAGGAATGAGTGGTAGTCCCATAATTCAGGACGGCAAACTTATCGGGGCAATTACGCATGTCTTTGTGAACGACAGCCAGCGGGGATACGGAGTCTTCATCCAAAACATGCTCAATGACTCAAACTCAAAAGTAACAGGCAAGAGGGAAGCGGCTTAAGAATAGTCGATCGGAAAATTAGAGAAGGAGTAGCCATTAGAAATGGTTACTTCTTCTCCTTATAAAGTCAAGTTTTACAAATAAAAACTAGGTTTTCTTCCTTTTAAAAGAAGGAGTATGAAAAGAATTGTCGAAATTATAATTCAATACGGCTGAAATGAGGGGGATCCTGGGAAATGCAAAGGCCTATACGAGTTTTATTGGCAGATGACAACCGGGAATTTGTTGAGATTGTCAAAGAGTTTATTGAACGGCAGGAAGATATGAGCCTTGTTGGGGTTGCATATCATGGGAATGAGGCTCTGGAATTAATTGCACGGGAAGAACCTCAAGTTGTTTTATTGGATATTATCATGCCTCATCTTGATGGTTTGGGTGTACTTGAGAAACTTCAAAATGCCCCTATAAGACCTAAAATTATTATTCTAACCGCCTTTGGTCAAGAATCGATGACCCAAAGAGCTGTCAACCTTGGTGCAAATTATTACATTTTAAAACCATTTGATTTAGATATTTTGGGTAAACGTATTCGCCAACTGCAAGATGATTTTTCAAATACAGTAAACATACCACACACAAATACTGTACAACATGACAAATATAGTTCAAATTCAAATTCTCAGATCTATAATGGAGTCTTACCGCCAACGACTAAAAATCTTGAAGTTGAAGTCACGCGAATGATTCACCAGATGGGGGTACCAGCACATGTTAAAGGGTATCAGTATCTGCGGGATGCTATTGTCAGCGTAGTTATTGAAGTATCATTGCTTGGGGCTGTGACCAAGGAACTTTATCCCATGATTGCCCAAAAATATCAGACCACCCCCAGTCGTGTCGAACGTGCAATTCGGCATGCCATTGAGTTAGCTTGGGATCGTGGAAACGTGGATTTCATGAATCGCTTTTTTGGCTACACCATTAATGTTGATCGCGGTAAACCCACTAATTCCGAATTTGTGGCAATGGTGGCAGATAAATTGCGTATGTCGATGATGTATTAATAGCAATAAGGTTTCTGTCCGTTAAACATCTCTATATCTATGGAGATGTTTTTGGCGTTTGGCTTTTTTTAGGAATTATGTTCCTAGGGACTATGAGACCGCCATAAAAGGTTTCTTTATGAAAGCTAATACAGGGAAGATCTTTCGCCAAAGAGCGAATTCAGTAAAAGCTACCAAGTCGACCAAGCTACTTACTTGTTAATATGAAAAAGAAGGGGGCGAGCTAGAAATACAAAGTAGTTAACACCCAGTATGATGTGTTGACGAATTAAATTCAGGTAGCTATTGGGGTTTATTAAGGAGTTGTTAAAAGATGGATAGGACGGCAGTGATGATAGAACCTACTGAAGGCACTTCAAAGGCAAGTGAATCTAAGCCACCGGTACATAAAGGCAATAGGAAACGAGCTTTACTTAAGGATCTGAAACTGCAAAGCAAACTCATTTTAGGTTTTGGACTTGTTTTATTAATGATGATTATTTCCTCAGCTTT
>DOPS01000151.1:0-557 GCA_003512645.1 Desulfosporosinus sp.
GTAGACCTAGCAGTGATGGAAGTGTCTTCCCATGCCTTGGCTCTTGGGCGCGTAGTAGGCTGCGAATTTGACGCAGGAATTTTTACAAATTTGACACAAGATCACTTAGATTATCATAAGACAATGGAGGATTATCTTGAGGCCAAAGCTCGTTTGTTTGCGCATTATTTAAAAGGTAAGAAATCCTCTCCAAAGATTAGTATCTTAAATGGAGATGATCCGGCATTTTTTGAATTAAGTCACGCTTCCGCGGCTGCAGTCGTGAGTTATGGAATTCACAACGAGGCGGATTACCGCGCAGAGAACGTTGAGGTCACCACTGAGGGGGTTAGATTTCAGGTTCGTTTCCGCCAGCATAGCCAGGAGATAGAGTATGCTACCCCAGGGTTCTTTAGTGTTTATAACGCTTTGGCAGCCTTCGCCTGGGGTGTTGAACGAGGATATGATAGCGCAGCAGTAGCAGAAGCATTAGCAGATATTTCTGGCGTACCGGGTCGTTTTGAAAGTGTTCGACTTGGTCAACCATTCCAGGTCATCGTGGATTACGCTCATACACC
>DOPS01000151.1:581-3023 GCA_003512645.1 Desulfosporosinus sp.
GTGACCTCGGATAATCCTCGTTCAGAAAATCCTGATCAGATCATCCAAGAAATTTTAACGGGAGTGTCAGGAGTAGACTATGTCGCCTTACCAGACCGGCGTGAAGCTATCTGGACAGCGTGTCGCATGGCGAAACCTGGAGACACAATTCTGATTGCTGGCAAAGGACATGAAACTTACCAGATCTTTGGGGCGGAGGTTCATCCTTTCGATGACCGAGAAGTAGCGCGTGAAGCAGTGAGGGGGCTAGGTTATGCGTAAGTGGACCACTAAGGAAGTAGCCCGAATTGTCAAGGGAACCTTGATCGGCAACCCTGATCTTGAGGTTGAGGGGTGTATTATAGATAGTCGTCAAGCACAAGGCGGGGAGATGTTTTTCGCGCTACCTGGAGAAAAAGTGGATGGACATGATTATATTGACGTTGTCTGGAAGAATGGGGCTGTTCTGGTAATTGCTGAAGAGGCTCGCTTTCAAGCACTTGTAAACAGCCCTGCTGTCCCAGAAGGGAAAGCTCTCCTGCTTGTCAAATCGGTCTTTAATACACTACAAGAATTAGCTAGGTCTTGGCGTAGAGAATTAGGCTGTAAGGTGGTCGGGGTTACTGGTAGTAACGGGAAAACTACCACGAAGGACATGATCGCAGCAGTGCTCTCTCAGCGTTTTCGAGTTCATCGCAATAAGGAAAATCAGAACAATGAATTGGGACTTCCGATAACAGTCCTTAACGCTCCACTGGGTACTGAACTCTTGATCTTGGAGATGGGGATGAGGGGTTTAGGGGAAATCAAAGCCTTGTGCGATATTTCTAGACCAGATATCGGGGTTATCACGAATATTGGCACCACTCATTTAGAGCTATTACAAACTCAAGAGCGAATTGCCCAAGCAAAGTGGGAATTGGTTGAGTCTCTACCGGAAGAGGGAATAGCGATCCTTAACGCTGAGGACTTGTTTTCAGTAAAGATGGCGAAGAACGATTCGCATTTAATTCGATATTATGGTATTGAGGGTGAGTTTGCGTTACCTCAGATAAAAGGGGCACAGCTTAATTCTTGGGGGGCCTTGGGGACAACGTTTGATGTGACTTTTCAAGACGAAACGGCCAAGGCTAAACTTCCGCTCCCCGGTACTCATAATGTGTTAGATGCCTTAGCAGCCCTTGCGGTCGGCACGGCTTTGGGTGTTTCATTAGCTGAGGGGTGTGTAGGATTAGAAGAGTTAGAATTATCTAGAATGCGCTTAGAGGTTCGTCAAGGAGTTGGGGGAACTGTCCTGCTCAATGATGTCTATAATGCGAATCCGGTATCGATGAAAGCATCCTTACAAGTTCTCAAAGGACGAGCGGGTGTGAATAAATCCCTGGCAATTTTAGGCGAGATGTATGAACTTGGAACTGCGGCTGAATCAGGTCATCGTGAAGTAGGTCAGACCCTTGCTGAGTTGGGGGTCAGTAGACTGATCACTGTGGGTAAATTAGCAGAGGAAATTGCCCAGGGGGCTAGAATGGCCGGATATCTTGAGAATCAGATTAAGGTGACGAATACGCGTGAAGAGGCGATCGAGAAGGCACTGGATCTCCTTACTCTGCTTGGCCCAGGGACCTGGGTGTTAATTAAAGGTTCTCGGGGTATGAAGATGGAAGAGATTACTACCCGAATCGAAAGATCAGAGTAAAGGATGGAATGACACATGTCTGAGCGTTTGGTCTTAGCGGCAGGATTAGCCTTAATCATTACCTTAGTTTTAGGTCCATTTTTGATACCGGTCTTGAGAATTCTTAAGTTCGGTCAAACAGTACGAGATGATGGTCCTAAAAGACACTTGAAAAAGGCTGGAACGCCTACGATGGGTGGGATGATTTTTCTTGTCGGTATCATTGTGAGTGCTTTGTTTTCTGCTGAACAACCTACCTCCCTGGAAATGGTCACCTTAGTAGGGATCACCTTGGGATATGGTTTAATCGGATTTATAGATGATTTTATTAAGGTAGTCATGCATCGTTCTTTAGGGCTGCGTGCCTATCAAAAATTGATTGGGCAGTTTGGATTGGCCTTTATTCTTTTGTGGGTTTCGGTTTATTGGTTGGGTCGGGGAACGGATGTGGCGATTCCTTTCACAGCCATTCACTTGGAACTGGGCTGGTTTTACTATGTTTTGATCTCCTTAGTTGTTGTAGTCATGACGAATGCGGTAAACCTCACCGACGGATTGGACGGTTTGGCTGCGGGAACTACCATGTTTGCCGGGGCAAGTTATGTGGTAATTGCTCTGTTAGCGGCAATTCATGGAGGTGGGGTAGCTGTTCTGGCGCATGAGACAGATATGGCCGTTTTTGCGGCTGCTTTGGTTGGCGGGTGTCTAGGATTTTTGCGCTTTAATACTTATCCTGCCCGAGTCTTTATGGGGGACACGGGTTCATTGGCTTTAGGTGGGGCTTTAGT
>DOPS01000173.1:0-8402 GCA_003512645.1 Desulfosporosinus sp.
TTCTGTTTTTGTTTGGATAATCTGTTGTTATCCAAACATTTGGATTTTATCGAAATGCCTAAGCTCCGTCGGAAGTGGAGAAAGAAGGAAGTCACGCCCCAAAAGGATCCTCTGGTACGATGGTTATTCTTGCTAGATGGTAATGAGAATGAAGAAATCAGAAAACGATTGGAGGTGTTTGCAATGGAAGATCCGATGATCGACCGAGCCATGAAGGATTGGGAAGTAGCGAGTGCCGATCCTCAATTGCGGGAACTTTATTTTGACCGCAGGAAGGCGATACTGGATGAACTGGCGGCAGTAGAAGCTTCAAGGCTGAACGCAGAAAGGGCTAAAGCTGACGGTATAGCTGAAGGGGTAGTCATTGGGGAGGCAAAAGGAGAAGCAAAAGGTAAGGTTGAGACAATTTGCCAATATCTCGAAGCTCGTTTTGGCGCTGAATCTCAAACTCTTCAGGAGAGGGTACGCACGATCACAGACTTGGATGTACTCAGTCGAATTACAAATCGAATTTTTGTTGTCGCCCATTTAGATGAAGCAACGGCTCTCGTTCAAGATTATTTAGTCTACTGATCTAAGATGTACACAAGTCAAGTAAAGCCAGGCGATACCTATTCTAAGCTAATGAAATGTATCACCATCAACATCGTTGATTTCAAATGTACCCTACTCGTCCGGTCAGCCATCCCCCGGGGTCTGACTCTAAAACAATTCGACCTGTGCAATAGCTTGTTAACATATAATGGGTTATTTATATAATAAATACTAAATCCTAGATAACTCCCTTCCGATTTGATATGGTAAGCAGGGAGGTGGACAATTATGGGCAAATGCACTAAAAATAAGCTGGATAAAGCAGGGATTCCTAAGTTTTTGTAGAAGTAACAGATTAGGGAAAGTGCTGAAATTTGGAATAGGTCAATAGAGGTCTGGAAATTGACCAAGCCCATTTTTATTTGCTAGCCCGAAATGAAAAACTTAATACGTACGTAACGAGTATACTTTCTCAGGGAAGTATTGAAAAGGAAAGTCAGTCAATCTGACGCGGTCCCGCCACTGTGATAGTGAGCGGCCTTATATAATGTCACTGGGCAACCGGGAAGACGTAAGGCTGCGATGAACTTAAGCCAGGAGACCTGCTCGTTATAGATCAACACAGGAACCTACGGAAGATAGGGGAGGTGCCGATTATGCCGGGAAGTCAGCGAATATTGTCCGGCTAGCGAAGTCAGCTATATCCCTTTACAGGTATCTGTAGAGGGTTTTTTTGATTTTCTTATGAAAGAGGCATGACTGGTGAAACGACGGGAGAAAATTAACAAAAAGGAAGAGCGTAGATATGTATAAATACAGAGTGTATGGGAGCGAATTGTCATGATTACAGCCACTGTTCATAGTTTAGAAGGTGTTATCTGCAGACTTGGGTTAGACCCACTCACAGTTAACCGCTTTATGGAGGAGTGGTTACAAACTGCACACGAGGTTTCTTTTGAGGAGGCTAATGAGGTAGCTTGTATATTGAACAAAATGAAAGGATGCACTAAGTACTACTTAGCCCCAGATCCTATACAAGAGGGTTATCAGGTCGTGCTGATCGTGAGGAAAAATCGGGTAATTACTATACTGACTCAGATAACTAATTCCTTTTACGGCGTACCTGAGGCTAAGACGGTGGATGGTACACGTATGATTAGAACACTAGGGGGAGAGATGTATGAAGACTATGGCAATTGGGTTAGACATCTTAGAAAAAGACGTGAAAAGTGTTTTAATAGAAAAAAACTCAGATTCTAGAGAACGCTATTGTATGGATGGAGAATAAATCATTCGGAGAACCCTCGTCGGTTCGCACTTGACCAAGTATTGTCTATGTGATATGTTTAATTTGCCATTTTAACAATTTAATAATTTAACAAATGAGCAAGCGATTTTTCTTAACGGAAAAATAATAACAGGGAAGCTGATGTAAATCCAGCGCGGTCCCGCCACTGTAATGGGGAGTTTGTGCTACATCCACTGAGGAAACTTGGGAAGGAGGCACTAAACGATGAACCTGAGCCAGGAGACCTGATTGCTCATATACTTTACTCACGATGGATGGGTGGAGGGACCTGAGTTTATCTGGCCCTTCAAATTTTGGAGGGCCTTATCTATTTTATGGGTACATATTTGCTTTCCCGAGGGAAACTGACCTTTTGGGTAAAAGTCTTCTGCTAGCGGGATCTGTTTTCAAAAATGCGAATGCGACTTGAAAGCGGGGAAGAACGCGTCGTTCGAGACAACTGATTCATTACTGTCTTTATGATTAGTGATGAGGGGTTGTCTCTTTATTTTGGCTAGCTATTACAGCTTTGTAGAAGTGTGAGGAAGGGGCACTTTCATTAATTTTTGTGCCTTGAGTACAGCGAAAGGAATGACCACTTATTATGAATATACAAAAAGAGCGAGACTGTTTGAAATTGGCGTTTTATGGAAAAGGGGGAATCGGAAAATCGACGGTAGCGGCCAATATTTCTGTAGCGTTGGCAATGCAGGGTCTTAAGACCTTGCATATTGGGTGCGATCCTAAGGCAGATTCCACAAGGTGTCTCGTAGGGCGTAAAATTCCCACGGTCTTGCAACAATTGCAGGCCAAGCAACTTGGTATTTCCCGCCAGGATATTGTATTTCCTGGCTTTGGCGGTGTTAACTGCATTGAAGCCGGAGGCCCCGAAGCTGGTATTGGGTGTGCTGGCAGGGGGATTATCACCATGATGGAGGAGTTGCAGTATCTGGAAATATGGGGTGAAGCCTGGGAAACTGTTATTTATGATGTGCTGGGGGATGTAGTGTGCGGTGGCTTTTCTGTTCCGATGCGTGAAGGGTATGCCGATACAATTTATATCGTAACATCATCGGAATTTATGTCGGTATATGCTGCCAACAATATTATGAAGGGGATCAGTAGAAGTCAGGAGACAAGGCCGGTAACCCTGGGGGGGTTAATTCACAATTGCAGAAATCCTGAGTCGAGTAGAGCGGCAGTTGAACAGTTTGCGATTTTAACAGGTACGCGGGTAGTGGATGATGTCCCTTTCAGTCGGGAAATTGCTCTTTCGGAACTTGAAGGCAAAACAGTTCTGGAAAAGTTCCCGGATTCAAAGGCAGCTTGTTTCTTTAAGGATTTGGCAGGTGTTATTACTGAGAATCAGGGTTATAGGCCAGTCAAAGCGCTTGAGGACGAGGAATTAGAAAAACTCAGTCACTATATGCTAGACCTGGAATTGCGAAAAGCATAGATGGATGGGTACCGGAAAGCGGAGGAAATGGAATTGTCTTGCACGGGATATATAAGAACAAGTAGCGGCGAAGAAAAGATTAAGCTTGCGGATATCGCGAATAAAATGCCGCTTGATAGTTTTTTTGATAGGGGTATAGCGGACGATGAGTGCGGGGAACTGGTCAATTTGGTCTTATGTGTGCCGGGAATTGATGTAGTGGCGGCAGGTCCCTCATCCTGTTCCAGAGTATTATATTTCAGGGCCGGGAAAAAGGGCTTGAACGAAAAGTTATTCCTACTTCCGGTTTCCAGCAACGATTTTGCTACCGGGAAGCATCTGGAAAAATTAGAGGAGGCGCTAGAAAGCCTTGTTACAACGCGTCGGTCAAAAGCGATCATCGTTTATATTACTTGTGCCGATATTCTGATGGGTACTGAGTTTGTAAGCTTAACAAAACGAATAGAAAGCCGGTATGGGATACCGGTGAAGGTTTTTGAGCGGGGGCCGCTTGCTCGGAGAAGGACACTTCCTAAAGAGCGGCTCTGTGGTATTTTTGTCGATTTGCTGCAAAGGGGCGTCCTGCAAGAGACGAAAAGCCACATCAATCTGTTGGGAGACTCAGGAAAACTCCCTAAGGATTTCGGCCTGAGACAGATACTCAGGAACTATTGTACCGGTGAGGAAATCAGAGAATTTGCCGCGCTGGACTCCTACGAAGAATTTGAGGACATGGCAAACGGAAAGTTAAACATCGCCTTGGATCGTTTTGGTTATGATTTGGCGGTGCGCATGTGGGAAAAATGGAACATACCCTTCCTATATTTGCCTGCCTGCTACAACATGAAAGAGATTAAGCATAACTATGCAGCGTTGATGGAGGGAATGCAGGTTACTTGGGATTTTAGCCAGGATGCCAAAGAGTACCACAGAGTTGCTGCCGAAGTAGCTGTGGCGTTGGTTGGAAAACGAATTGCGGTGGGGATTGGGCCAAGGTCCTTTGAGCTCGCCCAGGCGCTGGAGTTGATCGGCCTTTCTGTTGCTGCAATATTTGCCGAAACAGTGAACAAGCAAGATATGACGTATATTCAGGCGCTTTCTGCCACGGGAAGCCAGGCGGAGGTTTTCTTGGTTTCCAACGTAACTGTTGAAACGCAGATGGGCGGATTTGAAGGAATAGACATTGCTATTGGAGAGAAAGCATCATTTTATTGTCTAAAAGCCAAAGAAATAGTGGTGAGTGCCGACTATCGTTTCGGATATGAGGGGATCATAGAAATTTTGGAGGGTATGAGATGAGCAGTTTTTTGTCCCGCATACCTTCGTTGGCAAGTGACTATTCTGGTGCCTGCTCTGTTCTCCTTGCTTTGCATTCACTTAACCTTCTGTACTCGCCCGGCGGGTGTAGTAGCGCAGTCATCGAATGTGATGAAATCAGGGATTTGCGGCAGACTTTGTTCTTCAGTTCCAAGTTGGGGGAGATGGAAGCCGTCATGGGCGCAGCAGAGGAATTCCTGTTTCATGCGGAAAGGCTCCGGGCGCAAAATCGGCAGACCGAACTCATCGCAATTATTGGTACGCCGGTCCCAGCTTTGACGGGAGTCGATATCGGGGCAATGGCGGATAGGCTGAGCAAGCGGACAGGCTTGACCGTCTTGGCGCTTCCGACGGAGGGATTTGAGACCTATTACTCCGGCGTTTACTATACGCTGTTAACCTTGGGCAAGCGTTTTCTGGAAAGGAGGGAAAAGAAGAATAATCAAGTGAATATCATCGGGTATACGCCTCTAAGTCTTGGCAAGGAAACACATTTAACCGAACTCATGGATGAACTGGGGCAGTGCGGTCTTGAAATTAATTGTTCGCCAATAGAGAAAATTGATATGAAAACCTTTCAGAGCATGTCTTCTGCTGGCTTGAACCTTGTCGTGTCCCATGAGGGTGTAGGGCTTGCCCAATATATGCAAAAAGAATATTCGATACCTTATGTGATGAATTTGCCTGTGGGCTTGTGGGGTATGCAGCGGCTGTTTCAGGTTCTGGCGGAGATAGTAGACATTCCTCGGAGTAACGCAAGCAAGCAACGATACGCTCCAACTGGTAGGGCACAGCCTAGACAAAGGGCCGTCGTGATCGGCGAACCACTTTTTGCTTCCTGCATGGCTTCTTGTCTGCATAACGACTTTGGGCTTGACTATGTTGAACCAACCAGCTTGATGAAAATGGATAGACGAATGAAGAAAGTATATCAGGAAGAGACGCTTTTCGGGGTTCACTTGTTTGAAGGCGAGGAAGCGCTGGGAGAGTGGATAGATAGAATACAGCCGGATATCATTGTCGGAGACCCACTTTATCAGGGACTTCTAGGCGAAGGCAGTACCCGGTATGTGCCTATCCCGCATGTAGGGTTGAGCGGACGGATGTATGCCGATGCACATTACGCGTACATCGGAAGAAGAGGATATGACTATTTAGCTGGTTTTTTCGGTGGATAAATCTTTTAAGGAATATAACGGAGGGGGAATTTTTATGATCGAGCACCGTAATAGAAAGATGCATTTATTATCACTTCTACTAGTCGTGTTTTTAGTGTTAAGCGTTGCGGGGTGTCAATCCAGCGGGAATGGAATGAAAACGTCAGCTGACCAAACGTCCGGGACAAGAATTGTTACCGATTTGGTGGGCAACCAAGTAGAGATTAAGGTTAATGTGGAAAAGATTGCCATCGTGCCTATTCCTTGGGCTACTATTGTCTATGCGGTTGATGGGTCAGGGAAAAAAATTGTTGGTATGCATCCGTCTGTGATGAAAGCCTACCAGAAAAACATCTTGAAGGACATGGCTCCTGAAATGGCCAACGTCAATTCGACGTTCGTCGATAATAACTTCAACGTCAATTACGAAGAAGTAGCTAAGCTGAAGCCTGATTTAGTTGTCATTTGGGATTACCAGCTGGAAACTGGTAAAAAGTTAGCAGAACTCGGTATACCTTCTGTAGCTATCAAATATGGTACTCTTGAGGATTTGCAAAACGGCATCAAGCTGGTTGGTGAGATATTAAACCAGCAAGAGCGGGCAGCTGCGCTTATCAAGTATCAACAGGACACCAACAGCTATCTGAAGTCCAAGGAGAGCGCACTAGCGGGCAAAGACAAACCTAAGACCCTGTATCGGAGAGATGAACAACTTCAAGTAGCCACAGGTGAATCTGTGAACAAAATCATGATCGACACTGCAGGCGGGGTGAACGTGGCCAATGAGGTGACGGGGGATAACTGGAAGAAAGTCACAATGGAACAAGTTATAGCCTGGAACCCGGAAGTCATTATCCTAAGTAACTTCTCCGATATATTACCCGAAGATTTATATAAGAACAAGTTTTCAGGACAAGATTGGAGTAAAATTGATGCTGTAAAAAACAAACGAGTGTATAAAGCACCTATGGGTATTTATCGCTGGGATGCGCCGTGTGTGGAAACCCCATTGATGATCAAGTGGCTGGGTAAGGTTTTTCACCCTGAGGTGTTCACGGATTACGATATGAGGGCAGACCTGAAAAGTTTTTACCAGAAATACTTCAATTACAAACTAACTGACCCAGAACTAGATCGGATTTTGAATAGCAAACTTAATCCTGACCTGAAAATATAACCGAACTTGGTGATTGGGTATAAAGCACGTCAAACCATCTTTCTTCTATGTTGAAGGGCAAGGAAAATACACTATGATTTGCAAACAAAAGAACTTGAAGTTTGTGTGGCTTGCCATGCTGCTAATCTTGGCGGGGACGTTTTTTGGATCGCTGTTCGGGGGCAGATATTTTATTTCTCCGGGTGAAGTCGGGAAAATATTAATCGCGGGACTCCTCGGTGGGGAACAAGATAGCATAGCTGCTTCAGTGGTCTGGAATCTCCGCTTGCCAAGAACGCTGTTGAACGCTTTAGTCGGGGCTGGGCTGGCTGTCGCGGGGGCGTCGTTCCAAGGGGTTTTTAAGAATCCCCTGGTAAGTCCCGATGTGCTGGGTGTCAGCTCTGGTGCGGCATTTGGAGCCGCTTTTGGCATATTGCTTTCGGGCGTTAATCAGCTGGCCACGGTCTTAGCGCTGGTCTTTGGCATCTTGAGTGTGTTTATGACCTACACACTTTCTAAGCTGCGCGGAGAATCGTCAACCTTATCGCTTGTGTTGTCCGGCATGATCATATCTGCGGTATTCAGCGCCTTAATCTCGTTGATCAAATACGTTGCAGACCCCTACGACAAGTTGCCTGCTATTACTTATTGGTTGATGGGGAGTTTCGCCAATTCCTCCTACAGTAATTTGAAGCTGGTTGGAGTTCCCATTCTCTTAGGCATTGTTGTCTTGCTGCTCCTTAGATGGCGGATTAATATCCTTTCCTTGGGGGATGAAGAGGCTTATTCTTTAGGGGTAAACCCCGTGAGGACAAGGCTGGTCATTATTGTTATGGCTACCTTCATTACGGCCGCTTGTGTGACAGTTACAGGGGTGATCGGCTGGGTAGGTTTGGTTATACCGCATATCTGCCGTATGCTTGTGGGAGAAGACCATAAGAGCCTGCTCCCTGCCGCTTGTATTGTGGGAGCGATTTTTATGATTATTGTCGATATGATTGCGCGAACGGCGACGGCTGCAGAAATCCCGATCGGCATCTTAACAGCCCTTGTGGGGGCACCGTTCTTTGCGATCCTATTTAAAACATCGAAAGGCGCTTGGCAATGATACTTGAAGTTAAAAATGGATATTTCGGATATACAAAAGACAATAATCTATTACAGGATATCTGCTTTACCCTCGGCGAAAAAGAGATTATGACTGTCTTAGGCCAGAACGGGATCGGCAAAACGACGATCCTAAAGTGCGTGACAGGGATTCTGAAATGGAGGCTAGGTGAGACGTTGATCAATGGAAAGTCTATGGGGTCTTCGCGGGAAGCGTCAAAGCAGATTTCTATTGGTTATGTGCCGCAAGCGCAGGGGCTCTCTTTTCCCTATACGGTCAGAGAACTTGTAATCATGGGTCGGGCTAGGCATATTGGCCTTTTTTCCGTGCCATCCGGGAAAGACAAAAAAATCGCGGACCAGGCAATCGATGAGGTAGGCATCCGTTCTATTCGGGACAAGTTGTGT
>DOPS01000228.1:0-10079 GCA_003512645.1 Desulfosporosinus sp.
ACAGTATTATACAACATATCGACGCCCGAGGTGACGTACCTCTATACCTTTCACTGCAGCTAGGAGCGATACCCCCGCCCATTGAACCTGCGCCCAAAACACCGATTTTTAATGTCATTGTAATCCCCTCCATCTAATTTGTTATTTTAGTATTGTTAATTATGTCTCGCGATCCATTCGCTCAACCCATTCCAACTTTCCTGAAATATCTCGTGAGGCATGAGTTTTACGTTATTGATCACCGGCTTAAAATCCATCAGACGCAAAACATCATGTTCCAAGTCTATCCCTGGAGCAATTTCCAGCAACTCGAGACCGCTATCCGTCAATTCAAAGACAGCCCGTTCAGTCACATAGATCACCTGTTGCCGGATACTTCTTGAATAATCACCGCTAAAGGTGATTTGTTCCACAGCTTCAATAAACTTTTTCATAGTCCCTTCCCGTTTGATGTTAAGTTTGCCGCCCAGAACTTCAACCTCTAAACCGTTAGCCGTAAACGTCCCACAAAACACCACACGCTTCGCGCTTTGTGTGATATTAATAAATCCACCGGGCCCCGCTACCTTATTATGAAATTTACTGACGTTAACATTTCCTTTTTTATCCGTTTGGGCAAGTCCCAAGAAGGCCACATCGATGCCGCCACCATCGTAGAAATCAAATTGGTAAGGCTGCTCCAGAATCGCTTCTGGATTGATGGCATTGGCAAAATCAAGTCCCGAAGCCAGCACCCCGCCAATGCCGCCGCCCTCGCTCGTTAGGGTAATCTTGTCGAAAACCTTTTCTTCTGCAGCGACGGCGGATATGCCTTCCGGCATGCCAATACCAATATTGACGATGTCATGATCTCTCAATTCAATGGCCGCTCTCCTGCAAATGATCTTACGTTCGCTCAATGACATAGCGGGAATGGATTCCACCGGGATTTTTAAGTCGCCGCAAAAAACGGGATTAAAATAGGTTCCTTGGGTTTGATAACTATTTTCTGGCTTGGCCACATACACATAATCCACCATGATTCCCGGCACACGAACTTTTTTGGGATGCAAGGTGCCAGCCTTAGCCACGTATTCAACCTGAGCGATGACAATACCCCCGCAAGCTTTGGCCGCTTGGGCCACGGACAGGGTTTCAACAAGGATGCCATCCTTTTCGATGGAGATATTTCCATGCTCATCGGCTGTTGTCCCCCGGATGATGGCTATATCGACCTTAGGTGTTTTGTAACGCAACCATTCCTCGTTGTCGATGACCATGACTTCCACCAGATCTTCCTTGGTCTTGGTCAGAGCGTTGATTTTTCCGCCTTCCAGTCGGGGATCGACAAAAGTTCCTAAGCCTACCTTGGTAATGACGCCGGGGCGCCGCCCGGCAATTTCCCGGGGCATAATGGCCAGTACGCCTTGAGGTAAGCTGTACCCTTCAATGTCATTCGACATCAGCATTTTACCGATTTCCGGTCCGCTAGCGCCAAAGTGACCGCAGACAATTCGCTTAACCAAGCCTTTGTGGGCAAAATGAGCGATGCCTTTGTTATTGCTATTTCCGGTTCCGGTGGAGTGATAGATGGTTAAATCCCTCGGATTGCCGGTTTCTAGAAAACTCTTTTCGATTTCGATAGCGATCTCTTCGGCAAATCCAGCGAGCCCAAAACCACACGTATAGATGGTTGTCCCTTTAGAAATCAGCTCAGAAATCTCGTTGGACTTGATAAACTTTTTCATATATATAATCATTCCTTTAGCTTCGCTCAAGGCACAAAACGTAATGAAATACGTTGGCTTTTAACGGATTTTTTATTATTCTAAACTCCTAGGGATAACAATTAACTACAAATCACGCGGAGGTGAGTGGGCTGCTCCAACATGGAGTGACCGCATGTATATATGTGTAGATTGTCTTTCCGTGAGTAGACAAGGCCGTCACCGACCTTGCCCCCCTCTTTGAACTGTACGTGCGCAATTAACGCATACGGCTCTCCAACAACTTTACAAATAGTTTGCAGTTAGGTTTACGTAAATCTTTGGTTTCACTATCGGGAAAGTTTTCATCAATCCGTCTCGAAATGCATCCCCGTATAGCTTTTCCTTTGGATTCTACGATTCAACCACTTGAACAATAGATTGACAACCATAAATTGGAATACTGCAATGCCTTTAAAATTATCTGTGACTCCGTAGTAGTGATAGTGCCCGAGCAGTGATTGATTTACTCTGTCAATTATGTCTTTAACAGCCCAATCCCGATGCTCTTTTAGCCACAGATTTAGCATTCTCAATTTTGCTGTAGTCTTCTTGCGACACGATTTCACCTTGACACGGAAGAATTTCTTCTTTGTATCCATGCTGCAAAAGAAAGTGAAACCTAGAAAATCAAACGTTTCGGGTTTTCCCTCGCCTCGCGCAGCTCGGTTCTTTACTGCAACTCTGCCGAATTCCAATAAGCATGTCTTTTCATCTGCTAATTTAAGACCGAACTTCGCAAATCGAATCGGCAGTTCCTGATAGAACTTTTCTGCATCCTCTTTGTATTGGAAGCAGCATACAAAATCATCGCAGTAGCGGATAATGTATGCGTCACCGCGACACTCGCTCTTCACCTTTATGGCAAACCACGTGTCAAGAACATAGTGCAGATAGATATTTGCATAAGTGGGCGAAGAAGCCGACCCCTGTGGGCTACCGACCTCATGTTCCAGCACCTTTCCCCCGTCTAACACATCCGCTTTCAGCATCTTCCTGATAAGGTCGATAAACTTCCTGTCGGCTATGTCATGTTCGAGAAATCGAATCATCACTCATGGTCGATGGTGTCAAAGAATGACCGAATATCAGCCTCGACTACATACCTGACGTTCTTGCGGATACATCCTATCAACTTTTTACCGCCTGATGACAGTTCTTTCCCGGTCGAAATCCATAGGAGAATTCATAGAACTTCGGCTCATATATTGCGGATAGAATTTCGGCAACACGGTTTTCCACCAACTTGTCCTCGTAGCAAGAGATTCCCAAGGGCCTCTTGTTGCTACCACCTGGTGGCATTTGACCGGCAAAGGCTTCGTTGATTTGGTAAACGTCGATTTGCTCTTTCGTCAGGCCTGTCTTTTTAAGGAGCTTTTCGATCGCATAGACTGGACCAAGGCCCATGACGTTAGGGTCGAGGCCGGCTACCGCATAATCGACAATCTCAGCTAGGGGTTCGATTTGCAGTTCCTTCGCCTTTTCTTCACTCATCAGGACCAACGCAGCTCCGCAATCATTTAAGCCTGAGGCATTGCCCGCTGTCACGGTGCCTTCCTTGTCGAATACAGGCTTCATCTGCGCCAGGCCTTCCATGGTGGTATCAGGCTTAAGGTGTTCGTCTCTCTCAATCAGCGTCACCTTGCCTTTTCTATCCTTTAATTCTACGGGAACGATCTCGCGCTGGTAACGGTCTCTTTCCATAGCTGCTTTGGCTTTCATCTGGCTGTCAAAGGCAAACTGGTCGGAATCCTCTCTGGGTATCCCGCACTGCCTGACAACGTTTTCCGCAGTATTGCCCATATGCATCTTGGGGTATTGAGGATAAGGCTGTGCTTTGTAATGATAAGTGGTGTTGGCATCAGTTTATTTAATAAGAATTTGCAGTTAGTGTGATCACACCAATATTTGTTGCAATCCCCATGCCAAACTATTCAATGCTCAGTAATATTTTCTATTTTTTCCATAGCAACCATTTATCTAGTAAAAAGGGGCTTGTGAAAATTTAACTGGATAATCCTTCGAAAATTCATTCGATTCTAGCATCGATACAAATTAAAAAGTCGCAAAATGTAGACAAATACTGTCGACTATTTGCGACTTGTCTATTTTTTGCGACGTAATTGTCAAAAACTCGGCACATAGAAATGCCCATTTAGAACTGGGATAATAACCTCAAGACTAATTGAGGAGGAATTATCCCAGGACCAGACGTCAGCTGGTAAGCGCTTACCGTGCTTCCGGCCAAACGGCTGCTGCATGGTGCTCAGAAAACAACCTAAGCATCAATACACTCCGATACTGGTTGACCAAGTGCAACCGCGAAGACAAAGCTGACCTTAAACAAGAAACCTTTATTGAGTTGAAGCAAACGTCCGTCAAGGAAGTTCCGATCATTGTTAAGATCGGACCGATTTCCATCGAGCTGTATTCGGTCTTTCAAGCTGCGACTCTTCGTGAGGTCATTGCTGCTATTCGTCCCTTATGAGCTTGAACGCTGCCGGTCTCAGAATATTTCTTTCCTGCAAACCCTGCGATATGCGAAAAAGCATTGAAGGTCTTTCTACATTGGTCCAGACACAGTTACAGTTGGATCCTTTCGAAAACTGTTTTTACGTGTTCTGTAACCGAGCCTGTGACAAATGTAAAATCCTTCATTGGTCCAATAACGGTTGGTGGTTGTACTACCGCAAATTGGGCAGTGGCGTCTTTCGCTGAGGGTCTTATTCCTGTAGCCCACATCAGACCGATTGCGGTTGGGATTGTAAGGCATCTCAACCCATCAGGGAATCCTGGGTATTATGCGTTTGTTGAAGTGCTTTCCGGTTGTAAAGTGATAGTATGCATGAAGAGCAGCTTGTATTGTCCTAAGAGTTGAAGTTAGAGGTAAGCCCGCCGTATATTCTACAATTAGCTTTCTTAGTTGCTCTTCATCGGAAAGAAGGTACGTTGAGTTGAGGGAGTTGAGAAAGCAGGATACCCGACTTGTATAGACTTCAAGAACCCGTTTGGTATAATTGTTTGTCATAAGGTGACTCTCAAAGTCTGACAAACTTGATGTTTCGTACTCTTTACGGCTCATATTATCTACTCCTTTTTGCTTTATATAGTATCAAAAAAGGATGATAGATGTTATGTGCCGAATATCTGAACAAAACCTACCAGAACAGACTCCTTAACCCTGATTCAGCACATAACCAAACTCGGCACATAATTGCGGAACAGATGCCGAATACAGATTTCAACCAATCTCCGGAACTGATTGAAAAGTTTGTTCCTTGGTCGAAAGAGCTACCAGCTAACTGCATCAAAACTAAAAAATAGAACTCATGTCCAACCTTAGGGTTGGGCTTTTTCTTTGCTTACGTGCGTAGGATTTGGCAATTACGTTTGTTTTGCTTTTTTCTGATTGTTTAGAATTTAATGGTTAGCTTTCTTTTTCACCTATCCTTTCAATATTCAGGCTCTGCATTTTTCGATAAAGCATGCTACGGTGAAGTCCCAACCGCTCCGCTGCACCGAGGACTTTCCATTCACATTCCTCCAGCACCTTGAGGATATATTCCTTTTCCACCTTTTTTAGCAGTGATTTTAAATCTCCGTGATGATCCTGGGCAACCGATAGGTGGGGTGCTTTATCTATCTCCGAATCCGGGTATCGCGCATCTATTGGATCGTTAAGCTCTAGTTCTCCTGCAGACAAGGTGACGACCATTCGTTCGATCATATTTTTTAGTTCTCTAATATTGCCCGGCCAGTTGTAGTTCAAGAATTTATCCATAAGACCTTGCTGTAAGACGGCATCCGTCCCATACTTGTTGTTAAATGATGCTAAAAAAAGGCCAGCCAGGGCCACAATATCCTCTTTGCGCTCCCTAAGTGGCGGAATTCGCACCGTTAAAACATTGAGTCGATAATACAGGTCGGCACGGAAGGTTCCCTGCAAAACTTTCTTCTCCAAATCCTTATTGGTAGCTGCGATGAGCCTCACATCCGTCGTGAGGATGGTCGTTCCCCCTATGCGGTTATATTGCTTATTTTCTAATACCCTTAAGAACTTGGACTGTATATCTAAAGGCATTTCTCCTATTTCATCCAGTAAAAGTGTTCCACGTTCGGCCATTTCAAAAAAGCCCGGCTTGCCTTTTTGCAACGCTCCGGAGAAGGCCCCCTTATCGTAGCCAAAAAACTCGGATTCCATCAGCTCTTTAGGGACCGCTGCGCAGTTCACCGGTATAAACGGCTCATTGGATCGGTTGCTGTTTTCATGAATAACCCGGGATAAGACCTCTTTTCCGGTTCCCGATTCACCCAGCAAAAGCACCGTGGTGTTCGTTCTGCCTGCGATAGCTAGGTAGGCCAAAATTTTTTTCATCTGTGGACTCTCAGCGATAATCTTCGAATCCGAATTAAGAGAACTGATATACTTGAGTGTCGAGAGATATTTGGTCGCATTGGCCCGTTCTTTTTTCAACTCAGCAGCGTATTTATCGATCATGCTTTCAGCCTGAACATTGGTGATGGTCATGATGACGTTGTTATTTTCGTCAAAAATCGGGTTAGATGTGGATACCACAATATTTTGGCTTTTCGTATGAACCAAACCGGTTTCTTGTTTTTTGCTTTCGATACTCCTCATTATGATTGATCGGTCGTAGACCCCATTTTTAACCAAATCAGAGGCATTCATGCCCACTAATTCTTTATGAGGCACACCCATGTATACGCTTGCTGATTGATTGACGAATAAAAATTTTGCGTGATTATCTGTAACGATAATACCATCATGGGAAACGTCAAAAACCTTAATCAGTTGCTCAAAAGAAATCAATGATTCTCTATTCATGGTAAAACCTAAGCCTCCTTTCTCTCATTATTTTTCTTTTATAATACTATCATTAATATGTGCTAAAAAAAATCTAAGGTCGCAAAATTCAAACTACGCGTCGGGCGTTCACTGGATGCTAACTAACCGAATAAAATAAAGGCAATTGCTCTAATAAATCACTAATACGAGTTGACTATATTGTTCCCGTGAGGGCGCTAGTTCCTGCCATATGTCTTTAGCTCTACCCGATGGCCGCAACCTAGACAACCTTAATTTAGCCCCATATAAATTCGCAAGAGAAAGCATTTGATCTAAGCCTGGAATTGTATGTTTAGTTACAACACAATTAAGAGCTGTTATAACCCTTTTTTCACAAAGTAAACGAATTGCTTCAACTGCTTGCTGATACGTCCCTGCTCCTCGAATAGAATCGTTGACTGGTGCCACCCATCCATCTAAACTAACCTGAACCCTTAAGTCGCGTTGGCTGATTTCTTCAGCCATCTTACTTCCGATCAGGGTTCCGTTGGTACTAAATTGAGCATAGACTCCTTTTTCATGGGCATAATCCATAATTTCCAAAAAGTTAGGATGGAGAAGAGGCTCTCCTCCCCCAACATTAATATAAAAAACCTTCATTTCCGCTAAATCGTTAATGAACTTTTTCATCTCCCAATAAATATATATTTTAAAAACCCCGGCAACCTAGTATCACTGGATTCTAGGCCACCGGGGTTTTAGGGGATGAAGTATATTATGGGCTTTATGCAGTTGGACAGCTCTTTCTTAGCATCAAAATCCAGTTACCTTGCATCACCGCTTCGTTCTTTTGGTTACTGACTTCTAAGGAGACCTTAATAATTCCCCGCTCTACATTCTTGCTTTCTTTCTTTTCTGTTACGATCAAAACCGCACGAATGGTATCTCCAAAACGTACTGCCCCGACAAAACGTGAAGTCATTTCAAGCACTGCAATGGTCGTTCCTAAGAAAACACCAAGTTGATTGGCCAGTCCAGTTGCAATCGATTGAATTAAGACTCCATGGGCGATTCGACCACCAAATGGGGTATTTTCCTTCGCCCATTCTTCATCCGTATGCAAGGGGTTATAATCTCCGGAAATTCCGGCGAAGCTAACGACATCCGCCTCAGAAATTGTACGTGAGACCGTATGAAATTCATCGCCTACATTTATCTCGTCAAAGGTTAGTCCTGTTACTTTGAAGATCATCTTTAATCCCTCTTTCCCTGTTTCCTTGAAAATCAGTAGTTTGACACAAGCAAAATCTTCTTAAGTGCTTATAATAATAAATTTCCCATACAACCTTGGTGCCGCAAAGCGGCATGGGGGGCTGACTGTATAAAAAAACAAGTCTCCGGACCACTGAGTTCCGGAGACTTGTTAAGTAATTGAACGCCCGCCCATTAAACCCTGCAAATGCCATCATTTGTTGTTCGCCACCACTTAACGTTCTCACGAGCTACTTTTCTCTTTCCTTTTAACTTGGAGAAAAACTGATAAACCTAGTGTTAATGCCTCAGAACATACTATTATTGTTGGCCGATGTTTCCGGAATTTCTTGAATAGTATCCCAGTGTTCATCGATTTTTCCATCTTCTAATCTGAATATTTCGATAATTGCCCGACCTCGGGTATTTGGTGCACGAAGTGAATGAACATGTAGAATTACAAAATCACTGTCTGCAAAAATTTGTTTAATCTCGCTGCGCGCTTCAGGGTGATTTGTTTTAAGGAATTCGATAAATGCCTTCAATCCTTCTGGTCTATCAGCGACAAGCGGGTTGTGTTGCTTATATCGCGCACCTACATATTTCTTAGCCGCTTCATAATCCTTTTTGTTAATGATTAAATCGTAAAAATCCTTTACAATTTCTTTATTTTGCTCAGTTACAGTACTCATCAAAAATCATCCTCCTTGTAAGATAAACATGGGTCCAGGCCTTTAGTACTAACCAGAACGTTCCGGTGGGTCTCCTAATATCGTGCTCTAATCACTTCTTAAAGAATCCCATTGACACGTGCACTAGAACCCTAACCATTGAAGACTACAAAGTCTCTTTTACTCCAGAGAGTAACCTCAGATATAAGAGAGTTTGCTTGACTAGGTGGTTTTCGTTATACAAGAAAGGGAAGCAAGGAGACGTCCCTGCCTCAGTCACTTCCCGTTTTATTGGCCTTTTTATTTTCTCATTAAATCCGGTAAAAACGTTGCAATTTCAGGCACGAACATGAGTAAGACAATAAGCGCAACAATCGCGTATAAAAATGGCCATATCCCTTTGAAAATTTTCTCCAGCGGAACGTCTGGTGCAATTCCTTTAATAACGTATACGTTTATCCCTACTGGCGGAGTTATGACCCCAGCGCCCGCTACTAAAACGATCATGACCCCAAACCAAATGGGATCGTATCCCAGGGTGTTCACGACTGTAGGGTAAAAAATGGGCACGGTTAACAAGATTAATGCTAAAGCATCCATAACAAATCCCAATACTACGTAAATCAATAATATAAGGCACATGACAACAAATGGCGGTAAGGGTAAACCTTCTATCCACATGCCTAATTCAAACGGCAGTCGAGTAATGGCTATAAAGCGACCAAATACATTGGCGCCTGCTATGAGAAACATAATCATCGCTGTGGTATTTAATGTGTCATATAGCGATTTTTTCAGGCCCGCCCAATTTAATTGTTTAGTAACGACAGTAATCACAAGAACGCCAGCGGCTCCTACAGCCCCTGCCTCAGTCGGTGTGAACCAACCGGCGAATAGTCCTCCCAGAGAAAGAACAAAAACAATAAAAACTTCTAAAAGCCCACCATTTTTGAACGCGAACATTTTCTCTTTCCAAGTTGCCTTCTCGCCACGAGGAGCAAGGTCAGGATTCCTCCGCGTCATAAAATATATTACTCCTATATAAAAAAGCGTGAGAAGAATGCCGGGTATTATCCCGGATATAAACAGATCCCCGATCGAATTTTCGGTAATCACACCATAGATGATAAAGATAGTGCTGGGTGGGATCAATACCCCAAGAATTCCACCAGCTGCGACACTTGCTGTTGCCAGAGAAACATCATACCCACGTTTTCGCATTTCAGGTATGGCTATCGAACCAATGGTTGCGGAAGTAGCTATACTTGACCCCGAAATGGCTCCAAAAATCGCTGCTGTTGCTTGAGCAGCAATAGCTAATCCACCGGGAAGATGCCCCATTGCCTTATATGCAAAAGTGAACAATCTGCCGCCGATACCCGAATAAAAAGCTAAAAAACCCATCCAAGTAAACAACGGAATAACACTTAAAGAGTAAGAAGAAAATGTGCCATACAATTCTGTGGCAACTACTTTAAAGGCAACATTAGGCGCATTAATAAGACTGATACCAAAAATGCCGGCGATCAACATAGCATAGGCAATGGGCATACGCATTGCAATAAACAGAAAAAATAACAAGAAGCCAAGCAGCCCTATCATCAT
>DOPS01000288.1:0-10919 GCA_003512645.1 Desulfosporosinus sp.
GTAGGGAAAATTATTGAGTACGCTGGACCGGGTGTGAAAACCCTGACAGTTCCCGAACGCTCTACTATCACAAATATGGGCGCTGAATTAGGGGCGTCTTCTTCAATCTTTCCCAGTGACGAACAAACTCTTAAATTTTTAGAAGCCCAAGGAAGAGCGGAGGACTATGTGCCTCTCTTTGCCGATGACGATGCCTCCTATGATGAAGAACTGGCAATTGATCTTTCCTTACTGGTTCCACTAATCGCACAACCGCATAGCCCAGACAACGTGGTCCCAGTCAGCGAACACTCAGCTACACCTGTTAATCAAGTCGCCATTGGAAGTTGTACGAACTCATCCTATCAAGATCTGATGCGCGTCAGTCAAATCTTAAAAGGAAAACACGTTCATCCGGACGTAAGCTTAGTCATTTCCCCTGGATCACGTCAAGTCTTAAGCATGCTCTCCAGTAATGGTGCTTTGACGGATCTTCTCGATAGTGGCGCACGACTGCTTGAATCAACCTGTGGTCCGTGCATTGGCATGGGACAGTCTCCCATCTCTAAAGCGGTCTCCGTCCGAACCTTTAACCGAAATTTCGAGGGTCGAAGTGGCACTCAAGATGCTTCCGTCTTTTTGGCAAGCCCGGAAGTGGCAGCAGCTTGTGCTTTGACGGGCTTCATAACCGATCCTCGCACCTTGGAAATCTCACCCCTTGTGGAGTTTCCAGAGCGGTTTCGAATTGATGACAGTATGATTTTACCCCCTGGTGATCCAAATACCCCAATTCGACGCGGCCCGAATATTCAACCTCTACCTCTAGCCCCTGCCTTAGACGATGTTCTTGACTTGCCCGTTATTTTAAAGCTTGGCAACAACATTACGACGGATGATATCATGCCCGCCGGTTCTAAAATCCTACCCCTCCGCTCCAATATCCCAGCCATCTCTGAATTCACCTTTCATAAGATCGATAAACAGTTTGCAGCAAAAGCAAAAGCCTTCAAGCAAAGTGTCATTGTCGGAGGCCACAATTATGGTCAAGGCTCTAGCCGTGAACATGCCGCTCTTGCTCCTATGTCCTTAGGACTGCGTGTCGTCTTAGTCCAAAGTTTTGCCCGTATCCACCGTGCAAACCTGATTAATTTTGGCATTCTACCCCTTACCTTCGTCCAAGAAAAAGATTTGGATCGTATTCAGCCCGGGACGATTTTACACCTATCAGGCCTTCATCAGGCCATTTACTCGTCTGAACCTTTTGCCGTTACCATAGATAATGACCCAGTCCCTGTCTTAGTTAAACATGATCTCACCGAACGACAAGCTACAATCCTTCTGGCCGGGGGACTTCTTAATTCAACGAGCGCTTCTGTCTAATACTGACTATAGAAAACTTTCTTCAGGTGAAGTTTTTTACTCCATCTGAAGTATAGTTCTTCAAATTTTTACAGATTTTCCGGAACCATTGATAATACCCACTGAAATCCACAGAAAAACGTGTTATGATAATTTACATGTTAATAACAATTAAAGAGGGGGATCAGATGCTCACTGACCAAGATCGCAGACTGCTGAAACTCATCGCGCAAGATTGTCGTTTAAAACCTGAGGAGCTTTCCATCCAAACGGGATTGTCGCCTGACTACGTCAGAAGTAGAATCAGTGAATGGGAAAAGGATAAAGTAATCGTTGGCTATCAACCAATGATTAACTGGGCTCGCACTGGCGAGGAGAAGGTTACCGCTTTGATTGAAGTTAGAGTATTACCCCAGCGGGGTTACGGTTTTGACAAAATTGCTAAACGGTTACAAAAATACCCAGAGATAACCTCTTTGTTTCTAATGTCCGGTGGATTTGACCTAGCTTTGCTCGTTGAAGGCAAAACAATGCAAGATGTCGCCCTGTTTGTTGCTGAAAAGCTAGCTCCTCATGAGCACGTTCAAAGTACAGCAACCCATTTTTTACTTCGCCGCTATAAGCAAGACGGTGTCGAGCTTATGGGAGAGGAAGAGACAATTCAACGTCTCGTGGTCTCGCCATGAAAAAGTATCTTGCCTCCCATGTCGCTACTCTTCCCCCTTCGGGGATCCGGAAGTTTTTTGATCTCGTAGCAACCATGAAAGACGTAATTTCGCTAGGGGTGGGAGAACCCGACTTTGTAACCCCTTGGACCATACGGGAAAGTGGCATCTTTTCCTTAGAACAGGGTCAGACAATGTATACAAGTAATGCTGGCCTCTTTGAATTGCGTGAGGAACTTTCCCACCATTTATCGAGAACTTTGGGCCTTTCCTATGCTCCACTTGATGAAATTCTCATCACCACTGGAGCCAGCGAGGCTGTTGACCTAGTGATGAGAGCTGTCCTCGATGCTGGAGATGTCGTCTTAGTTCCTGATCCATCCTATGTATCCTATGCCCCTTGCGCAATATTGGCTGGGGCCAGTGTTCGCTTCGTACCAACCCTTGCTAAAGACGATTTTCGTTTAAGGGTGGAAGAATTAGACAAAGTATATACCCCCAAAGCGAAGCTTCTCGTTCTATCCTTCCCGAATAACCCGACTGGCGCAATCATGACTCGGGAGGACCTTCTCCCAATCGCAGAGTTTGTAGAAAAGCATAATCTTCTCGTCCTTGCGGATGATATTTATTCTGATCTTACTTATGACGGAACCCATGTCTCATTTGCCAGCTTACCCGGTATGCGCGACCGCACACTCTTTGTCAGCGGATTCTCAAAATCTTATGCCATGACGGGCTGGAGAATCGGCTATGTCGCAGGGAACGCCCATCTCATAGGTGGCATGACAAAGATTCATCAATACACAATGCTCTGTGCCCCGATCATGGGCCAAATCTCTGCCTTAGAGGCCTTGCGTTCCGCCACTGATGCTAAAAACGACATGGTCACTGAATACGATCGGAGACGTCGCCTGATGGTTCACGGCTTCCGGCAAATGGGGCTTGACTGTTTCGAACCCTTAGGAGCCTTTTACGTCTTCCCCGATATTTCCAAGACCAGATTATCCTCTGAGGAGTTTGCAGAACAACTCCTCAAAAGCGAAAAGGTCGCGGTAGTTCCTGGGACGGCCTTTGGACCATCTGGAGAAGGACATATTCGGTGTTCCTATGCCTATTCCACTGAGCAACTTCTGGAAGCCCTTAAACGAATTTCGCGTTTTGTCGAGCAAAGATTAGCAAATCTATAAAGAAAACTCTTCGAAATAAGCGAACAGGCACTCCGGCTAACCAACCGCTGTGCCTGTTCGCTTTATTTCATCTCGAGCTATGTTCATATAAGTATAAATACAACGCCATCCATTATATAATGAGAGAATCAATATCTTATTGGCTAAGGAGAGATCGTCTTGAAAACACTTATTGTCTTCTCCACTTCTCACGGGACAACAGAAAAAGCTGCTCAATTACTCCAGGAGCAACTCAAGGGTGAGGTTGAATTAGTCAACCTCAAGAAGTGCTCAAACCCCAATTTAGCCAGCTACAAGTCCATCATCCTAGGAAGTTCTATTTATGCAGGTTCTGTTAAATCGAGAGTCAAACAATTCCTCAAGCAAAATCAAAGCCTTCTTATGACCAAGCAACTAGGTTTATTTCTCTGCTGTATGTATGAAGGAGAAAAATCTAAGAAACAATTTGAAACTGCTTATCCAAAGGAAATCAGAGATCATGCTATCGCGAAGGGACTATTTGGTGGGGAATTCATTGTCTCAAACATGAACTTTTTTGAACGTCAAATCGTGAAAAAGGTTGCTGGTGTAACCAGTGATGTGTCTAATCTTAAGGTTGACGAAATCAAACGATTTGCCGAAATATTTAACACATCACCAGTGAACCCTAAATTATAAATGGTTATCATAAGGAATAATGATAGGGGGCAAAGATCTATCCTTTTCGCGTTTAGCTAACCACGATTCAAAACGGTCATCTTGAACATTCCGCATGGCTAAAAAGGCGTTTCTCTGCAGGACGCCCTTACCACGCCATCCCGCCGCTGTTGCTCTAAAGCGTTGTTGAAACACTCCTTTAGTTAGATTAAGGGTTTCCAGTAAATCAACACCACGCCGGAGTGAGGTTGGGAACACCTGCTCCTCCATCATTCTTTTTTGGTTGTGCGGACAAACTTCCTGACAAACATCGCAGCCGAATATTTGCGTTCCCAGCTGTCCGCGTTCCTCTGCCGTAAGCACCTCCTTGCTCTGGGTAAGGTAAGAGATGCAACGTTTAGCGGCAAAAGGTTCTTGTCCAATGATCTGCGCGGGACAGGCATGAAGACATTTTTGACAGGCTCCGCATTGACCTGCTTTAAGCGCAGCATCTGGAGGAAACGTTTGGTCCAAAAGAAGAATGGCCAGCGTCACAAAAGAACCATAATTGGGAATAATCAACTGTTGATTTCGGCCAATCCAGCCAATCCCTGCTCGTACCGCAAACCCACGCTCAATCAAAGGTCCGGTATCCACTTGGAAATCGAAGTTTCCTTGCCAGTTGTTACTAATCATCGTACCCACTAAAGCCTTAATCTTCTGATCAAGGACGTGATGATAGTCCCCTCCTACTGCTGAGCGTGCCAATACACCCTCTCCTTTTTGGGGTGGAAGCGAAGAAGGGAGCGGATAGGCTAGGACAACAACCGTCTGGCAAAGTCGCCAAACTGCTCGAGGATCAAGCCGCCGCTGGATTTCCGTATCTTCAAAAGGTGTCGCCAGCCCTTGATCAATCCGAGCTTGCACCATAGGGGCTAAATCATCAATCATGTCTGCTTTGGTAAACCCAATTGAGACAAACCCTAATTGAGATGCCCATTTTTTTATATTATTCTTCCACTGCAGTTGCTTATCCAATTTTGCCCTTTCCTCCTCGGATAAATCAAGGCTTCATATCAACTTGAGCTTGCCCGATACTTTACAACCTGAGAGTATGAAAAATAGCCCCCCACAATCTTTGCGAGGGGTATATAATGTTTCGGCAGTATTTGACTATTTGGATGCCCTAAAAAAGGCATAAGTCATTGGATCTCCTTCTTGAAGGATCTCCCCTGCAGTCACGTCCCCTAAAAATAACGTGTGAGTTCCTGCATCCAATTGCCCCGTNNACAGCCAAACCCTCAAACTTATTGACATCCCGACCCGATCGATATCCAAATCCTCGCGCATAGTCCTGACCTGTTTGGCTTAATACAGAAACACCAAACTTACCGCTCTTCTGGATAAGCTCATGGGTATAGTTTTGTTTATTGATCCCAATTGCGATTTTAGCAGGTTCTGACGTAATTTGAAAACAAGTGTTTGCACATTGACCATTATCCTTGCCCTCAGCTTGAGCGGTAATTATAAAAAGGCCGTAGGAAATCCGGTAGAGTGCTTGACGAATTGCAGTTGCTTTGTCTGGCTGCACCAGAACAGGCTTAGTGGCCGGTTTAATTTCTGATGATTTTAGTGCTTCCTCTTCAGTAACAAGCTCAAAGAAACTCGCATCAACACCACAGACTGGACAAATATCCGGCGGATTATCGCCAGTATGTATATACCCACATACGGTACAACGCCAACGTTTTTCCATTAGCTTCAGCCCCCTTTATCGAAATCATTATAATTTTAATTTTATAATTTCTTTAAGTCAAGATTTATTTTTCACTAATTAGTACTTAATTCCCTAATTATAGTTACAAAAAAACTACTGCTTAACTATTATGCCAAAAAAGTCTGTATTCTTTTTCAAGAAATTGTAAATCTGTCAGACTAAGATTTGTATCCATCATAATCTTCCAACGGACCTGTTCTTTGAAGCGGCCAAACCGTTCCCCTTCCAGCCCTTTCCCATGGACAAATTCTTCAAAAAACCCCCAATTCAGGGAGTTGGCGCGTTCTATTAAGACTGTACACGAATTTCTGATTTCGCCCTGAATCCGGCCCAACTGTTCTTGATGTTTTCCGGCGTCCTGCTTCCCACCCAGAAAATCTGCTCTCCATAAATTAAGCAGATTCTCGACTCTTTGGGTCTTAAAATTTTGCCCATCCCAACCGATCTCCCAGGCAAAGCGGAGAGCCTTTTTTTTAATGACCTTGGCATCTGGAACGTCTTCCTTTAAATTAGTCATAAAGGCCAGTGTGCCCGACATATGATGCCCGACTAAAAAATGAAGTTCTTGTTCTCCACGACTTCCTCCGGGAAGAACCATCGACCAACGAAAGCGTGGTAAGATTTGGTTGACCAAACGGGCACTTTCCTTTTCATGTTGAAGAAAATGGCGCTTCCCTTCTGGAACCCATTCAAAGGTTTTTTTGAGTTTGTATTGCATTGGTTTTATCCGTTTTATGACAATGGTATCAGGGTAGTTATCTAACCTTCCCCCATGGACTTCTACCATTTTATTCTTCCAGTGCTCTAGGTTTTTCCCTATCAATTTAAAATCATCAACAGAATAACCTTGGTTTGTCTGCTTAAGGGTTCCCCAAACAAAACACTCTCGACTGGCTGTTTCCCATTTTCCCAGATCATGAAATAAAGCCGCTAAGCGCAGTAAGACGACGGAAGGCGTATTTTTTACAACCTGGCGAGTATGTTCCCAAGCATCCTTGGTATGGTAGCGATTTTGCACCAATCCTTTGAGTCGTGCTAGTTCCGGAATATACGTTTGAAAGTACCCTAAGTCATCGAGAAGCCCTAAGGCCTTATCAATCTCATCCAAAATAAGGATTCTCCCCAATTCCTCGGTGACTCGCTCCACCGCGACATTTTCGAGTTGTGGGATATGATCTAGCGCTGCCCGCCAAGTCTCCGGCTCAATCTCCAAGTTGTTCCGGACTGCTAGGCGAACGAGACGTAGTATTCTAAGCGGATCATCACTAAAACGGTCCGCTGCAGTCCCGCAGGCCTTAAGCCGTCGACTTTTTAAATCTTCGAGGCCATTTAAAGGATCTTTAATCTCTCCCGTCCTTACATCTTGGTAAACTGCATTTAAGGTAAAATCCCTCCGGAGGGCATCTAATTCTATTTCTCCATCAAACGACACGATGTCCACTCGTTCTGTCCCTTGGAACAAACTGACCGTCTCCTGTTTAGCACCCATTAGATGAGGGTTATACCCCCAATTAGACACTAAATTATGAATCTCTTGAAGGGAAAGTGCCATAACTGCATCCACATCTTTGGAGGGAATTCCCCATTGTGCATCACGAACTGCTCCACCAACCATGTAGACGGGGCTAAACTCACTGAGCTTAATTAAGATTTCCTGTTGAAAGGATGTGCCTGTCATGAAATCCCTCCATTCCATTACTGTTAGCTATCAAGCATACAACTTGAGAACCTCGTAAGCTTCATCAAGGATATTTTCTCCATCGGCACCCTTTTCTACTCGCTCTTATTTAAGCCCTCTTGCTTTTAACAAAGTACCGAAATTTTCGGCCCAGTTTTAACCTTCCATGCACTTTCTGGTCCGCATTCTCCGTCAAGATCTGATTTAATGACCCGATCTGTGTAAACTGTCAACTCAGTGGTTTGAAATTCCATAATTTTTTCGGACTCTACTTTTTCTTTACGCAAAACGTTGAGGAGAAGACGGATTGTTTCAGGCCAGCCAGATGCTAGAACAATTAATATGTCCAGCTTGCCGTCGGTCAGAGAAGCTCTTGGTACTAATTGCCGAAGTCCCCCGACCGAGTGGCCATTTACTGCCAAGAACAAGACAACCTCTTCCGAATGTTGTTGCCCGTCCTTCTCAAACTCAACATGGAATGGACGAAACAAAGGAAGTGTTTCAATTCCTTTGAGAAAATACGCTAGTTGTCCAAGAGTATTCTTAACGCGGGTATCTACTTTTTGAGAAACATCCGTCAATAGCCCCGCACTTGCCACGTTCACAAAATATCGGTCATTAACCTGACCAGTATCCATGCGAAAAATATTTCCTTTGGCAATAACTTTACATGCTTCAGGTATACTTTTAGGTAACCGCAATGCGAAGGCTAAATCATTTGCCGTCCCCACGGGCAAAATACCCAGCACAGGACGTTGATCCTCTGGAATCTGCAGCAACCCGTTGACCGCCTGATGAATACTCCCATCTCCTCCAGCAATTACGAAACGGTCTACATCATTACTTTGAGACGCGACTTGTTCCATATCCTCAGGAGAACATGCTCTATGTACACAAACCTCGTAGCCGCTTTCTTGAAAAATGCGGATCACTGTATCGAGTTGTCTGGTTAATTTTCGCCGACCTGCGTAAGGGTTATAGACCAAACGTAATCGTTTACCCTTCATGACGGTTGATATCAACTCCTTATCTAGAATTATATTCAATCTTCATCCCTCAGGATTTTAGGTTCTCAGGGTTCAAACTCTCAAGTTCTGGTAAGACAAAGCGTCCGTCTTTGCGAACTAAAATCTCATCGAAGTAAATTTCTCCACCACCATAATCCGGTCTTTGAATACATACTAAATCCCAGTGTATGGCAGATTTGTTTCCATTGTTACAATCATCATAACAGGAGCCAGGGGTAAAATGAAAGCTCCCATCAATCTTTTCATCAAATAAGGTATCTTTCATCGGAGTACTTATGTATGGATTCACTCCGATAGCAAACTCACCAACGTAACGCGCACCTTCATCTGTATCAAACAAGGACTCTATCCGTTTAGTATCGTTCGCAGTCGCTTTAACGATTTTTCCGCTTTCGAATTCCAAGACAATATTTTCATAAGTAAATCCTTGGTAAACAGACGGTGTATTATAACTGATTCGACCATTAACCGAATCTTTGAGTGGTGCCGTAAAAATCTCCCCATCTGGAATATTTACATGTCCATCACACTTAATGGCTGACATTCCTTTAATCGAGAAGGTCAAATCAGTTCCTGGTCCGACGATGCGTACCTGATCGGTTTTCTCCAAAAGGTCTTTTAACGGATCCATAGCACGAGACATCTTGGAATAATCCAAGTTACACACGTCAAAATAGAAATTTTCAAATCCTTCGATACTCATGTTTCCTAACTGAGCCATTGAAGCGTTAGGGTATCTTAAAATACACCAACGGGTATGCCCCACACGTTGCTCCGAATGCACAGGTTTTTGGTAATGGGAAGCATATATCTTCATTGCCTCGCTAGGGATATCAGCCCATTCGTTCGCATTTTCTCCACCCCGAATTCCTAGATAGGCCTGCATCTCTTTCATGCGGGCAAGATCCCAGCGAGTCATAGCCTCAGCCTGCTCAACCGTAAATTCTTTTAATAGTTCACGGAGTAAGGTATGATTAACCATAGACAGAAATGGTACACCACCCGCTTGATAGGCATATCTGACAAGCGCTTGAGCGAGTGGAATATCTGGTCCAAACACCTCAATCAGGATTTTCTCGCCAGGTTGAAGGGCAATCGAGTAATTGATTAAAGAATCGGCTAGTTTTTCGATACGAGCATCTTTCATGGTAGGCCTCCTAATATTTCAGTCTAACAAAGCTGTTTACTATGGAGATATTCTCCATATTTCTTGAATTTCCTTTTATTATCACATTTATCTTAGAAAAGTATGTTACTCAAGCCGGCTTTAGTCCAGAATTTTTTAAGCAGAGCATCAATAGGAGGTAGCATGAACAGACAACCTTCACTATGGGAATATCGTCTACGAGCAGAGGACTCCGGTCAAAAATACCTTAGTATCTTGCGCCATAAATTCCATTTTTCGCTTAAATTATTACAACGTTTAAAGCAAGGGGAACGCGTTTGGGTCGATGGACGTTTCACCTATTTAACTGCACGAGGGAAAGAAGGAGAAACATTAGCCATCCAACTCTTTTCTGACGAGGAAGCCAGCATTCCTGGCGAGGATCTTCCCCTCGAAGTTCTCTTCGAAGACGAATACCTTTTAGCCGTCAATAAGCCGGTCGGACAAGTAGTTCATCCCAACCATCGTTATCCGACGAACACCTTAGGAAATGCAGTCATCGGCTATTGGGAGCGTAAAGGAGAACATCGCCTCTATCGGCCAATTCACCGGATTGATCGCAACACCTCTGGCGTAGTTGTTATTGCTAAAAATCAATTCGCTCATCAACAACTTGGTTGGCAACTAGAACGCGGGCATATCCATAAACGTTACATCGGCTTTGTTCAGGGAGTCGTCTTAGCATCGAACGGAACGATTGACGCTCCCCTCGGATTTGCCCCTGAAAGTTTTATCAAGCGCCAAACCGGATCCCAGGGTATGCCCGCTCGAACACATTTCCGTGTCCTCCATCGCTATCCGAAGGTCACTTTGCTTGAATTTGTTTTAGAAACTGGACGTACCCATCAGATTCGTGCCCACTGTGAGGGGTTTGGACATCCCTTGCTGGGGGATGATCTTTATGGCGGAGAACAGACTTTGATTACTCGCCAAGCACTACACTCCTTAGTGTATGCCTTCCTACATCCTGCGACTGGGCTTCCCATCTTAATTCGGGCTCCCTTTCCTAAAGATCTGAGGGACTTAGTAAAAACCTTAAAAGGCCTCTAAGAAATCATATTGACTTTTTCTGAAGAAGGTCCCTAATCTCCGTAAGTAGCTGCACTTCCTTACTAGGGACGGGTGGAGTGAGTGGTTCTTTAGGCTCTTTCCTATTAAACTTATTCATTGCTTTGACTAATAAGAAAATGGCACCTGCAATAATCAAAAAGTCAAACGCCGTCTGAATAAAGTTTCCTATATTTAAGGTGACAGCCTCCTTAATCACCTTTCCTGAACCATCTACTACAGCATCTTTAAGCCCTAGCTTAAGATCGGTAAATTTAATTCCCCCTACAATAAGACCAATCGGGGGCATAATGATATCTGCTACAAGTGATGATACAATTTTTCCGAAAGCGCTTCCGATAATGATACCTACAGCCAGGTCCATCACATTACCTTTAGTAGCAAACTCCTTAAATTCC
>DOPS01000342.1:0-13811 GCA_003512645.1 Desulfosporosinus sp.
CCGCCACCAATGATTGTGATTTTATCAATTCTAGATAGAGGCTCAGCAACTGCTCTAGCGATTTCAGGAAGTTTCTCAATAACCATCTGGAGTTTACCAGCCTCGTTCATTTTTGCAAGTGCTTCGGCTTTCTCCGCAAGTGCATCAGCTTCCGCTAACCCCTTCGCCCTTATGGCGCCAGCTTCCGCTTTACCCACAGCCTCAATGACACTAGCCTGAGCCTCACCCTCTAAGCGGAGTTTTTCCGACTCGGCTTCAGCAGCTTTAACTTGCTCATACTTTTTCCCTTCTGCCTCTAATTGTTGTTTTTGTCTAGCCGCTTCCGCAGGCTTAACAACTGTCTCTGATAGCTCAGCTTCTTTTCTTTCAGCCCTCTTCTTAGCAAGCTCAATGTTTTTCTCTTCAGTGATGATTAGTACCTGTACTTGCGCTTCAGCTACTTCCTTATCCCGTTGTTTTTCAAGCACAAGCGCATCCATTTCAGTATTCTTAACTTCCTTAGATGTAATGTTACTCTGAATTTGATAGGCCGCATCCGCTACGGCTTTCTGTGTTTCTTGGTCTCTCTTGTACGAAAGTATTTTTAACTCTTTATCTTTTTCTGCCTCAGCAATTTGAGCCTCAGCCCCCAACTCTGCCTGTTTACCAAGTCTACGAGCCTCTGCCGTTTTAATTTGCTGTTCTCGAAGAGCGTCTGCCGTACGAATTTCACGTTCTTTAGCCGCTTCAGCTTCAGCAATAGCTGCTGACGATTTAACCTTGGCGATTTGTTCTTTACCTAGAGCCTCAATGTATCCTTCATCATCCGTGATGTCATTGATCGTGAATGACTTGAGCTCAAGACCCATTTCACCCAGTTCGGTTCCTGCTACCTGCTGTACTTTAGCTGAAAAACTTTCCCTATCATTGTAGATATCCTCGACACTCATGGATGATACAATTTCACGAAGCTTACCTTTACATATTTCAGATGCCTGGGTTCTGATTGTCGTTAATGTTTGCTCTTCTTTTGCAGAGTTAAACTGTTGTACCGCTGCTAAAATGCTATTTTGATCATTCTTAACCTTAATTACAACAATGCCCTCTGCATTAAGTGGTACCCCTAATGCCGTCTTAGTTTGTCTGATTTCGACAGGAAACATAATGTTCTCTAGTGTAATGACATCCATTCTCTGAATAATCGGGATTACCATAGTACCACCACCAGTTACTACCTTAGGCTTGCCTAACCCTACAATGACAGCCGCTTTGTCTGATGGTATCTTCTTCCAAGTGCTCAACACCGCCACGATGATCAAAATAAGACCTAACAAGATTATCCCTACAACCCCAAAGACCGAACTAAACATAAAATCCACTCCACTCACTCCACTTCATTTATTTATTCGTATAACGGGTGCACATAATAAATATTTGCAACCGTATCAACCCCTGTGATTACAACTTCTGTTCCTTGGTCTATCCTACCAGTATCGTCAAGTTTATAGAAATCACATACCCTAGCCCTGTAGGATATGGCTGCCCCGGTACTATCCAACACTGATACAACACCATCACTATCCTGTGTCACCCTCAACGTTAATTTCCCTACAGACCCCACTATGTCAGCACTCGTGATTGCTAAAGGATTATTACGTTTTAACTTAACTATCACATATTTGTATAACACCACATAAGCGACAAATGATACTAACACTAACAACGCAATAATTACTACTGTGAATAGCGTATTCATCATGTATCGCACAGACAATCTTCCAAGTGACCCAAAAACAATCAAAGCAAAACAAGTACTCATTAAATTGAATGGGACAAGTCCATCAAAATCATGGTCTGTATCTAAGTCAAAATCCACATCGAATATTGACCCGAATACACCTGTTAACAGACTTAGTATAGGTACAGCAAACCCCGTTAGTAAACATACATTGAATATGCTCGTCAAGGTATCAATATTCAAGGTACCCCTCCTTCTTTGTTTACCTAAAACTCTACAGCTGCAGCTATAATGATTGCAGAACGTGGCACAGTGTCCGTTCTAAGTATTTCAAGCGTTCCCCCCAAAAAATCACTTAACTTCTTCAGCTCCCTTCCATCCTTTGGTGATTCTGTAAGGAATACTCTTATAATACACTAAATCAGCCCAAAGAAGGTGGATAATTTCAATTAATTCCTCCTGGCTACTGTCTGATATATAGAGTATAAACGTGGTGCAAAAGGTTACAAGTAATTGGCGTAAATTATAAACTTATAGAAGTTGGGTTAAGTATGGTATCATTCCAAGGGATATCCACTTGCATAGCATCATGCGAATTAGGTCATCATACAAAGGCAGTCCATTAATGAAGAGGGAGGGATTACATTGGCTAAACCAGATAATCGGGCGGATAATGAGGTACACCTGCAAGAGCATATTAACCACACGATAGCCAAATTGCATGAGGCTGAGGATTACCTTGATGAGCATGCAGATGAGATTAAAGCTGATGAGAAGCAAGCTATTGAAGCTAAAAATCATCGACGCAAAGAAAGTATTGACTATTTCATAGCGGAAAAAAGAGACGAAGCTCAACACTAAAAGCCGTGATGTATCTAGAGTTCCATTTACAAGCAGCCTCAATATTATTTTAATTTATGAATACTGGGAACCTGAAGACCCCGCCTCACTGAATGCACTTCATTGAGGCAGGGTCTTGCCTGTTCAAATTTTAACAACATTTTGCTTTGAAATTTTCTGAACAGAACTGGGGATTTCAAAGACATATAAAAATACAATCCTCTACTCAGGGATTAAATCTATTTAGCTTTGGAAGACTTCCAAATTTCCACTCTGTTTTTACCCATACTTTTAGCTTTGTACAATGCCTCGTCCGCTCGCATTAAAAACTCATCCCCTGCTCGGTCAAGGGAAGCACATCTAAAATCAGCCTCCTGTTCCGTGCCAGCTATGCCAATGCTTACAGTAAAGTTAATATTACCCTTTCTACTAGCGATCTTGAGTTGGCTTATTTTCTCTCGTATTTTTTCAGCCACTATTTGCCCTTGCTCTATTGATGTTTCCGGCAGTAATACCAAAAACTCCTCACCCCCAAACCGAGCGGGTAGATCCACCTCTCGCACTTGTTCTTTTAAAGTTAATGCTAAGAGCTTTAGGGCTTTATCACCTTCCAAATGGCCAAACTTATCATTAATTTTTTTAAAGTCATCAATATCTAAGATCAGCAGAGTAGAGAAATGTCCAATACGAAACGCTCGCTCCAACTCGAGCTGAAATTGTTGCTCAAAATATCGTCGATTTGCCAGTCCTGTTAGATAGTCATGCATTGATAATTTTTCCAGTTCATCATACTGAAATTGTAGATTAGTAGTCATAATGTTAAAATTATGAATAACTCTTCGTAAATCATTGTGTCCTTTATTATTTATCCGTTGTGTTAAGTCTCCTTCGGCCACCATCTCAGTGGCGTTGGTAATTTCTTCCAATGGTTTCAAGATTATTCTCGCAAAAATACCACTGGCTAGTAACCCTAGAATTAATACCAGTACCATTGTGCCAACCAACATATACCTACTGCTTTTAATCATGGAATATATTTTTTTGTGATCCATTTCGCAGACAACTACCCAGTTATTTCTCTCCAACTTACTCAAGGCTATGTCTACATTTCCGTTTTCAGTAGATACATTTATTAACAGTTCCTCTTTGGTTTCTGTAATTTGGGATAAAATACCAGGATTGATTTTACGACCCACTATCTTTCTATCCGTATGGAAAACTATTGTCCCCTGCCCATCCACAACATAGATATCGCCTTGTTTCTTTTCTTGAAAACCGTTCACTAAGGAGTGGAAGATATTATTTTCGTTCCATAAGTTGACACTCAGGGCCAAAACTCCTGAAGGTTGAGTGGCTTGCATAACTACGCTACTGACAAATATCACGGGAGATGGATTGGAGCCAGTAATAATAACATCGGAAAGATAACTTTGATTTTTTGCCAGTGGGTATTGAATGTAATCCCGGTCACTAATGTCGTTTTTCTGTTTTAGCTCGATTAAACCTTGAGGAGAAGTATAGAATAGTTGCATTATCCCGTTCTTGTCCGTCACAATTCCTCCGGTAAAGATAGCACTGCTACTTACGAATATATCTAAAGCTTTTGCTGCTTCATTTAACTTTGAGGGATCGGATAAGGTAATTTTATTAGATAAGTATTCAACATCGACAAGACTTTTAGCCAATAGCCAATCAAGTCGATCAGCTAAAAAATCCACATCATTGATCATTACTTTATGGTATTTCTCTTGCACTACATTAGGGGTTATATAAAACAGGGTAAAAGCACCCGGAATACCGATAGCAAGGCTAATCAACAAGCCAATTACAGCAATCAATTGTTTAAACAGCTTGCTTTTAAAAATGAAATTCATCGGTGACCCTCCTAGGATAAACAATCATACTACGGAATCATATCACATCCCATAAATATTTCCATACTTATTTGTAAGATTTCACATTAATTCTTTCTAGATATGAAGTTTGCTTTTATCACTCTTCTACCCTCATCCCACTCTTCATATTCAAGACATAATGCGTTGATATGAGAATTTCTATCTTCTCAACCAACGCATTAAATATCTTCACCAAACTTTTTAAGGAGCGAATCTCTCCTGTTTATGATACGATAGCGATCGCCAAGGAGTGCATGCCGATACCCTGAGGATCTTCTTGAGCTTTTGTAAACGTCATCCAGGCCTGAGTTTAAGATTTAGCATTTACTCTTTCACTTTGAGTAAGTTCATTGAGAATTATGCGTTGTCGAGTTGTCTTTTTAGTTTCCTGAACCCAATATACATACTAATACGCCAGGGTAGGATCATGCTAAAGGCCAAGATGAAGAAGATACCGCTCATTTGGGCAGGATCGATATGTATGGTCTCAGCAAGGATAATTTTCCCGATCATTCTTAGAGCGACTAGGCCTATCAAAGCTACTAAAAAAAGCTTTGATCGGTGGAGATAGATTTGGTTGTCCCGAATTTCAAATTTAGACGTTTTTATTAAGATGATCGAGAAAAGCATTCCCATTACAACGGAACTTATCAGTTCAGGTAATGTTGGTCTAAACATGGGTAGGATAAACATACTTGCACCAGTAGCCATGAACAATGGCGGAAAAATAATCTTTTTTTCTACTGCTGGTTTTTTTGTGTTTCTCAATCGTACCAGATTGACGACAACAACCATTAACACTGACACAACAATTGATGCAATGACTAAGAACTGTTTTGTGAACATAATTAACCTTTCTATCGTCCTGTTTTACACCTATTAAAATCTAACTCTATGCTTTTGTCAAATTAAGCAAAGAGTTAGATTTTTTTAGTAGACTTAAAGAGAGGAAGCTCTTCTAGCTGGCTTCCTATTGTTCAATTGTTCTTAAGGACCTATTCTAAGTGATATCTTTACTAGAAAATTTTCGTATCGCTAACGTTACAAACCCGAGCATGTAAATGGCAATATAAACAAACATCCATAGACTTGCTGGTTTGCCACTGCCTGATAAACTGGCGGCAGACATTGCACTTGCTGCAAGCTCAGAATTCGGAACCATGACCCGTTCCATGGTGTTATAAATCGTTTGGAACGGCGAAACCAAGCTAATAAAAATTCCAGTACCAATGACTGAGTTGTTACTCACGTACTGCCCAATCATCTCGACCATTCCACCCACATTACCTAAAATATAAATGAAGATCATTAAGATTCCATTGGACACTGCTTTTAAAGACACAGATCCAAACAAGGTTAGGCAAAGTACTGCGACTGGCAGCAAAAGATATAGCAACCATCCTGAAATAATTTGAGAGAATGTTAGACTAGTTATCGTGCTAAGCCCAAATAAGGCTCCGATGACCAGAATTAATGAGAAAAGCAACGTTGCGTACGTACAAACTAAAATGACCAATCCGCCAAGTTTGCCAAGAATATACTGATAGCGGTGAATCGGACGAGCGAGAACCCCTTGAATTAGTCCTGACTCTAGTTCTGACGCAATGGCACCCGATCCAAGCATAATCGTTAGCAGGGCAATCAACATGGAAGAAAATTGAAAACCCATTTTTGTAACCATTTGAATCGCAAAGGGCTTAAATTGATTTCCCATTCCACGAGTCATTGATGAGTTGGGAAAATAATTAAGCATGATTGTCCAAAATGCCAAGTACAAAAAGGTGACAATACCCATGACGATAAACGTTTTTTTACGAACGGCTTCATTAAGCGTGGCGATTAATATTGCACCGATGATTATCCCTCCTCCCCAACAATCTGCATAAACACAGTTTCAAGCGTCTCTCGATGCGGTGTTAACTCATAAAGTGTCACACCATTTGAGATAAGACTAGCTGCGAGGGAAGGAATTTCCTCGTAATCGTTTAAACAAACGGTTAAACTGCCATCTGCTAGTATTTGCAATGATTCGTGTTGTATATTTAGCTTTGAAAACAGATCTTCAGTTATGCCCTTGGCCCGGATTGTTAAAGAAATTTTATTCATTAGTAACTCGTCCATCCGTGCGGATTTAACAACGGTACCTTTGTGAATAAATGTAACACTGTCGCAAACTGCTTCCACTTCGCTTAAAAGATGACTGTTTAGAAAGACAGTTGCTCCTTCATTTTTCAAAGCAACAATAATGTCTCTAACATCTTTACGACCAATTGGATCCAGAGCAGATGTTGGTTCATCCAAAAAGATCAGTTGTGGATTAGGCAGCAACGCACAGGCTAACCCTATGCGTTGCTGCATCCCTTTACTATACGAACCCACTTTATAGTTTTCTTGCCCAACGAGTCCTACTAACTTCAAAACCCTGCCAATTTGATCCTTCTTATTATTCAATTTGATTAATTGGGCGTGGAAATTTAGCAAATCTATACCTGTCATCCAATCTTGATAACGGAAGAGTTCAGGGAGGTAACCCATCTTTTCTCTCGCAGAAGCATCGCCAAGCGGTCTACCCAGTACTGTGCCGCTTCCGGATGTCGGAAATACAAGACCCGTTAACATCTTAAGACAAGTACTTTTCCCAGCACCGTTACGGCCAAGGAATCCATAGACTTGCCCAGCTTCTACTGAAAGGTTGATTTGGTCACATGCCGTTTTAGTACCATACTTTTTAGTAAGAGCATGGGTTTCGATGATCATTAACGAACACTCCTAGCGATTTTTGCAAGCTCAGCATCCGTTTTATTACCGATTAAGCCATACAAATTGCCATCTTTGGTCCAAATCAGCACAGAAGCGTTCTCCATATTGGGCATTTCTTCTGTAGCCATTTTATGAGCTTCTTTCATTGCAGCAAATTTTTCTTCACCGTATTTGTTAATGAATGTTTGGCTCATTTCATCCATGAATGCGACCTGCGACTTACCTTTTAAATCTTCAAGAGATGTACTATGTGATCCTGGTGCTTTCATATCTTGAGGAATAGTATCAGTAAATCCTTTTAAATCTGACAAAGTGTAGATGTAACCATTTTTCCCACCCAAATCGACGTCTCTTCCGAAACCAACTAGGACAGGAAGATAGATATCAGAACTATCTTCATCGATTTCAGCAAGTTGTTGGCGAAGATTCGTAGGAATTAACGGCAAATCTAACATGACATCTCGTAATTCTTTTTTTGCAGCTTGGGGCGCTTCTAAATAGGATTTCTGTGTCGCTAAGAATAGGACATCATCATAGTTTGCGTAGGCAGCAGCTGAAGATACCATAGACATTTCGACATTGTTTAGATTGCTGGAAAGCTGTTTTGGACTCTTAACTGCTTTCAGCAGTTCGTTGAAAGCATCCACATCTAACGTGAACGTCATTTTGCTAGAATCCATCGCTGAAATCTCAGGCTTTTGAGATGCTAATTCACGTGGCAAACGAAGTTTGAAAGCATCAAACTCTTCAGCCTCTTTCAGTTTTGTTACTTCATGTTGTGGTTGTGAAACAACGTTAATAAGAGAGTTGTGTTCAAAATTCTTTCCTTTGAAATCTTCTTTTAGATTAGAAATTGTCTGCATTCCTTCTTGCAGGTCCGCAATTGTAATTTGAAGTGTTTTCACATCGTTGACGCGGAAAATCGATAGAGCATCAAAACGCTAACGTTTGCACTGGTTTTACAAACGTAATAAGTGCCAACATAAGCGCTAGTGAAGCCAAGGTAAATATTTTTCGTTTCATGCCATCAAATCCCTTCATATATTAGTTCGCTCCTCCTCTTTTTACATCAAGAATATGTCCTCAATGTGACCTCTTTATTAATTTCTAAATGGCAACTTAACAACAAAGGTTGTCCCTTGACCCATTTCACTGCTAAACTTTATTTCTCCATCATAGATTTCCACGATCTTCTTAACGATTGCTAAACCAAGACCGCTACCCTCTATGGAATGCGATTTATCAGCTTTAAAGAATTTTTCAAAGATTCGTCCTTGATCGATTTTGGATATACCAATACCTTGATCCTTAATTTCGGCAACGACCGTGTTTGAAATTTTTTTAGCTTGAATAAAAACAGTTCCAGATTCAGCAGAGAATTTAATAGCATTCTCAATTAAGTTCAACCAAATCTGTTGGATCAGGGCTTCGTCACCCATGTAAACCATTTCATCAAGATCTATGTCTAGTTCTAAGTTTTTCTTAGACCATTTTTCCTCGAGAAGAACAATCGTCCTCCGAATCTGCTCATCTAAGGAAAACCGTTTAATACTCTCTGGGATGAATTGATGGTCCAGCTTAGAAAGTCGCAGCATATTTGAACTTAAATGACTTAATCTCTTAGTCTCATCAATGATGATGTTTGTGTAAGCTTGAAAATTTTCTTCTGACAAATCCTTATCTTGGAGCATTTCGGCGAAGCCTTGTATAGCCGAAATAGGTGTTTTTAACTCATGGGATACGCTGCTAATAAAATCTTTTCGTAGATATTCCATATTACCGAGTTCTGTCGTCATTAAGTTGAAATTCTGGGCCAACATTCCTATTTCATCATTGCTCTTATAGTCTATCTTCATTGAAAAATCACCCTTAGCAACCTCTTTTGCTGCATTGCTAATTCGAATGATTGGGTCAGAAATCTTCCTAATGGCAAAGTATAATAGTGAACCTCCTAAGGCTACACATAAGATCAGGGTTACGAACATGAAACTTCCAAAAACTGCATGCGCTTCGCTGACACTCAGGTCATCATGGAACACTAAGAAAAGACTAGTCATCAGGGCAAAAGATACAAAACATGAGAAAAACAAGATTCCGATGGCAATCAAGGTCCCTTTGGCACGAATTGAGTTCGACAATTTATTAATCATGAATTTTCTCCGCCTTATAACCAAGTCCCCGAATCGTAATGATTTTAAACTCTGGTCTGTCTTCGAACTTCTTACGAAGCTTTTTAATGTGACTATCCACCGTTCGTTCATCGATATCCGTATCTAGTCCCCAGATTTCAGACATAAGTTGCTGCCTTGTGAAAATTCGCTTGGGATAGCTTAACAATTTAAAAAGGAGCAGAAACTCTTTTTTGGGCAATTCAATCTGAATGTCTAGCCCATTTATGCTCAGATTGTCATAGTCCAGGACGATTTCACCTATAACTAGTTTATGTTCATTGGTAATTTTAGCCCGTCTTAACAGAGCTGCTACTCTCAAAATCATCTCGTTCATATCGATTGGCTTTACCATATAATCGTCTGTACCCAATCTAAACCCTTTTTCCTTGTCTTCAAAGCCCTCTTTAGCCGTCACCATTAGAATAGGCAGGTTAAAATTTGCTTCTCTAAGGCTTTCAATAAGTTCAAAACCATCCATAAGCGGCATCATAATATCACTAATCATTAAATCAACTTGTTGGTCTTCAAGAATTTCGAGAGCTTCTTGACCATTTTGAGCTTGTAAAACGTTATAACCCGCTTGTTGCAAACGAGTTTTCATTAACATAAGTAAGCTTTTATTATCCTCGACAACCAAAATTTGAAACATGGTTAAACCTCTTTCAAAAGATTACAGGCTTATTGTTCAACTATCACTAACATAGCTAATCAACAGCTTAAGTCATTAAAATCCCTTTTTCAAATTTACCGTTTCAAGAGGAGTGTAACTTAATAATGTGACTTGAATGTGCCCAAATCATACGGTTAATCCAATATTACTTTATATTTTTACATTATTATAATAAATCATACTTTATCGGCAACTTTCGAGTTCCATAGTAGTCTTGCGGCAGGGATGGTCCGCTCCTCCTGTTGCGCGATGCCCAGTTCAAGAAGCTGATCCGTAAACAGTATAAATACATCAAGGATGTTGCAAGTGAAGGATTTTTGTAAGAACGTTAAAACCGTAGGGAAGGGTATATACGCAGAGAGCTTTCTATTGAAGCGGCTATACTTTATCTGAAAATGTATCAAAATATAGTTTTTCAGCAGCCTGAAATGCTGAAAAATAGCAACAAGGATTTGTGGAAAGAATTATGTGATTTAATGCTATATGGGCTGGCGGGACAGCCTATCACTGATAAGACGGAGTAAGTTGTATTCTGCTCTGGTTTAATTAACCGTTTGTCCAATAAATAAAGATCTTGAATCAACTTTCATTGATCCAAGATCTTTACTTTTTACAATTCAAACCCGTGGAATATGGTGCGTCTTCGCATACTTCACCTATCCCATTTAGCTGGTCTTATTTTCTTCATAATTGATAAACGCCATATTACCAAAAAGATCGTATCTTATGGACAAATGAGGTTCATCCAAGACAGCTCGAAGTTGGTCTATGTTTCTGGGTACTAATTTGCCCGCGTTTCCCAAGGCCTTAAGATATCTGTCACCAACACGATTGCCATGAACCAATGTTGAAAAATACATCTTGCCATCCTCTGCTAAGACATTCTTTAATCCAATCATTAAGTTTTTAATATCATCTAGGCAGTGCAGTAAATTTAATGAAATTATTTGCACGCTACCCAGTCGTATATATTCCCAAACCCTGTATCATAGGAATTAGCGACTTCGGTGTTCTGATAGACCGTGTATATATGCGGTTCAATGAGTCTGAGACTTACATTATCTTGGAGCAACTCAGATAAGCCATTTTCTCCAGGTTTCACCATGTTCACTTTACGGCCTCCTTTAAATATTTGATTTAAGGTCCTGATGTTCAAATTCCTGACAGGATCTCTAATATCATTACTTTTTTCAAGAACGTAAAGGCTAATCTTTGGATCCAGGCCGGGCCCGCGATCCTTGACATAGAAAAAACCGCCCTCATAACCGATTTCACAGCCGCCGCATGTATCCAGTCCGCTAATTCCTTACAAACCAGCATCGACAGTTTACTTTTGGGCACCCCTGCTTTTTGGGGCAATGTCTCCATATTTCTGAATAACTTCCAGTCTTCACGTTCAAAAAGCATCGCTGAATTCATTCCTCCTGCAAGAATAAGGCATTGTAAACAATATGTAATATGATATGCTTATACACCCGCAAGAGGGAACGCCCCATTCCTTTCCGGTGGCCATAATTTCAGAAAAAACAAAAGCCCAGGACGGGTAGAACCCAGTCTTAGGCTTATTGGATGCCTTCCGTAGAAAAACATTTATTGCAGGATAGGCATATTGTTTTTGGGGCTCTCCATTGCCATGATTTCAAGTTTAAGTGGATGCAACCCCAATAAATATTTTGCGGTTATCAAATCATCTTTTGCAAAATCACACCATGATTTTGACTATGCCGTTCTTGTCCATAGAGCTTCACCCCATCTCTGAAAATTGTTCTTTCAATAGTGAGAAGTTGCTTGCGCTGATTAAATACGCTTTCCTTGCCGACAATAATGTCTACTGCCCGAATATCCTTCCGGCTGATCGCTCCACCAATTTTTTTCATTGCTTCAATAGGGCGCATACTATTATCGGGGATAACCACATAAATGTCAAAGTCACTTTCATTATGAGGCGTTCCATATACAAAGGAACCAAACAAGTATATTTCATTAACTATAACTGTATCTAAAATGGCTTGCTTAATCGTTTCAAGCTCTTTACTTGCGGCAGCGTCCATATAAAACACCCCGATCTCAATGCTATTGTTTTGTTAGTTTTCATTATTCTAACGTAATTATTATATCACAATATGGTATAAAAAGGTAATATACTTCACACCTAACTAAATCGAAATACTTTTCCTCTGGGTATAAACGGTAGGTTATTCCCTTTCGGCATTAGGAAGGCGTGATCCCGATGAATCCTAAGCGGCTCACAATAGCCATCGGTGATAAGCAAAAGCGGACCATTTTTTAGGAAATCCTCCGCTTTCTCCAGCAGATCAATGCCGGGCTGCAGGATTGTACCTCCGCGTCCTTTGATCTTAACACTTTCAGCGATGGCTTCAGATGGCAGATATCCTTGATCATAGGTAGCCGCATCACAAAAGACCACCCTTACTAAGGGTACATCCCGGGAAATACTGTAGCTGGCAATAGCGCCCAAGGCTTTGGCCAGCAAGGAACGATCCATGGAACCTGAGGTGTCCAGAATAACCCCGTAAGTTCTTCCTTCCTCAGATCCTGCTTCAGGTATCCACCGCGGACGGGGTATATCCGGAGTTGATGACTGGCGGCGACTGGGACGGGCATAAGACCGCACTTTTTCCAGTGGTGAGCAATAGTGATCAAACCATTGCGCCAGTTCAACATCCCAAGGCACAGGCGGCTGACTCAAAGCTCTGATCTCTTCTATTAACCCTGCAGGTAGCGTTCCACGTCCTTGTTCATCATGATAGGCAAGTCCCTGACTGAGACAACGGCGATAAAAATCATCAAGACTTTCCCCATCCCCGCTAGACCGCCAGTCGGGCGCATTCTTTTCCAGCAAATCTCCAAGCCCGATTCCTCTTAAGGTTGCCAGCTTTCGATACGTTCTCATGTCCAGAACACCTCGTCAGGGATCGGTAGAAAAATACCCAGATTATTCGAGCGCTAAGCTTACAGCCCCTTTTGCGTGAAGTAATGTTGTATCAAATAACGGTACAGTCGAGTCCTCAGGTTTAACTAATAGGCTAATTTCTGTACAACCTAGAATGATTCCATTTGCACCTTGCTCAATTAAATCCTGAATTATTCGTTTATATCTAGCTCTAGATTTATCTAAGATCTGTCCTAAGCATAGTTCGTCATAAATTACTGTATTTACTACTACCCTATCTGTTTCCTTCGGAACTAAAACCTTTATACCTTGGGCCTCCAAACGTGATTTATAAAAATCCTGTTCCATAGTATATCGTGTTCCCAAAAGGCCAATAGTTTTGATTCCACTAAGAAGGACCTGTTGTGCAGTGACATCTGCAATGTGAAGTAATAGGATTCCGATGGCTGACTGAATCTCGTTAGCCACTTTGTGCATAGTATTCGTGCAAATGACAATAAAATCTGCCCCAGCTAACTCAAGACTTCGAGCAGCATCTGTTAGAATTTGAGCAGCCTTTTCCCAATCACCATTTCTTTGACAGATCTCTATTTCCTCGAAGTCTACGCTATAAAGAATGCATTTTGCCGAATGCAAACCTCCGAGCCTTTGCTTAACTTCTTCATTAATAATGCGATAATATTCAGATGACGATTCCCAACTCATCCCTCCGATTAAACCAATTGTCTTCATCCATTTCCCCTCCAATTTATTTTAACTAAGTTCTGTTGTCACATATTTGATAAGGTAGTAACGGAGCATTCCCTCTTCTTACGATTTTCTTAAGGTTCAGAATAATAGATTA